>JAJEBS010000139.1 GCA_022822425.1 Gemmatimonadota bacterium | reverse complement strand
CCCCGGCCACCGCGACGACGGAGCCGAAGTGCTTGACGAGGTCGCGCAGAACGATTTCCGCCACGTCATTTCTCCCGCGCACCGGCCGGCGGCCGGAAGGTCGTTCCCGTCTTCCTCACTTGCGGATCATCCCGAAGCTGAAGCCCTTGATGAGGTGCTTCTGGATCAGCACCCCGAGGACGACGACGGGGATCGTGATCACCGTCCCGATGGCCGCCTGCGGCCCGTAGAGCCGGCCCTCCGACGCGCTCTGGAACTTGTTGAGGAGGACCGGGAGGGTGGTCACCTCGGGGTGGGTGAGGGTGAGGGCGAGCAGGAACTCGCTCCAGTTGAGGATGAAGACGAAGAGGTACGTCACCACCAGCCCGGAGGCCACGAGGGGCAGGACCACCCGGCGCAGGGTGTACATCCGTCCCGCCCCCATCATCCGCGCCGCGTGCTCCAGGGTGTAGGGCACCTCGTCGATGAAGCTCAGCATCATCCAGATGACGAACGGCAGGGTCGTCGCCACGTAGAGCGCCCCGAGACCGAAATAGGTGTCGAACAGGATGATCCGGGCGCCGAACAACACCTCGGTGGTGAACGGGATCATGATCGCGTAGTACATCAGGATCGGGATCGCGATCACGATGGGGGGCACCATCCGGATGGTGAGAATGATGTGCCGGAACTTGCTTCCCCCGACCGCGAAGCGCGAGATCGCGTACGCGAGGAACACCCCGAGCACGAGGGCGATGAACGACGCGACGGCGCAGATGAGGAGCGAATCCCCCAACGCCTTCCAGATGGTGAACGCCTGGTCCGTCGCGCCGCGGGCCAGCTCCTCCCCGAGCACGCTGAACGAGAAGATCTGCCGGTAGTTGTGCATGGTGAAGTCGTGGGGGTACCAGTGGGGCGGCCACGACACCCACTCGCCCGCGTCCTTGAACGAGGTCGAGAGCATCCAGTAGAGCGGGAAGACGATGAAGAAGGTCCACGCGAGGAGGATGGCGTGCCGGACCCAGGCCCGCCGGTAGCGCCGCAGACGATTTCGCCCCGCCGCCATCACCGGCATCCCGCTTCGGTCATCGCCGTCACCCGGGGCTCCGTCTCCGCCATCCCGCTCTCCCTCGCGCCCCTCACAGGACGTCCACGTCCACCCGCCGCACGGATTCGCGCTGGCGAACGAGCAGCCAGATCCCGACGAAGATGAATACCGAGAAGAAGATGAGGAGCAGGATGGAGGCGGCCGCGCCGTAGCTGTACTTGCTGAACACCCAGACCTCCTGCCACAGGTAGTAGGCGATGGTCTGGGTGGAGATCCCGGGGCCGCCGAAGGTGAGCAGCACCACCGGGTCGAACATCTTGAGCGCCTCCATGGACCGGATCACCACCGCGATGATGATCGCGGGCTTGAGGAGGGGGAGCTGCACCCGCCAGAAGATCTGCGACGGGCTCGCCCCGAGGACCCGCGCCGCGTCGACGAGCTGCTGCGGCAGGGCGGCGAATCCGGACAGGAAGATGAGGAACGTGAGCGAGGTCCACTGCCAGACGTCGGCGAGGATGATCGCCCACTGCGCCGCGAGCGGGTGGGACAGCCACCGGATGCGCGGATCGATGCCGAAGGGCTCGAGGAACGGGGCGAGGATCTGGTTGAGCGGCCCGCTGTCGACGTAGATCATCGAGAAGTTGTAGCCGACGACCACCGGCACCACCATCATCGGGGCGAGGAAGACCGTGATGTAGAGGCGCCGCCCCCGGAAGTGCCGGTGAAGGAGGTAGGCGAGGACGAAGCCGATCAGGAGCTCGAGGATGACCGCCGCCCCCGCGAAGTAGAACGTGCGCCCGAGGGCCATCCAGAACTCGTCCTTCCCGAGGACGCGCCCGTAGTTGAGGAATCCGCTGAACGACGCCTGCTCGAAGGGCCGGTTCGCGCGCCAGCGAAGCAGGCTGATGTAGATGGTGAGGATGAACGGGATGATGATGACGAGGATGAAGACCGCCTCGACGGCGATGAACGGGATGAGTCGAAACACCCGCTCCTGGGAGGCCCACGCCGAAAATCGCCGGCCGAGCGACAGCCGCGCGGACGCGCGGGCCGTCGCGCCAGCCGCCACCGGTTGACCGGATTCCGCCATCAGGAGTCGGTCCGTTCAGACGGGGCGGCTCGCGCGGGCCGGGGACCCGGCCCGCACGCGCAACCCCTTCCGTCCGATGAGGGCATTCGCGGTGTCCGTACGGGAGCGTCCCGGCCCGGACACGAGCCCGCGGCTTCGCCGCCTACTCGAACTTGTCGAGGTAGATGCCGCTCTCGACCCCGCTTCGCCAGGTGGCGATCTGATAGTCGCGGCCGATGTCCTCCGTCACTTCGTTCCACCCCTCCTCGATGAGCGCCGCCGCCTCCTCGGCGGTGATGTTCTCGTTCATCACGCTCGCGAGGTGCTTGTCGAGGATGTTGAAGTACTCGTAGTTGCCCTCGAGGAGCAGCAGCGAGACCGCGCTCTTCGAGTTCTCCATCGTGGTGTCGAGGAACTGCTGGCCGAACCTCGCGATGATGCCCTCATTGCCCAGGTTCGACTGGCGGAACGGATCCCAGAAGCCCTTGGGATGGGCGATGGCCCGGTCACCCACGCTCTCGCTCGTGAACCACTGGATGAACCAGTAGGCGAGCTCGGGGTGCGCGCTGTAGGTGTTCACCATGTACCCGGTGCCCGCCGCCTGCGGCGCCCGGCTCACCATCTTGCCGCCCCCGACGTCGACCTTGGGGATCGTGCACGCGCGCTGCTTGCCCTTGATGACGCTGTCGTCGGCGCTGTTGGCGTTCCCCACGATGGACGGGAATGACATGGCGGAAAAGGCGTTGCCGGTGCGCCAGAAGGGATAGATCTGCGGCGTTCCCCAGCCCTGGACGTCCGGTGGCATGTACTGGACGATGGACGCGAACTGCTTGATCGCCCGGATCCCGTTCGGGGTGTTGATGGTCGGGTTCATGTCCGCGTCGAACATGAGGCCACCGAGGTACGCCGGGAAGTGCCGGTACGAGAAGTTGATCGAGCGATAGGCCACCGCCCCGTAGAGCGTGCTGTCGAAGGTCATTCCCCACCGGGTCTGGCCTTCCTCGGTGTGGAACCAGGCGGCCATCTCCTCCCATTCGGCCATGGTCTCCGGGCAGCCCGGGGCCTTGCCGAACTCGGCCTCGTAGTCCTCGATCACCGCCGGATTCGTGAGAAGGTCATCGCGCAGGACGAGGATGATGTGGTCCCCGTCGAGGACCATGTTGTAGAGCTTGCCCTGGTAGTACTGCTGGAAGGCGATCCCGGGCGCGGTCCCGGAGAAGTCCGGCTGGCCGCGCGCCGCGTACTCGTCGAGCGAGACCACCACCCCCGCGCCGACCGCGTCGGGCATCGTGTAGGGGAAATCGTTGAAGATGTCGTAGACGCCGGTCTTGGCCGTCGCCTCGGCCATGACCTTGGCCGGGATGTCGGTGTACCCGAGCGGGACGTTCTCGATCTCGACCCCGGTGAGCTCCGTCCACTCGCGGGTGAAGTCGGGCATCGAGTTCCGGTAGAGCGAGCTCAGCAGCATGGTGAGCTTCAGGTTCTCGGCACCGCCGTTCTTCTCGATGTACGCCTTGGCGCCATTGAGGGCGCGCTCGGCCACCGTCGCGCCGGGCAGCACGTCCGCGGCGAGGGCGGGGACCGCCAACACGGCCGCTGCCGCAGCCGTCACCGCCTGCAGGAAACAGCGCTTCATGGTTGCTCCTCCTCGGGGCAGCGCCATCTGCATCGCAGCCTCAAGGGCGCGGCCCTCGTCTGAACCGAGGCTGCGGGCTCCATGCTAGCCCAAATCGGCCGTCGCGACGAACGACCGGAGCGGGCAGGCAACGTCGGAGCTGCGGCCCGCGGATTCGCGCCCGCTCCCGTCCCTGCCGGGGCGAGGTGAAACGACACCCGGCCGTTCGCTCGGGGCCGACTCGCTGGTGCGCTATTCCGCGACCGGGGCCGGCTTCGCGAGAAACCTTCGCAGGAACATCGGCGCGATGAAGCCCGCGACCGCGGCGATCCAGAGCCCGGTCGCGATCCCGGACGAAAAAGGGGCGATGCTCCCTTTATCATCGCCGTACGGGCGTGCTGTCCGGACAGGCTCTGGAGGCTGGTGCATGCAGGAGCTCAAGTTTTGCGGGAAGAGCCGCCTTCGCGATCTCGGACGATTGAAGGAGGCTTATCTCGATGTTGCCAAGGCGCTGAAGCTCCTGGAGCGCGGCAAATCGCCCGATGGGCCGATCCACCGGGTCGTTCTTGTCCATGCCGAGCGCGGGCTGGGAAAGACGCGGTTGGTCATGGAACTCTACCGTTGGCTCTCCATCTACTGCGATCTCGGCAATTACTGGCCGGATGCCTGCGAACTGGAGATGGGGCGCGTGGCTGTCATGCCGTCCGCCGCAGTTTGGTGGAAACGATCGGAGGAAAACCGCAAGGCGCTGGGGGCGTACAACCAAGCGCAGGAGATATTCGGGCGCCTTGCCGGTCTCGACCGGGACAACGCCGGATGGCAGCGCGACCTCGCGATCTGCCGCAGCAGGATCGGCGACCTGTACGCCAAGGAAGGCAATTTCAAGAAGGCGCTGGCGGAATACGGCAAGGCGCAGGAGACATTCCGGCGCCTTGCCGGTCTCGACCGGGACAACACCGAGAGGCAGAGCGACCTCGCGATCTGCCACCGCTGGATCGGCGACACGCGCACCGCGCGGGGCGATACGGACGGGGCGCTGGAAGCCTACAACCAAGCGCAGGAGATATTCGAGCGCCTTGCCGATCTCGATCCGGACGACACCCGGTGGCAGTTCGCCCTTGCGCTCGGCCACTTCAGGATCGGCGACACGCTCGCCGCGCGGGGCGAGGCCGACGCGGCGCTGGAGGCCCACGGCAAGCACCTGGAAACGGTCGAGCGCCTTGCTGATCTCGATCCGGACGACACCCGGTGGCAGTCCGTCCTCGCGCTCGGCCACTTCAGGATCGGCGACATGCGCGCCGCGCGGGGCGAGGCCGGCGGGGCGCTGGAGGCCTGTGGCAAGGCCCTGGAGATAAGCGAACGCGCAACTGCAGGTGACGGTCCGGACGGCACCCACTGGCGGCACAACCTCGCGCTCGGCCACGGCAGGATCGGCGGCACGCGCGCCGCGCGGGGCGAGGCCGACGGGGTGCCGGAAGCCGATGGCAAGGCCCTGGAGACAGCCAGGCAACTTGCCGGCCTCGATCCGGACAATGCCGAATGGCAGCGCGACCTCGCGGCCTTCCACTTCGGGATCGGCGACACGCGCGCCGCGCGGGGCGATACCGACGGGAGGCTGGAAGCCTACGGCAAGGCCTTGGAGATCATGGAGCGTCTTGCCGGCCTCGATCCGGACAACGCCGAATGGCAGCGCGACCTCGCAGTTTGCCACTCATGCATCGGCGCCACGCGCGCCACGCAGCGGGATTGCGGCGGAGCGCTCGAGGCCTACGGCTGCAACAACCTGCCGCCTTTCGTGTGGTGGGGGCTCCAAGTGGCCGACAGCCCGACTTCCACAGACACCGTGTATGGCGGTCTCCACAATCTCCTGCCCCATGTCGTGGAAATACAGACCAGCAGGTTGGCCCGCTTCGCGCATGTGGTTGTCGACACGGGGGTCGATATCGCGTTAGGTGTCGTCGACGCATTCGGCATCGGGGTGATCAAGACGACCGCCCAGGGGATTCTCAAGATCTGCGATGTCCTGAATCCTTCCTCCGATGTCGATCGGGCTTCCGGCGAAGAACAGCTCGAATCGGTAATCGATGCCACAATGGAAGACTTGGACAAGATGTTCAGCCCGCGCTCTGATGTGTTCGCCCGGGTGCCGCTGGTGGTGTTCGTGGACGACGCGCAGTTTGCCGACCGCGACCCGACCATGGTGGATTTTCTGGAAAGGTTGATTGCCCGTAGCGCCAAGCAGCGCTGGCCTTTGCTCCTTGTCATAACGCATTGGAGCCGTGAGCTGACGGCGGGGGACGGCAGAACGGGGGGCAGCCGGGTGGCGCGGGTCCTGCGCCGCGCGGGCTTCTGGAAGGGCCGCGAGGAGCCCGGCGAGTCAACAGACAAGCAGGGAGGAACGCTGGAGGCCGGACATTGTGTGGAAATCGACCTCGGGAGCCCCGTCGAGGATCTGGCGCCCGCGCTGACGGACCTCTTCCCGGGCCTTGGCGAGCGGACGGTCGAGGAGATTGTCGAGAAGAGCGGCGGCAATCCTCGCAAGCTCGAGCAGATTGCCGCGCGCATGGAGCGCAAGCCCGCCTGGTTCATCGACGGATCGACCGGCTGCGACCTCACGGGAACGGGCAGGGAAAAGGTGCTGGAGCTTTCGGACCTGCCAATCGACGAAGTCGTGCTCGAGCGTCTTCGCGACATGCCGGAATCCATTCGTCGAGCGGTCTCGCTGGCCAGTGTGATTGGGCCACGGTTCGTGGTGGACCTTGTCGACCGGCTGGCCGAGGCGCATTTCGGGGAGGCGGCGCGCCGCGGACTTGAAGAAAGCGAGACGACATACCGCTATGTGCGGGATGTCCTCGATGACTCGCGTGACGACATTGCGTCGTTTGCCGAGCGGCTGTTCATCGAGGCGGCGCAGGAATATCGCTCTAGCGGCCTGGCCGGAACCGAGTTGGGCGAATGGCCGGGCGACGGGAAGCTCTACGAGATCCTCGACGACCTGCTCGACCGGCTGATCGATGAGCCCGAAGCCTTTGACCGTCTGGGCCGGGCCGACCGTGCCGAGGCATTGAAAATAGCAGTCGAGCGCATGGAGCGCGACAGACCGCATCGCGCCGGGCTTGCGCTGGCCCATCTGATCGGCATCGAGAAAGGGCAGGGCAACTTCGAAAGCTCCAACCGGGCGGCGGACCGGTTCATCAAGGGGCTCAGGCAAGGGACCTGGACCCTGGATGAAATCCCCTTCACGCTCGCTGACGAAGTAGGCATGGTGCTCGATTCGCTGGTTCGAGCGTCGGATGCCGAATCGCTCTACAACGACCTGCTCCGACGAAGTGAAGTTCGTGCCCGTCTCGATCCGACGAACCCCGGATGGCAGAGGGATCTCGCGGTCAGCCACGAGCGGACAGGCGGTCTGCTCCGAGTGCGGGGCGATGCGCAGGGGGCGTTGGAAGCCTTCGTAAAGGCCTTGGAGATCATGGAGCGGCTTGCCACTCTCGATCCGACGAATACCGGATGGCAGCAGAATCTCGCGATCAGGCACACCCAAGTCGGCCAAGCGCTCCGGGCGCAGGACGATGCGCAGGGGGCGCAGGAGGCCTTCGAAAAAGCCCTGGAGATCGACGAGCGGCTTGCCGCTCTCGATCCGGCGAATACCGAATGGCAGTACAATCTCGCGATCAGCCACGGCGAGATCGGCAAACTGCTCCGGGTGCAGGGCGATGCGCAGGGGGCGCTGGAGGCCTTCGAAAAAGCCCTGGAGATCAGCGGACGGTTTGCCGCTCTCGATCCGACGAATACCGGATGGCAGCACAATCTCGCGGTCAGCCACACCCAGCTCGGCCAACTGCTTTGGGCGCGGGGCGATGCGCACGGGGCGCAGGAGGCCTACGGCAAGGCCCGGGAGATCAGGGAGCGCCTTGCCGGGCGCAGCGATGCTTGAGCGCAACTTCAAGACAACAGGTTGACTCGTGCATAGCGTCGAAGTTCTGTTCAAGGGAAGTTTGTGGGTCCGCGACGGGTAGCCCTGGAGTAGTGAGGAATGTCGATTGAACTCCATGCGAGTACCTGCCGGCATGGCCTCATCCACATCGTCTCAAACGGGCAAGGCGGCAATGATCTCGCGCCGGAGTGCGGATGTTCTCAATCCGCTACACGTACCCGACACGGATCATCCTTGGAAGGACCCCTGAAAGTCGGGGCACTCGCGTTACGGACCCCCGCGCAGTGCCACGATACCGGCCTCCGCCAGTTGTTTCTTGCGCCGGTACACTTAGAGGCAGGAACCGGCGATCATGGCGCAGCCGAGCAGCACCCAGACGTCGGGAAGATGGTCGAACACGAGCCACCCGAGCGCAATCGCCATCGGCAGCGCGACGTATTCGAACGGTGCGAGGGTAGCAGCGTCACAGAGCCGGTAGGCCTGCGCCAGGGCATAGGCGGTGAACGCCGAAAGGGCACCCAGCACCCCGAACCAGCCCCAGTGTTCGAGCGTCGGCCAGGTCCAGGCGCGCAGCAGGAAGAGCGCCGACTTGCTCTCCATGCCCGTGGCGTAGCGGCCGTCGCCGGCCACGACGAAGAAGCCCAGGCTGACCGCGATGAGGGTGCACTGGATATGGACCGCCATGGCGGATGCCGGCCCGCTTGCCCGGAGCCGCCGGGTCAGGATCTGCATGACCGCATGGGCGAGCGCCGCCACGACGGGAAGCAGCATGGTCAGCGTGCCGACAGCATCTCCGAGCTCGCTGCCTCCGGGCCGCAGCACCACGAGCACGCCGGCGAACCCGACCGCGACGGCGGAGAAGCGGCGGATGTCTGGGCATTCCGGTGAAAGTGGACACCGATTCCGGCGCGAAGCTGGACACCGATTCCGGTCAAAGTGGACACCGGCCGGAGCGAAGCGACGCGGGAGGGTGATTATGAGCCGCGGTGGCTGGTCTGGGTCAACGGTCCTGGTCGTTTTCCTGGTCGTTTTCGCATCGATTCTCCCTTGAGGTTGATCTGGTAGGCACTGTGCACGAGCCGGTCGAGGATGGCGTCGGCCAGGGTCGGGTCCCCGACGACGTCGTGCCATTTTTCCACCGGAAGCTGGCTGGTCACGACGGTTGAGCGGATGCCGTAGCGGTCCTCGATGATTTCGAGCAGATCACGTCGGTTCTCGGCGCTGAGCTTCGCCAGTCCCCAGTCGTCGAGTAATGTTCTGCTCAACATTACTCGACCTGAACTGAGCCGCGTTCCGCGGCGGGGTGCCATGCCCGCTGGCGCCTCGGAGTGATATTCCTACTGCAATCCAGTTGATCGGACGGTCCCGCGCCGCGTTACGGCGCAGGCTCTGATTCCCGTTTCCCCGTCGTTGACCGA
>JAJEBS010000017.1 GCA_022822425.1 Gemmatimonadota bacterium | reverse complement strand
GAAGGTACGGGGCCGGTCCCGGAACAGGGGCCGGCCCCGCTTTTGGTCAGCGCGCTGAGTGAGACCGTACTGGAATGAACGACTTCTACGACGCCGTCTCGCCGGTAACGGGCGAGGTCTACACGCCGCTCGACGATCTGCGCTTCATGGGTGGATCCACCCTCCTGCGCGCACCGCTGGCCACCACCCTCGACGGGCTTGACATCGCTCTCGTCGGCGTGCCGACGGACCACGGCGTGACCTTTCAGCCGGGCGCGCGGCACGGGCCGCGGGAGATCCGCAACAAGTCCAACGTGGTGCGCAGGATCAACGCGGTTACGAGGGTCGAGCCCTTTTCGCTGTGCCGGATCGCCGACGTGGGGGACGTGCGATTCGACGCCATCTACCGTCTGGACGACGTCGTTGCCCGGATCGAAGCCCACTTCACCCGTCTCCACGCGGCCGGTCCCGTGCCGCTGAGCGCGGGGGGAGACCATTCGATCACCTATCCGATCATGAAGGCGCTGGGAGCCGGGCGGCCGCTCGGCATGGTGCAGATCGACGCGCATCTCGACACCTGGGACGCGATCGGCGGTTCGAAGTACCACCACGGAGCTCCCTTCCGCCGCGCCGTGGAGGCGGGCGTGCTCGATCCCGAACGCTCGATCCAGATCGGCATCCGCGGCTACCAGAACTTCCTCGACGGCTTCGAGTTCTCGAGGGCGCACGGCATGCGCGTCGTGCAGATCGACGAGTTCCAGCGGCTGGGGGTGCAGGCGGTGGTGGAGGAGGCGCGCCGGGTGGTCGGCGACGGCCCGACCTACATCACCCTCGACGTGGACGGGATCGACCCGGCCTTCACGCCGGGGACCGGAACGCCGGAGATCGGCGGACTAACCACACGCGAGGCGATCTCGCTGTTGCACGGCCTGCGTGGCCTCAACCTCGTGGGAGGCGATGTGGTGGAGGTCGCCCCGCCTCTCGACCCGGGCGGGGGCACCGCGCTGGCCGGCGCATCGCTGATGTACGAGATCCTGTGCCTGCTCGCGGAGTGCGTCGATTCCCGCCGATAGCACGCAGGTCCGGCTCCCGCCATAATTCCAGTAGACATCAGTAAATGTCAGTAGGTCCGGTTCCCCGGGCGTCAGCTCCGTTCCCACCCACACGCGGAGCGTCGTGTCGCGGGCCTCGCTCCAGCGCACGTCGATCTGGATCTGTCCCAGCATGCCGGTCTGGTAGTCGAAGTCCACGGGCTCTCCGGGGACCATGAGGCGCTCGAGGATAACCGGGCCCTCGTCACGCGCCAGGTCGCGCATGACGACATGCCAGTTGCCCGTGTGCTCCTCCCAGATGCGCAACTGGCCCCGAAGCTGGATCCCGAGGGTGGGTACGGGCCCGCTCTGGAAGGAGCCGACGCCGTCCTCGATGGCCAGGGCGACCCAGGCGCCACCCTGCTGCAGGACCTGAAGGATCTCCGGCGATACCTGGGCCTGCAGGGAAGGGGATCCCGGCGCCAGCGGAGAAACCGCCGCGAGCACGGAGGTCGCGAGCGCACGAACCCACGCCGCCCTGCCGGGGCGGCATCCGGCCCGAGGCCTCAACGCCAGTTCCTCATCCGTGCACGCTGCACTCCACCTCTCCCTTGAAGAGCTCGTTCATGACCGACATCGCCCGGGCTCCGTTTTACGGATTCGGGCGCCGGTAGCTATACTCGCTACTACCCCTCGCGTTCCGACAAAACCACGAACCGGCATCCAGGAGCGACGCCTGTGGAATCCGGCCCCGGAAAGCCGGCAGGAGGGCTTCGCTACGCGGCCGACGAATCGCCGCCGCATCCGGCTTCCTTCCTCCTTGGACTGCAGGTCGCGGTGCTGGTGTGCACACCCGTGGTCGTGGTCACCACCATCGGTCACGCGCGCGGCGAATCTGACCGGCGCCTACCTGTCCTGGGCCATCTTCGCCAGCATGGTCATCGGCGGGCTGACAACCATCGTCCAGGCCCGGCGAGTGGCGGGAATCGGGGGCGCCAACCTGATGATCATGGGAGCCTCCGGAGCCTCGATCGGCGTCGCCGTGCTGGCGCTGGCCGCGGGTGGTCCCGCGCTGCTCGCCGTGCTGGTGATCGCCTCGGGGCTCTTCCAGCTCGGCCTGGCGGCTCGCCTGGTCCTGCTCAGGCGGATCATCACGCCGGTGGTGTCGGGCACGCTCGTGGCGCTCATCTCGGTCACTGTGATGCCCATGGGGTTCGCGCTGCTCACCGCAGTTCCGGCGCAGGCGCCTGCGGCTGCGGCGCCCACCGTCACGCTCGTCACCGCCGCCACCGTGCTCGGCCTGATGCTGCGCGCGCCACGCATCCTGAGGGCCTGGACGCCGGTGCTCGCGCTCGCCCTGGGATGTGTTGTGGCCGGCTTCTTCGGGATCCTCGATCTCACGCCGGTGCGCGAGGCCGGCTGGTTCGGGATCCCCGCCGCGGCCTTGCCCGGCCTCGATGTACGTTTCGACTCGAACTTCTGGCTGCTCCTGCCGGCCTTTCTGTTCGTCACCCTGGTCATCACGGTCAGGCAGGTCAGCGATGCCATCGTCATGCAGCGTCTCTCGCGGCGCGAACAGAAGGCGACCGACTTCCGCAGGGTCCAGGGGGCCGTGGCCGCCTGCGGGGCGGGTACCCTGCTGTCGGGGGTCGCGGGCGTCCTGCCGATCTGGCCCTATCCGGCCGGCATCGCCATGGCGGAGGGCATCGGCGTGGCGGCCAGGAGGGTGGGGGTCTACATCGGGGCCATCTTCATCGGTCTGGCGTTCGTTCCGAAGATCACCGCCCTGCTGCTGTCCATACCGGGGCCGGCGCTGGGTGCCTGGCTGGTCGTTGTAATGGGGCTGATCTTCGCCCGCGGCATGCGTGTCGTCTTTCAGACGGGCGGAGGGCGTCACAGCTCGCTGATCGCCGGGTTCTCCTTCTGGATCGGCGTCGGTATCCAGTTCCAGGCGATATTCCCGCAGCACCTGGGGACCCCCGCCGCGCAGATGCTGGCGAACGGGCTGACGGCCGGCGGAGTGACCATCCTGCTGCTGAACCTCTTTCTGGAGCTGACCGGGCCGCGCCGCCGAAGGACGGAGATGCGGCTCGGTCCGGACAGTCTTCGCGCCCTCGACGAGTTCGTGGCCGGGTTCGCGGGGAAGTACGGATGGGGCAGCGAGGGAAAGGCGCGTCTCAGGGCGGCCTCGGAGGAAGCGCTCCTCAGCCTGGTCCGGCAGGACGAGGACGAGAGCGACTCCGCGGACCGGCGTCTTCGCGTCGTCGCGCGCAACGACCGCAAGGGAGCCATCGTTGAGTTCAGCGCGGCCACGGACGCCGCGAACCTGGAGAACCAGATCGTCCTGCTCAGCGACATCCCCGACTTCGAGAGCACGCGCGACCTGTCGCTGCGGCTCCTTCGCCACTACGCCTCATCGGTGAAGCACCAGCAGTATCACAACGCGGATGTGGTCACGATTCGCGTGGATCGGTAGCGGCGCCCGCGGCCGGACATCCCGCGCGGGCGGGCGAAGGCGCACGCCCGCTCACAGCAGCCGCCGCAGGATCAGCTCGACGCATTCCTCGGGAGCGAGTGCCTCGGTGTCGAGTCGCAGATCCGGGTGCCGGGGCTTCTCGTAGGGGCTGTCGATGCCGGTGAAGTTGCCGATCTCGCCCCTCATCGCCTTGGCATAGAGGCCCTTGGGGTCGCGCGCCGCACAGACCTCGAGGGATGCGTCGACGAAGATCTCCCTGAAGTCGCCGGGGTCGAACAGGCCGCGGGCGAAATCCCGTTCGGACTGGAAGGGGCTGATGAAGGACACGATCACGACCAGCCCCGCGTCAACCATGAGACGAGCCACCTCGGCGACCCTGCGGATGTTCTCCACGCGGTCGGCTTCGGTGAAGCCGAGATCCCGGTTCAGCCCGTGGCGCACGTTGTCGCCGTCCAGCAGGTAGGTGTGCCGGCCCTCGGAATGAAGGCGCTTCTCGAGGAGGTTCGCGACCGTGGTCTTGCCCGATGCCGACAGCCCGGTGAGCCACAGACAGCGGGCCCGCTGCAGCTTGAGTTCCTGGCGGGCTTCGCGGGTGACGTGGAAGTCCTGCCACCGGATGTTCGACGCGCGTTTGAGCGCGAAGTTGATCACGCCGGCGCCTGCGGTTTCGTGGGTGGTCCGGTCGATCATGATGAAGCTGCCCAGCCCCGGATACCGGTCGAAGGGCGCGTAAGTGATCGGCCGGTTGGTCGAGATGTTGACCGTGGCCAGATCGTTGAGCCTCAGCGTGGTGCCTGCCAGCCTGTTCCCCTGCGACACGTCCAGCCGGTACCTGATGCGGGTTACGGTGGCGGTCACCTCCCGCGAATGGATCTTGAGGAGGTAGGAGCGGCCGACAACCAGGGGGCGATCGTTCATCCAGATCAGGTTGGCCTGGAAATGGTCCGTCACGCCCGGGGGATTGAAGGCTTCCGCGATCACGTCGCCCCGGGTCACATCCACCTCGCTCGAAAGGGTCAGCGTCACCGAATCCCCCCGCTCGGCCTGCTCTCGGGTGCCCCGCCACACCACGATCGACTCCACGACGGTCTCCATTCCGGACGGGGAAACGCGAACCCGGTCCCCCACCGCAACCCTCCCGGCCGCGATCCGGCCGCTGTAGCCGCGAAAGTCGGGGTTGGGCCGGTTGACGTACTGGACGGGCATGCGGAAGGACTCCCTGTCGATGGACGACTCGACATCGATCGTCTCCAGGTGCTCGAGCAGGGTTGGGCCGGAATACCATTCCGCCGACGCGCAGCGGTGCGTGAGGTTCTCTCCCGTAAGTGAACAAACGGGTAGGATTTGCAGGTGTTCGACACCCGCGTCGCGCGCCATCGACCGATACCCGTCCGAGATCGCTTCGAAGGTGCTCCGATCCCAGAGCACCAGGTCCATCTTGTTGACCGCAAGGACCATGTGCCGGATCCCGAACATGGCGGCGATGCGGGTATGGCGCGCGGTCTGGGGCAGGATTCCCTTGCGGGCGTCGGCCAGAACGACCGCCAGATCGGCGTTCGAGGCGCCGGTCGCCATGTTGCGGGTGTATTGTTCGTGTCCGGGCGCGTCGGCGACGATGAAACGGCGCCGGGGCGTCTCGAAGCTGCGGTACGCGACGTCGATGGTGATGCCCTGCTCGCGCTCGTCGCGCAGACCGTCAACCAGGAGCGCCAGATCGGTTTCGTCACCCTGCGTGCCCCAGCGCCGCGAGTCCTCCTCCACCTTCCGCAGCTGATCGGCGAAGACCTGCCGGCAATCGTAGAGCAGCCGGCCCAGGAGCGTACTCTTGCCGTCGTCCACACTGCCGCACAGGACGAAGCGCAGGGGAGGCTGCGTTGGCGGGGGGGAGGGGGCCATCAGAAGTAGCCCTCCCTCTTCTTGCGCTCCATCGAGGCGTCCCCGTCATGGTCGACCACGCGTCCCCGCCGCTCGGAGTCGCGGGTTGCCAGCGTCTCGGCGAGGATCGCCTCAAGGGTGTCGGCGTCGCTCTCGACCGCGGCCGTCAGCGGATAGCATCCCAGGGTGCGGAAGCGGACGCGAAGGCGTTGCGGCTGCTCGCGGGCGCCCAGCGGCATGCGCTCGTCGTCGACCATGATCCACCGGCCCTCGCGCTCGACGACCGGGCGCTTCTTCGCGAAATAAAGCGGGACCACCGGGATCCCCTCGGCCGCGATGTAGCGCCAGATGTCTGCCTCGGTCCAGTTGGAGAGCGGAGACACGCGGAGCGATTCGCCCGGATGGACGCGGGTATTGTAGAGGTTCCAGAGTTCGGGACGCTGCGTCCTGGGGTCCCACTGGTGGGCCGCGTCGCGGAACGAGAACACCCGCTCCTTCGCCCGCGACTTCTCCTCGTCCCGCCGCCCGCCCACGAAGATGATGTCGTACTTTCGGGCGTCCAGAGCCTGCCGCAGCGCCTCGGTGGTCATGACGTCGGTGTAGCGCTCCGATCCGTGCGAGAACGGATCCACGCCAGCCGCGAGCCCTTGCCGGTTGATGTGAACCGCGAGTGCGATGCCCGCCTCGGCGACGATGCGGTCGCGGAACGAGATCATCTCGCGGAACTGCCAGGTGGTGTCGATGTGCAGCAGGGGAAGGGGAGGGGGCGCCGGCCAGAACGCCTTGCGGGCCAGATGGAGCAATACCGACGAGTCCTTGCCCATCGAGTAGAGCATGACGGGTCGGGCCGCCGTCGCGATGCCCTCGCGGATGATCTCGATGGCCTCGGATTCGAGGGCCGAGAGCCAGTGGGTAACTGAACGGTCGGTGCTCTCGCGCGTCCCGTTCATGTTCTTGCAGATTGCATCGTGGGTCTCGTCCCGGAGACGTTTGGCGACGGGATCGTATCACCGTTCCGGGACCGGTTCAACTGGTGTCGGCGGGACATTCTGAGCCGTGGGTGGATCATCCGGGAGTGAACCCGAGTCGGTTGACACCGGGTGACGAAGCCTGCAGCTTGTGGCGTTGGTATCCTGTCGGAGTGCGCTCTGAATCCCCATGCCACGAAGTGCCCGGGTAGACCCATGGACCTGAAGGTCAGTTGGGAAAGGATGGATGGCGTGCTGATCGCCTCGCCCATGGGTCGGGTCGACAGCGTGAACAGCGCGTCGTTCCGGGAAGCCCTGGTGTCGGAGGTGCTGACGGACGAGAGAGCCCTCCTCCTGGATCTGTGCGACCTTTCCTACATGAGCAGCGCCGGTCTGAGCGTCCTGTTGGTGCTGGTCAAGAGGTTTCGCGGATCCGGGAAGGCGATGGGAATGTGCGGGCTCCCGGCGGCGATTGCCGCGGTCGTCTCGCTCAGCGGCTTCGACAAGATCATCCCCGTGTACGAGACTCGTGAGGCGGCTCTCGAGGCGATGTCCCTCCCGGAGGACGCCGAGCACCCGCGGCCCGCGGTCGAGGCACCCGAGACGGCTTCCGGTGAGCAGGCTGCTTCGGACCGGAAACGATCGGGTCCGCGGCGGTGGAGTTTCAAGATGCACTCGACCTGAGCATCGAGGCCTTCCTCCCCCGAGGCCGGTTACGGCTCGTCCCCCTCTCTCGCAGGCACCCCCCGGCAGTACGGTTGTGAAGCGGCCCGTCGCGCACGACATTCGCTCCTGTGCCCGCATGCGCGCCGCGTGCGCATCCCCGCAGCCAGGAGCCCCGATGCACGACACTTCGAGTCGCCCTCGGTCCACCCACGGCGCCCGCTCCCGTCCACCCCTCCTGCCAGCCGTGGCGGTCTTCGTCGCCGCGGTGCTGGCGGGACCGGCAGCACCGCCGGGACTCGTTGCACAGCAGGGGGCGGCCGGCGGCGACTGGCTCTACTACGGGGGTGACGCGGGGAGCACCAAGTACTCGCCGCTCGATCAGATCACCGCGGACAACGTCGCCGACCTGGAGATCGCGTGGCGCTGGGAGTCGCGCAACTTCGGCGACCGGCCCGAGTTCAACTACCGGGTAACCCCCCTCGCGGTGAACGGCACCCTCTACGTCACCGCGGGCTACCGGCGGGCGGTGGTAGCCATCGACGGGGCCACCGGCGAGACCCTGTGGATGTACCGCATGGACGAGGGGGTGCGCGCCGAGACCGCGCCGCGCGCCAACTCCGGCCGCGGGGTCGCCTGGTGGACCGACGGCGAGGCGGAGCGCGTCCTCGTGATCACCCCGGCCTACCACATGGTCTCGCTGGACGCGAAGACCGGTCGGCCCGACCCGGCCTTCGGCCAGGACGGGGTCGTCGACCTGCGCAGGGACTTCGGGCCGCGCGAGGTCGACATCGACAACGACCCGCTGGGTTCGAGCTCCCCGCCGGTGATCGTGGGCGACGTGGCGGTGGTGGGGACGGCGCTGCCGTCCGGAAGCTCGCCCCCGAAGCCCGACATGCCGCCCGGCCACGTGCGCGGCTACGACGTGCGCACCGGCGAACGGCTGTGGATCTTCCACACCATCCCCCAGGAGGGCGAGTTCGGGAACGACACCTGGCTGGACGAGTCCTGGCGCTACACCGGCAACGCGGCCGTCTGGACCCCGTTCTCGGCGGATCTGGAGCGCGGCTACGTCTACCTGCCCATCGAGGCCCCCACGGGGGACTACTACGGCGGCCACCACCCCGGCGACAACCTCTTCTCGCAGAGCATCGTGTGCCTGGACGCCCGCACGGGCGAGCGGGTGTGGCACTTCCAGATGGTCCATCACGGCATCTGGGACTACGATCCGCCCGCGCCCCCCATCCTGCTCGACATCGAAGTGGACGGGCGCACCATCCCCGCGGTGGCGATGGTCACCAAGCAGGCGTTCACCTACGTCTTCGACCGCCACACGGGTGAGCCGGTCTGGCCCATCGAGGAGCGGCCGGTGGCGCCCAGCGAAGTGCCCGGCGAATGGACCGCCCCCACCCAGCCCTTCCCCACCCGCCCCGCCCCCTTCGACCGCCAGGGAGTATCGGTGGACGACCTCATCGACTTCACGCCGGAGCTGCGCGCGGAGGCGCTGGAGATGGTCTCCCGGCTGGTGATCGGGCCGCTCTACACACCGCCCTCGGTCATCGATCTGGACGACCCGAACGGCACTCTGGGCACGCTGGTGCTGCCCGGGTCGCTGGGCGGCGCCAACTGGCCGGGCGGCTCGGTCGACGTCGAGACGGGCATCCTGTACGTCACCTCCGTCACGTCGCCGTCGGTGCACGGGCTCATCAACGACCCGGAGATCTCCAGCATGGACTACATCTCGGGGCGCGCCTTCCGCCGCGTGCGGGGCGGCGGTCCACAGGGGCTCCCGCTCATCAAGCCGCCGTGGGGGCGCATCACCGCCATCGACCTGAACACCGGCGACCACGTCTGGATGAGGCCCAACGGCGACACCCCCGACTATGTGCGCGAGCACCCGGCATTGGCCGGGGTGGACATTCCACCCACCGGGAAGCCCGACCGGGGCGGCACCATGGTGACCAGGACCCTGCTCTTCGCCGGGGAGGGGGGCGGGATGTTCGCGGCCTTCGGGTCGGGCGGCAACAGGCTGCGCGCCCACGACAAGGGCACCGGCGAGATCGTGCACGAGTTCGAGCTGCCCGCCAACCAGACGGGGGTGCCGATGACCTACCTCGCCGACGGACGCCAGTTCATCGTGGTGGCGGTGGGCGACCGCGGCCACGCGGCCGAACTGGTCGCGCTCGCGCTTCCGCGGTAGGGTCCGCGCTTTCACCAGCAACGGGCCTCGGCTGCAACGCCAGCCGCCGTGACACCACTGTCGCGCTGGCCCGGTGCAACCCTCCCGCCCGACCTCGCGTCAGATGGTCTGATGGCGCGCGCCAGGGGCTCTCCGGAGTCCGGCCCGGCACGCGACATCCCGACGACGATGAGTGGCAACCGAGGAGGATCGCATGTTGAGGAAGAAGCGGAAGACGGGAAGCGGGCGAACAAGACGAATCGGCGCGGCGTTCTGGACGGCCGGCCTGCTGCTCGCGCTGACGGCCCCGTCGGTGCTGGAAGCACAGGAGCGCAACCGGGGCCGCCGGGCTGGGCCCGACCGTGGGATGTTCCGCCTTCAGGGCAATCTGATGTCGCGCGGGTTGCTCGGGATCCAGTTGAGCCTGGGTTCGGCGGACACGGACGCGCAGGGCGCCGAAGTGCAGGGGGTCACCGACAACGGCCCGGCCGACGACGCGGGGCTCCGGGAAGGTGACATCATCACCTCGCTCGACGGTCACAGCCTGCTCGAACCCCTCGCCGACTCCGAGCTGGAGGAGCGTGTCGATGCCGACCGGTCCGTGCCCAGCCAGCGCCTGCTGTTCCTGGCGCGTGAACTGGAGCCCGGCGAGGAAGTGGAGGTGGAGTACC
>JAJEBS010000316.1 GCA_022822425.1 Gemmatimonadota bacterium | reverse complement strand
GAATGGAGCGAGAAGTGTCGTGCCCTAGCCAGCGTCTTGATTGAGGGGTTCGATCTGAAGTGGCTGCGTCACACGGCGACCGAATGTGGCATGAAGCCGAAGCCCGCAGAAGGGAGCCTGATGCTGCTGAGGCGACTTGTACAGGAAACTATACCGGAGGCCCAGGGCTCTGAACTCAGTGGGCTCCGAGAGCTTCAACGTGCGAGGACAGTGATGTCACACACAAAGGGGAGACGAGCGCATGAGTTTCTCCAGCAGATTCAGCGGAGGGATGACGGTTTCCGGGGTCATTTCGACGAGCTCTGTTCCCGGTTGAAATCGGAACTAGACCTACTCAGCAAGGCTCTAGGCGGGATATCGGATCGCGGGTCAGATCAAGGTGCGGGATCCGCGTCTAGCCTTGGTATCTCATACTCCGGTGTGAAGGCAAGGGACGGAGCATTGCAAGGTACCGCAACCTCTTGACGCTGCGCTCTCGGAAGACCCCGAGAAACCAGTCCCCGCGCCGCATCGGAGTTGATGGCTCGGCGGCGGCGTCGTCTCCACAGCAGGCGTCGCCCTCCTCCTTGGCCTTGCCGAGGAGCACATTGGCGACGAGCGACCTCACGCCAACGGAACTGGCGCGGCCCGGAATCACGCTTGCCTCCCCGGCCAAGCTCCGGCAACAGCCTCCATCGTGATCACGGCTCCCATCTCATCCCATGTCCTATCCTAGTTGGCGCGCCGTGTCCAGCCTCATCTTCGACCTCTCAGTGGGTACGGCGGACCTGAACCGATCGCGACAACCTGAGGCTTGACCGCACGCTCCGGGCGTCGCCGGACGCATGACTGCCACCGGCGGGATGCCGGCACCGTCGCGGGCTAGAGCACATCAGCGGGCTCGAAGGTGCCGCGGCCGGGTCTGAACCAGGTCAGTGCATGCTCCGAGCGCTGCGGAGACAGACGGATCGGGATGCGACCGCCCACGGGTTCCGCGGGGACGATCAGTGGTCTCCGGTCTGATCGAACTGCACTTTCAGCGCGCGAAGCATGGCGAACGTGTTCTCGTGTCGGACTCGGAAACGAGCGCATAGATCGGGAAGCTTCACCTCTCTCCTGGACTCCGGGGCGCTCTGCTCGTTGGTCACGACGACTGCGCCGTGGACCCGTGCGTACGCGACCAGCCAGCCGTCCGCGCCCGTCGCGAACTTTGCCTTCGCGTAGTCGAAGTACCGAGGGTGGCGCTGGACCCACATCATGATGTCCGTGTAGGAGCTCGCCACGGAAGCAGTGTCCACGGGGAGGAAAAACTCCTGCGGAACCTCGCTCCTCACCCAGCGCACCAGATCCTCGGTCTTGCTGCCCGCGAGGAGCTCGCCGCGCACACGGTCTATGCTGTAGACGCGGCCGGCTTGGTGATGATGGAGCAGGCTCTTCCAGAACCCGGGGCAGATGTCGAACGCGTAGTACAGGTTCTTTGCCGTGATGAATACATCCGAATCCACGAGAAAGACCCGATCCGCGCTCATGGAAGATCCCAACCCAAGCGTCTGGCGTACTTCTGGAACGTTCCTCCGCGGAGCCCGGTCAGGTCATAGGCATCCTTGAAGCCGATTCGGCCCTCCAACGCAGCGCGCAGAACATGGGTCGCGAACAACTCGCCAACACGCGTGTTCTGGTTGTTGAAGAAATCGCCCCCGGTCGGCTTGGTCCCGCTCTCGCCCTCCCGCTCCATGTACCGCTCGTAGAAGGCGAAGAAGGCGCCGCGGCCGATGAGCGAGAGGTCGAGAGCGCGACGGGCGGCCACGACCGGGCTCACCTTGAACGACCGCGCCAGCGAATCGAACGGACTCGGCGACCGTCTCACCTCCATCCACCGGGCCGTGACTTCCCGGGCGGGCGCGAGCAGTTCAGCCGCCGCGCGATTGCACCAGTGCTCGACCTCGGTACCGTGTGGAAGCAGGGCATCGAAGCCGGAGACCCCATCCCTGCCGAGCCAGATGTGCGCCAGTTCGTGGGCAAGCGTGAACATCTGCGCCGATTTCGCATCGGCGCCGTTCACGAAAATCAGCGGCGCGTAGGGATCCGGGAGCGCGAAGCCGCGGAACTCCTCCACTCTCAGTCGACGATGGGTGTTGTTCCCCACCACGCCGTTGATCACCGCCATCACGCCCAGGTTCTCGATCGAACGGCGCAACTCACCCACAGCGTCCTGCCAAGTTCGGACTCGGGCCGCCCATCCGTCGTCCAGGCCGAGTGACCGCCGCATCTCGCGCCCCGCCGCATCGGGCTCGTCGGCGAGACGGGCGCTCGCCACGAACGCCCGTGGCTCCGCCTCGTGCTCCACGCGCGACTCCCGCAACCAGGCCTGGCGGCGCAGCATCGCGTACAGCGTGTCCAGCAGGTCGGGACCCGGCTTGGCTGCAGCGGTGCCCGACACCGTGCGGTAGTCAGCCACGGGGAGGCGTTCGTCGGGAGGCTCCCGGAGGAACAGGTAGCCGAGCGGAGTGTGGGTGACTCTCGCCATCTTCTCCAGTTGTTTCAGCGTCGGCCTTCGCTCTCGCCGGATCCAGGCCGACAGTTGCGGCACCCGCTCAGAGAAGTGGGCCACATCGTGGCCCGCGCGCTCACAAGCCCAGCGCAGCATCTCGGGGCGCACCGAGACGCGGATCATGCCCCAACCGCCCCGACAGTAGCAGCTTCGTACGCGGATGGCGTCAGCGTGTCATGCAGAAGGCGATTCCGGGTGCCGTCCGTGGCATCAAGACCAGCCTCCAGCCGGTCACAGAGAGCCATGAGTTCATAGACCTCGGCGACGAGACGCTGCTGCTCGACAAACTGCTGCTCGACAAACGGAGGCAGGGGACGCAGGGGGTCAGAAGGCCCGGAAAACAGTCTGATTGACAGCGCCATGGTCACGCCACGCATGGTCGGCACACACTCCGTCGGGCCGACCGGATGAGGCTATCAGACCGCACGCGGCCATCGAGTCTAGGTATCCAATCTCCGCCACGCAGGGACATGCCATGTGGGCCAGTGTTGCAAGAGACGCTGGCCGTCAGGAGGCTCCATGCGGGACGCGAAGCACGGGAGTGCCATCGGGTTCGAAGACGAGTTCCGGGAGGACGACTTCCCATTCGTCGCAGTCGCAGCGCTCGAGGTACTTGGGCTTCGTGTCGGCGCGGCTCCAGGCGACGATCGCCGCAACCGTGACGGATCGGCAGCGCATGCCGTTCGGGGGTCGGAACCTCATGGCGAGGCGGCCTACCAGGTGACTGGAGCCGTTGAGCAGATCCCAGCCCGGGAAGTTGACGCGGATGGTCAGTACGTCGCCCGGGTTCAGGGCGCGGATTCGGCGGTGGATCGGGTGACCAGCACGGAAGCACCCGGCGAAACCCAGGTCCACATCCTTCATCCCGAGTCGGACCGTGCGGAGGTGAGCTGCGGAGGGGGCAGGTTTCCTCGGCCTCGCGTCGCGGCGCAGGACGCTGGGCAGCTTCAGCAGATCCTCCTGCAGCGCGGTCGGGGACTCCATTCGGGCCAGGAGGAGCGTCTCCCGGGCGCGGGTCATGGCAACGTAGTAGAGCCGTCGTGGGGCGTCGGCATCCTCGTTGTCCCATGCCCCGTCCCAGTCTCCATCGAGCACGGCCACGTGGTCGAACTCCAGCCCTTTGGCGCGGTGCGCCGTCGTCAGGAGGAGGCCCCGCTGGCGGCGTCGCACCTCGTGCCCCCACTCCGCCAGCCATTCGACGAAGGGCCCTACCGGGTGCGAGGCAGCCCCGGCCTCTTCGTGGTGTTGCTCGACAGCCTGCCGCAAGAGATCCCACCAAGGATTGGAGGGTCTTTCGTCCAGCCACTGGCTGAGCTCGTCGGGCTCGACGACCCGCGACTCTCCGGATCGGAGCCAGCCGACAAACTCCCGCGTTTCCCGTAACCGCCAGAAAGGCGGCATCTTCTCGTCGCCCATCTGGACCGGGATGCCAGCGGGCTCACAGACGGCGCGGACAGGATCGAGAAGCTCCCTCTTCCGCGACACCACGGCGCAGCGCGACCAGTCCCAGTCCGGATCGAGCGAGGCGAGCCGCCGCAGTTCCTCCACGACCGCGACGGCCTGCTCTGCAGAATCGCGCCCGGCCGGGAGGATCTGCCCCCTCCCGCGAGCCATCGGATCGAGAGTCGTCCAGCGGCCTCCCGGGGGCTCGCTCCGCCGAGCCGTGTTGATCCGGATCTCGTGCTTCGACCCCTTCATCCGCGCCTTCGCCGCCGAGATCAGAACGTTGGAAGCCTCGATGATCTGCCGCGTGGACCGGTAGTTCTGCGTCAGGCAGGCAACGTTCGGCCCGTAGTCCTCGTTGAAGCGACGGATGAAGCGCACCGAGGCGCCCTTGAACGAGTAG
>JAJEBS010000243.1 GCA_022822425.1 Gemmatimonadota bacterium | reverse complement strand
ATGGGAAATCACCGACTCGGACAGCGGAGCGAGCCGCTCAACCCAATAGCGGACATCGTGTTGCTCCGTTTCGGACGCGATCTCCCGCAAGAGCGGATCGAGCACCGGACGACCGGTCTCGGTCGAATCGACCAGAATCAGCGACTTCAGATCGGAGTCGATGCGATCGAGCAGCGACAGTTCACCCAGCGCTGCGCCGACCATGGCGCAGTGCAGATTCCAGCCGGGTACCTGACGAAAATAACCGCTCTCTTCGTCCAGCAGCGCCAGCAACAACTCTTCCGGCAGACTCAGGGAGGACGCCCCCCTTGTCGTTCCATTTGCTGTCTCATCAGTCATCAGTCAACTCATTCGCTTTCTCGTAAAGAACCCGAATAGTCCCTTGCTACAATTAATGACGATGCGCCGAAACGCGCAAGGAATCGCGGGCGGGCTCTTCCCTCTTCTCCCGGTTCAACCTGGACGATTCCTTGCCGTGATCCCTCCCCCGTTGACCCTGACGTGACGTCAGGGTTTAACTTCCTCTCCATGAACACCGAAACCCTGCCACCCGCAAGCCGGCCGGCCGGCGAAGAACTCCACACCGTTGGCGAGGTCGCGGCACTCGCCAGCGTCACGGTGCGTACGCTCCACCACTATGACCGCATCGGGCTTCTGGTCCCATCCCGCCGGGCGGAGAACGGCTATCGGCTCTACGGCTACGCGGACCTGGAGCGGCTGCGGCAGATCCTGCTCCTGCGCGAGTTGGGATTCCGGCTGGATGCCATCGAGGAGATGATGGATGCGGCCGCGTACGACCGGAGGCGCGCGCTCATCGCCCAGCGGGAGCTGTTGCGCGAACGACAACGAAGGACGAACAGGATCATTGCGGGGGTGGACCGCGCCCTCGCGGCAATGGAGGAGGAGAGACCGATGGAGACGACGACGATGTTCGAGGGGCTGGAGGACTTCGACCACGAGCAGTACGAGGAGGAGGCCCGCGAGCGCTGGGGCCGGACGGACGCCTACAGGGAATCCATGCGGCGCACCCGGCGCTACACCGGGGACGACTGGGCACGCATCAAGGCCGAAGCCGAGGACGTAATGGCTCGCCTCGCGGCGCTGCTTGAGGAGGGCGCCCACGCCGCGAGCAGGGCAGCGAGAGAGCTCGCCGAGGAGCATCGCTGCCACATCGACCGCTGGTTCTACCCGTGCAGCCACGTCATGCACGCGGGCCTGGCGGACATGTACGTCGCGGATCCGCGATTCACGGAGCACTTCGAGAAGCGTGGAGAGGGCTTGGCGGCGTTCTTCCGGGAAGCGATCCTGGCCAATGCGGCGCGACGGAGAAACGCCCCGTAGCGTTGCCGGACTACGCGTAGCCGGGCGGCGGCGAGGAGCCGCGCACAATCGCCGAGAGCGCTACACGTCCAGGTTCTTGACGTACCTGGCGTTCCTCTCGATGAACTCGCGGCGGGGCTGGACGTTCTCGCCCATGAGACGGTCGAAGAGTTCCGCAGCCGTGCTGGCGTTGTCGATGTCCACGCGCAGGATGGTGCGTGCGTCGGGGTCCATGGTCGTGCGCCACAGCTGCTCGGGGTTCATCTCGCCGAGCCCCTTGTAGCGCTGGATCCCGACGCCCTTCGCGGCTTCCCTGCCGTTGGAGAATCGCTGGATGTACTCCTCGCGCTGCTCCTCGGAGTAGGCGTAGAACTCGCGCTTGCCCTTGGCGACCCGGTAGAGCGGCGGCTGGGCGATGTAGACGTAGCCGCTGTCGATCAGCCCCTTCATCTGGCGGAAGAAGAAGGTCAGCAGAAGCGTGCGGATGTGCGCTCCGTCCACGTCCGCGTCGGTCATGATGATGATCTTGTGGTAGCGCGCCTTGTCGATACTGAAATCCTCGTGGATTCCGGCGCCGATGGCGGTGATGATGGCGCGGATCTCGTCGTTTGAGAGGATCTTGTCGATGCGCGCGCGCTCCACGTTCAGGATCTTGCCCTTGAGCGGCAGGATGGCCTGGTACTGGCGGTCCCTGCCCTGCTTCGCGGACCCGCCCGCGGAGTCGCCCTCCACGAGGTAGAGTTCGGTCATCGCGGGATCCGAGAGCGAACAGTCGGCGAGCTTGCCGGGGAGGATGCCCCCCTCGAGCGCGTTCTTCCTGCGCGCCAGATCGCGGGCCTTGCGGGCGGCCTGGCGGGCGCGCGCCGCCTGCAGCGACTTCTGGATGATGGCCTTGGCGGCCCTGGGATGCTCCTCCAGGAAGATCTGCAGGTGCTCGTTGACGGTGGCTTCAACGGCGCCGCGCACCTCCGAGTTGCCGAGCTTGGTCTTGGTCTGGCCCTCGAACTGGGGCTCGCGCACCTTGACGCTGAGAACGCAGGTGAGCCCTTCGCGCACATCGTCGCCCGAGAGGCTCTCGTCGGCCTTCTTGAAGAGTTTGTTGCGGCGGGCGTAGTCGTTGATGGTGCGGGTGAGCGCGGCCTTGAGGCCGGTGAGGTGGGTGCCGCCCTCGTGGGTGTTGATGTTGTTCACGAAGGTGTGCGTGTTCTCCGAGAACCCCGAGTCGTATTGGAGGGCCAGCTCGATTTCGGCCTCTTCGCGGCTGACCTCGAACGAGCAGACCTCCGGGTGCACCGGCTGGCGCGATCCGCGCAGGAAGGCCACGTACTCCACGAGGCCGCCCTCGTACTGGTAGACCTCCTCTTCGTACCATTCGGGATTCGCCGCCCCGTCCTCCGCCCCCCGCTCGTCGCGCAGGCTGATGCGCAGCCCGCGGTTGAGGAAGGCCATCTCGCGCAGACGGCCCGACAAGGTGTCGAAGTTGAAGCGGAGTTCGGTCAGGATCTCGGGATCGGGCTTGAAGGTGACGCGCGTGCCGCTTCCCTCCGCCGGTCCGACGACCTCGAGGTCCGTGAGCTTCTCTCCCTGGGCAAAGCTCTGGCGATAGCGCTTGCCGTCCCGCTTGACCTCGACATCCAGGCGCTCGGAGAGGGCGTTGACGACGCTGACGCCGACGCCGTGGAGTCCACCCGAGACCTTGTAGGTGTCCTTGTCGAACTTGCCACCCGCGTGAAGCGTGGTCATGGCGAGCTCGACCCCGGGCACGCCTTCCCCCGGGTGTATGTCGACCGGGATGCCGCGCCCGTCGTCGATGACGGTCACCGAGTTGTCGGCATGGATGCGGACGTCCACGCGCGTGCAGAACCCCGCCATCGCCTCGTCGATGGAGTTGTCCACGACTTCGTAGACGAGATGGTGAAGGCCCCGCGCCGAAGTCGATCCGATGTACATGCCGGGCCGCTTGCGGACGGCCGACAGTCCCTTCAATACCTGTATCTGTCTGGCTGTGTATTCGGTGTTGTTCGTCGCGTTTGCTTCGGTCATCCGGTGCCTTTCGGAGGGGGTAATTCGGAGCGCGGCGGACTACCGCAGGTGACGACCCTTAAGACGTGATAAATATAGCATTTTTCGATGTTTTCGGCCATGTCCGGAGAGGTCGTGAACGGTGGCGTCGGAGCATTGCGGGAACCTTGCCGGGCCGGGTCGGTTCCCCGCGGTCAGCCGGCTTCGCCCGATGGCCGCACAAGCACGGGATTGACGAAGATCCAGGGGCGCAGGTTCCACACCAGCCTGCCCACGCGGGCCGAGTACCTGTAGAGCTCGACCCGGTAGGCTCCCGGTCCGGCCACCTCCCGGGACAGGCCGGGTCCCCGCCACCACCCCACCTCCCGGCCGTCGCGCACGACCCGGTAGGCGACCCGGCCCGGATCGGTCGCGAATCCGGCCTCCAGGCGGAGGCCCGTGGCCATGCGGGTGGCTCCACCGGGAGGGATGTGGGCGGGGAGGGGGGCGGGAAGCGCGGATTCGCCGGCGGCCGGGATGGCGCCCCCGGCCGACGTGGCGCTCCCCGGGGTCGGATCCGCCCAACCCCCGGGCGCGACCATGGCCACCCGGAACCCGCGCGCCTCTTCCGTGTCGCCGAACGACACGAACACGTCGCCCCCCCGGATCGCCGCCCCCAGCGAGCGGGCGGCTGCCTCGGGATCGGGGCCCGGCGGCGCGTCGAGCGCGACGTGGTTGATCATGGTGCGCAGCGATGATGCGTAGTCCGGGAAGAGCCTCCCCCCCGGGAGCCGGGCCTTGGGGTGCATGTCCAGCCCGCCGACCGCGGTGGGGCCGGTACGGTCGAGCGCGGCCGGCCGCTCCTGCCCGTGGCCCGCCCACAGCGAATCGAAGGCGGCCACCCCCGGGGCGCGGAACCCGTCGCGGTAGAGACGCAGCCAGTTGTGCTCGGCGCGGCCGGTGAGCTCCCCGCCGACGAGCGCCGCCAGGTGGTAGACGACGCCCGGACTGGCCAGCCGGCGCCGGGCCACGTCCGCGAAGTCGAACACCTCCCAGGCGGCCATGCCGGGCGCGCCGCGCAGCCGCCACGCGTCCGAAGGACGGCCGCGCGGGTGCGCCACCACCGTAAAGGCCGCGTCGCGCTCCACACGGGCGAGGAAGCTCTCCACCCCGCCGGTCCACGACACCACCGCCGTGTCCAGGCGGTCGACCAGCACCTTGCCGACCCCTTCCACGCGGATTTCCTGGCCGCGGACCAGCAGCACGCCCTCCATCCGCCGGGCGGCGCGCTCCCACTCGGCCGCGGGGGAGCCGGCGTCCCTGTGGTCGGCGAGGAAGACGAAGTCCAGCCCGGCCGCCCGCGCCGCTCGCGCCAACTCGGCTTCGGTCCCGATGGCGTCGTGCGAGCGGCGCGTGTGCACGTGGATCGCGCCGGCCACCCGGGTCGAAGGGGCGGGGGGTGGGGCGGCGCGGTCGCTCCCTTCCCTCATCGCCACCCAGTCCAGGCGAGCGCCGGCATACACGACCGCGAAGTAGGCGCCCACGGCGACCAGGAACCATCGCGCGGCGCGGCGGAAGAATCCGCGCCTCACCATCCGCCTGCCTCTTCATCCCCGGCCGACAGCACGAACATCACCCGCCTGATGCGAACGCTCCGACCCGCGTTCAGGCGCGCCATGATCTGCCGTCTGCGCAGGTTGAGCTCCATGGCCCACGCCGACGACGGCACCTCCACGACCAGCACCCCGTCCCTTACCGAGCGCGCCCGGGCCACGCGCGCCACGCCCGCACCGACCAGCCGGGGCCAGTCCTCCAGCAGCTTCTGATACTCCATCTGCCTGGCGAGCCCCCGGCGCCGAAGCACGCGCTCGAGAACGTCCCCGACCTTCTCCGGACCCCGTGGCGTGGAACCGGCGGCGCCCCCCTGGTACACGCTCGGCCGTGGCGAGCCCGGCTCCTCCCCGGCGCCTCTCTCCCGTCCGCCGCCCGCACCGGCCGCGCCGCGCCGGCCGGCCAGAATGCGCGCGATCTCCTCGCGGGTCTCGCTCATGTGCTCACGACCCCGTCCTCGACGCGCCAGCGCGGGATCGATTCCCGTCGCACCTGGACATCCGCCTCCCGGGGCGCGGTGAGAATCACCTGATGCCGCAGACTTCCCTCGATGAGGTCCAGGATGCGCCGGGACCGGCCCTCATCCAGCTCCGAGAAGACGTCGTCCAGCAGCAGGATGGGCGTCTTCCCGCGCACCTCGCGCACGGTGGCGGCCTCGGTGAGGCGAAGGGACAGGGCCCCGGTGCGCTGCTGGCCCCCGGAGCCGAAGGTGCGGAGATCGAGTTCCCCCGACTCGGCCGCAAGGCTGATTCCCATCTCGTCGCGGTGCGGTCCGACCACCGTGGTTGCAAGCCTGCTCTCGCGACCGCGCGAACGATCCAGGGCGCGCGCGAACTGCTCCGGCAGATCTCCGGCCTCGGCCTCCAGTGCATCGGCCACGGAGGGCCGGTAGGACATGTGCGCGGGCCTCCCCCCGGAGATCTCGCGGTACAGGGCCCGGAACGTCCCGGCCGAGCCAGCGATCCAGTCGCGCCGCGCGCTCATCACCCTCGCGCCGAGCGACGTGAGCGGGTCGTCCCAGGCGGCCACGGCCGCGCGGTCGCTGCGCGCCTTGAGCGCCGCGTTGCGCTGGGCGAGCACGAGCCGGTACTGCTGAAGCGCCCGCAGGTAACCCGGCGACGCCAGCGAGAGCACGATGTCGAGGAATCTTCGCCGCTCTGCGGGCCCCCCGGCCACCACCTTCACGTCCGAGGGCGCGAAGACGACCGCCGCCGTGCGTCCCAGGGCGTCGCCCAGGCGGTCGGGCTCGTGTCCGTCGACGGTCACCTTCTTGCGCGGTCCGACGCGCTGGAAGGCCGCGGTCACCTCCACCTGCTCGCCCTCGCCCGCGAAGCGGCCGGCCAGCCGGAAGACCGGCTGCCCGAAGGCCGTCAGCTGGTCGTCCCTGGCCGCGCGGAACGAACGGAATGTCTCCAGATAGTAGATGGCCTCCAGCAGGTTGGTCTTGCCGTGCGCGTTGGGACCCACGATGGCCACGCCCTCGGGCGGAAAATCGAGTTCCTGCTCGCCGAGGTTGCGGAAGTGATACAGGGAAAGACGGCTCAGGCGCACCGCGCTTCAACGTCCTTGAAAGTTCGCCCCTCGCCGCTCCAGAAACGCATCCATGCCCTCGCGCATGTCCCCCGTGGCCGCCAGCACGCCGAAGAGCGAGGACTCGAAGGCGTGCGCATCCGCCTCGGCGCTGTCGAGCGCGGAGTAGATGGACTCGAGGGCGAACTGGAGCGCAACCGGCGCATTCTTCGTGATTCTGCGCATCAGCGCGACCGCGGCGTCGAGCAGTTCCGCCCGCTCGACCACCCTGGAAACCAGCCCGAAGCGCTCCGCCGTCGCAGCGTCGATCATGTCGCCCGTGAGCGTCATCTCCAGTGCGCGCCCCAGCCCGACGATGCGGGCGAGGCGAATGGTGCCGCCGTATCCCGGGAGGATGCCCAGAGTGACCTCCGGAAGCCCGAAGCGCGCATTGGAGGATGCGACGCGCAGGTGGCACGCCATCGCCAGCTCGCATCCTCCGCCGAGGGCGAAGCCCCCGACCGCCGCCATCACGGGCTTCGGGAAGCGCTCGATCAGCGTCAGGACCTTCTGCCCGCGGCGACTCACCTCCACGGCGGAAAGAGGCGTCATCTCCGCAAGCACCCCGATGTCCGCTCCCGCTACGAACGCCTTCTCGCCTGCGCCCGTCAGAACGACGCCGCGCACGCCGTCGTCCTCGCGCAACACTTCGAACGCCTCCCCGATCTCGGTCACCACCTGCGGGTTGAGGGCATTCAGCTTTCGCCTGCGGTCGATGGTTACGATCGCGATCTCCTGGTCCCGCTCGAGACGCACATATTGCCGTTCCGGCATGGCAGAAATCCGCTGGGAGAAGGTGTCGAAGAGGTCGGAGAAGGTTCCGTCGAACCGGCACGAATACTACCGCCCGGGCGCTTCCCGGCGCCAGCCGTCGGCCGCTCGCCAGCGGCGCTCACCGGCATGGCCACCCCGGCCCGGTTAGGTTAGACTTCGCCCCTTGAACACCCCACCAGAGCCAAGGGAGGCTTGCCCATGAGCCGCTCGCTGAACAAGGTCACCCTCATCGGCAACGTCGGCTCGGATCCCGACATCCGCATGACGCCTTCCGGCACCAAGGTGGCGAAGTTCTCCGTCGCCACCAACGAGACCTTCAACGACCGCTCGGGGCGCCAGCAGGAGCGGACGCAGTGGCACCGTCTCACCTTCTTCGGACGGCTCTCCGACGTCGTCGAGCAGTGGGTGAAGAAAGGAGACCGCCTGTACGTCGAAGGCCGAATCGAATACTCGCAGACCCAGACCCCGCAGGGGGAGACGCGCTACTGGACCGACATCATCGTCCGGGAAATGATCATGCTCGGGTCGGGAGGCAGGACCCCGGAGATGGACGACCCGGGGAGCCGTCCGCAGCGATCGGGCGCGGATGCGGCAAGGCGGGGCCGACCGATGCAGGAGCCCGACGACGACCTGCCCTTCTAATCGGGAGCGGGCCGACCGCCGTCAGCGTGACGGAGGCTGCCTGCCCTCCTCCGACCGCCACAGATCGAGCAGCACGGCATCGAAGTGCTCGGGGTTGTCCCTGTACTGCTCGACCCAGTCCTCGAAGGAAGGCAGTCCTTCCTCCGCGTAGATCCTGGTCGTGGCCAGGCGAACCATCTCGTCGTAGGACAGTTCCCCCGGTTCCCCGGAATCCCGGACGAGATCCTTGACGAAAACGAACATCTCGTCGGGGGACATGCGCTGAATGATCCGGAATACACGCGCGGAACAGTAGTCACGATGCTTAGCGCGCAAGACGGCGAGCGACGTGCGCTCCCGCGCGCGACGTGAGGAATGGGCCCCGGTGCCGCCCGGCCCATCAATACCAGCCACGTCTCCTCCTGAATTGTCCCC
>JAJEBS010000293.1 GCA_022822425.1 Gemmatimonadota bacterium | reverse complement strand
GGGAAGTCGCTGATGGTGACCGTGTAGGTGCCGGACCGGAGCCCGGTGAAGGCGAAGCCGCCCGTCATGCCGGTCTCCATGGTCTCGCCCATGGCGTGCTCGCCATCGAGCGTGACCGTCACGCCGGCCAGCGTCTCCGGCTGGCCGTCGCCGCCGCTCATCATGGCGTCGGCAACGACCACGGTGCCGCGCACCGCAGAAGACCGGATTGTATTCACCGGCACTAACTATTTGTAACTCACTATATCACAATGAGCTACGAATACATGTACGGGGTTGCTATCACTATAGTTATGCGCGACGAAAACGATGTACGGTCACCGCACATAGTTCCCCCATGCTTCCATTACCTCTCGCCGCCGCTCGAAGAGGTCGGATCGCAGGTAGGCGCCCTCGACCCCTTTGACCGCGTGCGCGAGCGCGGATTCGGCCACTTCGCGGGACACGCCGTGCTCGGCGCACCAGTCGCGGAAGGAGGAACGGAAGCCGTGCGGAACGGCTGCGATTTCCAGGCGTCGACAGAGCAGGGAGAGTGTGTTGCCGGTCAGCTTGCGGCCGGTCCGGGAGGGGAATGCCAGGTCCGATCCGTTGCATCGGAGGCGCGCCTGGGCGAGCACTTCGAGAGCGCGTGAAGACAGCGGCACCCGGTGCTCGCGTCCGGTCTTCATGCGTTCGCCGGGCACGGTCCATATGGCGGCTCCGGTGTCGATGTCGGCCCACCTCGCACCCCGGGCCTCGCCCGATCTGGCCGCCGTCAGCACGAGAAACTCGAATGCCAGTTTCGTCACGGGCCGTGACGTGCACGCGCGCACTCTGGCCAGCGCCTGCGCAACCTGGGCGTGGGGCAGTGCGCGATGGTGGACCTTTCGAAACCCGATCTTCGGAAGTGCGGCCCCGACTGCGTCACCGGCCGGATTTCCCTCCCGGTACTCCTTGGCGACGGCCCACCTCATCACCGCCGAAATCCTGTTGCGCACCCGCGTCGCCGTCACCCGCTTCTCGTTCCAGATCGGCAGCAGGACGGCCATCACGTCCGTCGACGTGATGTCGTTCACCCTCTTGTCCCCGATCTTCGGGTAGACGTACATGCGCAGGCTGCTCCTCCACTGCTCCTCGGTGTCGCCGCCCCGTTTCCAGTTCGCCCTGTGGATCGCGATCACCTTCTCCGCGGCGCGCGCGAACGTCGGTATGCCGCCGCTCCTGGGGTCCATCCCCCGCGCCAGCGCCTGCCGATTCTCGAGCGCCTTGGCTCTCGCCTCCTTCAGCGTCACCAGAGGATACGCCCCCAGACCCAGGTTCACGGCCCGGCCGTTGATGTAGAGCCGCTGCGCCCACGTCCGGCTCGTCCGTCCGTTCGCCGTGGGCTTGACCAGCAGCGACAGCCCGTAGCCGCCCCGTCCGTCCCCGTATCGGCCCGGCTGCCGGACCGTCCTGACGAAACTCGCGCTGAGCCTCCTCGGTCGTTCCATCCTGGTATCCTGTCGGTTATCACGTCTTGGGACCTTCACCACTCGGGGACGGACGCGCCCTTGTCAACCGGCACCAGGATGGCCGGTCCACGCCGGACCCGGGAACTGCCACGCAGGATGCCTCTCCGACGCTGCCGTCGATCTGGCGATGGGGCAGGCGAGCACGGTCCCGACTCGACCGAATGGTCGAATATACAACGAATTATAGTAAGTTATAATATCTGAAGAACGCACTTTCCAACACCGGGACGATTCTCTGGAACGCCGCCCCGGGCGTCACTTGCACAGGTATTGGTAGTCCGTCCGCCAGGTCTGAAGCGGGGGCGCCGGAGAGGAGTCCCGGCTACATGGAACTGGAGAAGTGCGCGCCGATCGCGTCGACCGCGGCCTGGAGAACGCCGAGCTGTTTCCGGACTTCGGTGTCCAATCCCTCGACCCTCTGATCGAGGCGCTCCTCCAGCCCGTCGAGCGAGTATCGAACCTGCTTGAACTTGGCCGACACCGTGTCGACCCTGGTCTCGAACTCGACGCTCCGTTTGTCCGCGTGTGTCTCCACGTCGTCGATTCGCGTGCCGAGCTTCGATTCCATTGCGGAGATCCGTCCGTTCAGTTGATCGAAACCGGCGACGACACGACGCTCGAGCTTGGCCAGCGCGATACCGAGTTCCTGAAGCGCGAAACTGTCCTTCATCGTTCTCCCTCGCTCTTTTCGCGTCCGTGTGCGGATTGCCCGCCTCGAGCGGGTCCGTCCGTCAAGGAGAACCACCGTATCCGGATGGGGCAACCCACCGTCGTTTTCTACGATCCTCCCGGCCGCGCGAGAAGCCCCATTTCGCCATGGACTCGCCCGGTGCCAACGGCGAGATTCACGGGCGCTGTTTGCCAGCGTCACGCTGTGGCGGTTCTGGACGTTGCGCGCCAGATTTGGGGAGAACCCACCGGAGGCATGACACGTGACCGATTCCGATAAAGCCAGGGCAGCCGCCAGGCCCGACTGGATGAAGGACTGGGGACAGTTCATCGTGCTGCTGGCGGCGCTCGGAGGCTCCTACGGGTTCATCCGATCCGACATGAGTGCGATGGAGCGTCGGCTGGGAGACCGGATCGACCGCAACACTGAAGCGATCTCCCAGGTTCGAGGGGAGGTAGCTCAGGTTCGAGGGGAGGTAGCTCAGGTTCGCGGGGAGGTAGCTCAGCTTCGTGAGGGTCTCGCTCAGGTGCGTGAGGAGGTCGCTCAGGTTCGTGAGGATGTCGCTCACCTGGAAGGCTACGTCCGCGGTCGGCTCGGTGACGATCCAGGGTAGGGCCATGGACGTTTTCCGCCGGGCAGTGTTCGCGTGTGCGGCGCTGGCCGCATTCCTCGTGCATGCCGGTCCGCAGGCCGCCGCGCAGGAAGCCGCCCCGGAGCCGATGGAGTACCGCCTCTACGTGGCCAACGAGTCGTCCGACATCGTGAGCCGGGTGGTGTTCCGGCCCGGCGCCGGCGCGGAGGTGGAGAAGGAGATCCCGGTCGGGATCATGCCGGCGGACAACGACGGGGCGCACGGGCTCACGGTCTCGCCGGACGGCGCCTTCTGGTACCTCACCATCGCCCACGGGACGCCCTACGGGTACGTGTGGAAGTTCGCGACCGGGGCCGACACCCTGGTCGCGCGCGCCGAGGCGGGGCTCTTTCCGGCCACCATGGGCGTCACCCCCAACGGCCAGTTCCTCGTGGTGGCCAACTTCAACCTGCACGGCGACATGGTGCCCTCGGACCTGTCGGTGGTCTACACCCCCACCATGACCCAGCTCGCGCGCGTCACCACCTGCCTCATGCCCCACGGAAGCCGGGTGAGCGCCTCGGGAGGGCGCCAGTACTCGGCGTGCATGCACTCCGACCAGTTGGTCGAGTTCGACCTGACCACCCTGGAGGTCAGCCGGCGCTTCTCGCTGGCGCCGGGCCGCGAGGGCCCGCTGGACGCCCGCGACCAGGGGATGGGCGGGCACGTGATGGTCATGAGCGGAGACGAGTCCTCCATGCGCGACCACACCAGCATGGGGCGCATGGAGGAGATGGCGGACGCCGTATGTTCCCCCACCTGGGCCGAGCCCGGCGAGGGCGCGCTCGCGGACCGGGTGGTCTACGTGGCGTGCAACCGCAACGACGAGATCCTCGAGATCGACGCGGAGGACTGGACCGTGCGGCGGAGGTTCCCGACGGGAGCGGCCCCGTACAACCTGGACGTCACCGCGGACGGCTCGCTGCTGGTGGCGACCCTCAAGGGCGAACAGGCGGTCGCCGTAATCTCGCTCGAATCGGGCGAGGAGCTCGCGCGGCTCGCGACCACACAGCCCATCACCCACGGCGTCGTGACGAGCCCGGACGGACGCTACGCCTTCGTCTCCAACGAGGCCATCGGCGCCACGCCGGGAACGCTCGACGTCTTCGACCTGTCGGCGCTCGAGCGCGTGGCGAGCGTCGAACTGCGCTACCAGCCCGGCGGGATCGACTTCTGGCGGGCGACCCCCGTCCCGTAGAGCGAAGGAGCTGGCTTGATGAAGCGTCTCGTACCGATGGGCATCGCGGCGGCCGTCCTCGTCTTCCTCGGATACGTCATGTATTCGTCGATGGCCCCGGCCGACGTCACCTGCGAGGTCTGCCTGGTCTTCGACGGGGAGGAGGTGTGCCGCATGGGCGCCGGCCCCGATGCCGGAGCCGCGGCCAGGGCCGCGCAGGAAAGCGTCTGCGGGGGCAACGAGATGGGGATGATCCTCGCCGAGCGGTGCCGGGCGCGCCCGCCGGAGCGGATGACGTGCTCGTCCCCGTGACGGGTGCGGCTGCCGGAGCGGATGGTCTGGTCTGTTCGAGGCCCTCGTGGCGACCCGAGCGGGTTGACATCAGAGAGTTGGTCAAGACACATGTCGTAGCGGAAACCCGAAGGCAGCTGACCAACTTCAACGAACGGCTGAAGGAGCTGGAACGTCGAGTAAGACAGTTGGAGGAGGGGCATAAGGAGAAATAGAGGTACAGCGTGGTCGAGGATCCTGCCCGCCCTGGTCCTCCTCGCCTCAGCAACGCCGGCCTCGGCCCGGCAGGACGATCCCGCCGGACGCTGGGAGTTCTTCCTCGAGCAGCGCCGCTCCCCCGGGGTGCCCGGATGGGGCGCCCGGCTCCAGGTTGCCCGTGAGAGCGTCCTCCGGCGGGCCGTGCTTCGTCTCCCGCCCGGCGCGGCCGCCGCGCGCGCGGGAGCCTCGGACGCCTGGGAGCCGCTCGGGCCCGAGGTCATCGAGTCCTACGCCATCTCCACGGGAAGGGTATCGGCGGTAGTGCTCCATCCCGCAAACCCGGACGTGATCCTCGCGGGAGGGGCGCAGGGAGGGGTGTGGCGCACGGAGAACGCCGGCGCCGCCTGGAGCCCCCTCACCGACCAGGAGTGCTCGCTGGCGATGGGCGCCCTCGCGCTCGACCCCCTCGACCCGGACATCGTCTACGCGGGCACGGGGGAGCAGCACTTCTCCGCCGACAGCTACTACGGCTGCGGGATCCTGCGCTCCGCGGACGGGGGCGAGAGCTGGACCCGGCTGGGCGAGGGAGTGTTCACCGGCCCCATGGGCGGGACCACCATCTCGCGCATCGTGGTCGACTCGGCGACCGCCGGGACGCTGGACGCCACCATGGTCTACGCCGCAACCGAGAGAGGGCTCTTCATCTCGACCGATTCGGGAGAGGGCTGGACGCGGGTGCTCGGCGGCGTGGTCACCGACCTGCTGGTGCATGCCGGCGACCGCGAGACGATGTTCGCGGCGGTGGCCGAGGGAGAGGAGAAGAAGGGCCACGCCACCCTCCACAGGTCCGACGACGCCGGGTGGAGCTGGCGCGAGGCCGACCCGGGGCTCGGCGTGCTGCCCTGGCGCGCGCAGTTCGCGCAGTCGGGCTCGAACCCGGACATCCTCTACTTCTCGGCCGGGGAGAGCGAGGGAGCGATCATCGCGCGCAGCGACGACGCCGGCGAGTCCTGGACCCGGATGCCCGCCGTGGGCCTGCGCTGTGGGCAGTGCTGGTACAACCAGTCGCTGGCCGTGCATCCCACCGACCCGGACGTGGTGTACTTCGGCGGCGTGCTGCTGTACCGCTCCGACAGCGGCGGCGCCACCTTCTCGACCCTCGGCCGCGCGGACATCCACGTCGACCAGCACGTCCTCACCGTCGATGCGCGCGCGCCGGACATGCTGCTGGTGGGCAACGACGGCGGCGTCTACCGGAGCCCGGACCGGGGCGACACCTGGGAGAGCCTCAACACCAACCTCTCCCTGACCCAGTTCTACGCCGGCGTCTCCATTCATCCGCGCGCGGATGCCATTTCGGTCCTGGCGGGCACCCAGGACAACGGTACCGTCGAGGGCGACGGCGACCTCTCCTGGCCGCAGGTGATGGGAGGGGACGGCGGCTTCACCGCGCTCGACCCGCGCTTCGACCGCAGGTGGGCCGAGACCCAGTGGCGGGGCGGGACCGGAGGGCCGAGGCGCTCCGACAACGGCGGCTTGTTCCGCTACCGCGGCCGCGGCATCGACCTCGGCGACGATGCGCTCTTCATCCCCCCGCTGGTGATGGATCCGTTCGACCCGGACCTCCTCTACTTCGGGACCGAGCTGCTGTACCGGACGGTCGACGGCGGCGAGCTCTGGGAGCCGGTCGCGGAAGCCCCCGGCGGCACGATCTCGGCCGTCGCCCCCAGCCGCTCCGACGCCCGCGTGGTCTATTTCGGGACGTCCGAATCGGACATCGCGGTGACCCGCGACGGGGGCGCAACCTGGCGCCCGGTCTCGGGGTCGCTGCCGATGCGCTACGTGAGCGACATCGCGGTGCATCCGCACGATCCCGCGACCGCTTACGCGGTGTTTTCGGGCTTCGGCACGGGCCACGTCTTCGTCACCCGCGACTACGGCGCCTCCTGGAGCGACATCACCGCCGACCTGCCCGACCATCCGGTCAACGCGGTGCTGCTCGACCCGTCCGACCTGTCCCGGATCTACATCGGGACGGACCTGGGCGTGTTCTCTTCGATGGGCGGCGGGGGATGGGCCCGCCTGGGCGAGGGGTTGCCGATGGTCGCGGTGTTCGACCTCGCGGTGGAGCCGGCCGCGGGCGTCATGGTGGCCGCGACCCACGGCCGGGGCGCGTTCGCCCTGCCGGTGGCCGCGCCGCTGGTGGCGGAGACGCGGGGCGAGCGCCGCGTCGTGGTCGCCCGGCGCGGCGACCCGGTGGAGGGCGGCGCGCCGGTACGCATCTACGGTACCGGGTGGCCGAATGCCCGCTGGGAGGCGCGCGCACCGGACGCCGGGTGGCTCGAGCTGACGCGCGCCCAGGGCGGCCCCCTCGACTCGGTCGGGTGGCGCATCGACCCCGGCGACCTCGCACCCGGGGAGTACGTCGATACGGTGACGGTGGTGGTGGCCGGAGCGGCCGGGGCGGCCGAGGGGTCCGCGGTGCTGCCGGTGCGGCTGGAGGTGCGGGCGGTGAACACGCTCGCGTTCCCCCAGGAGGGCCGCTACACGGAGGTGCCGGTGGGCGCGACCGGGACGGTGGAGGATTCCGCCGAGGTGGCGGTCGCAGGGCCCGCGCCCGCGCAGGTGGAGTGGCGCGCGACCCATGGGGCTTCCGCGTGGCTGGAGCTGATCGACTCGGCCGGCGCGGGCCCGGGTCGCATCCGGTGGAACCGGCGGGTGGACAGCCTCGCGGCCGGCCTGTACCTGGACACCATCAGGGTCGCGGGAGACGGCCCGTACGTGATTCCCGCCACCCTCGTGGACTCGCTCCGGGTGGCGGAAGCGACCACCGTGACGGTCGCGGGGAGGGGAGGGGCGGCGGCCACGCTCGCGGGGGTCACCCAGCCCCTCGTCGACACTCTGGTCGTGGAGGTGCGGGGGTACGGGTCGCGCACAGCCACCTGGACGGCCGCGCACGGAGGGTCGCCGTGGCTCGAGCTGGTCGTGGCGCGAGGGGTGGCGGGGGGAGGGGTGGTGGTGCGCCGCACCCCCGGCGACCTCGGCCCGGGCACATACGTGGACACGATCCGCATCCGGGTGGAGGGTGGCGCCACCCCCCGGTCGGAAGTGGTGGTCGACAGCCTGCTGGTCGGGGAGGACCTCCCGGTCGAGGCGGCCATAACGGCCGTGTTCGGCGAACACGACCTGGACGAGGTGCAGGCCCGAGCCCTCGACCGCCTCGGAAACCGTGACCGCACCTTCGACCTGGGTGATGCGCTCTCCTGGGTCGCCCGCTGCGGCCGCGGAGGGGCGGGGTGTGCGAGACGAAATCGGTATCGATCGAGAAAACGCTTACAAAAACCGTATCGATCGACAAAGCGCTTACGTTTTCGGTATCGAACCCCATATCGTCTTACGCTCCTGCTCGCGGCCGCCCTCGCCCTGGGGTGTGGAGGGGACGACGTGGTGGAGCCGCCCGTCGCGACCAGCGCGCTGGTGGTCCCCGCAGCCGTGAACCTGGCCGCGCTGCAGGAACCGGCCGCCTTCCAGGCGACCATCCTCGACCAGAACGGACAGGTCATGCCGGGCGCACCGGTCACCTGGTCGACCAGCGACCCGTCGGTCGTCACGGTGGACGCCACAGGTATGGGCGTCTCGGTCGGCAACGGGCGCGCCCAGGTCGCCGCCGCGAGCGGCAACGCCAGGGCTGCCGCCTCCGTTGTCGTCGCGCAGCGCGGCGCGCAGGTCGAGGTCGACTGGGGCGGCCCCCGCCTCCTCCTCGGCGACTCGGTGCAGGTGACCCTCCCGGTCGCCAACGACCCGAACGGACATCGCGTCGCCCCGGCCCGCATCAGCTGGACCACCAGCGACCCGGCCATCGCCACCATCGACCCCGACGGATGGGTGCGCACCGCCGGCCCGGGACAGGTCCGCATCGAGGTCGACGTCGGCGGCTTTGTCACCGCGCAGGACTACTCCGTGGAACTCGACCCCGGCTTCCTCGAAGTAGCGCTGACCCTGCCACCGGACGCCCGCGACATCGGCGCCCACCTGAGCATCGAAGCGCCCATCGACATCCCGGCCATCGCAGGCCCGCCCATCGACTCCGTACGCGCCGCGGAATACCAACTGTACCGCTCCCGTGCCGCCGCTCCGACCCAGGTCATCATCGCCGGGCCCCTCTCCTCAGGCCCGGTTCTCGAGTTCTGGGTGCCCCACCGCCCCCTCCTCGCCCAGTACCGGGTACACCTGTTGCAGGTGGCGGGCGACGACTATTCCCTCAGGGACCTCGCGCGCTATTCCGCCATCATCTCGCCCTGAGAAGACCCCGGCACCCATCGTCCCACCCTCCCATGGCGCCGCCCGCGCCCCGACGCCACTATTGAACGCGAGGTGCCGCGCACAAGGCATTGAATCGAGTTGGCTCTCTCGATCGGCGATCAAGGTTGAGCACCTGCGTAACTCCATCCGTGACCTGAAACGGGAGAACGCATGAAGCTGAGCCAGGAACTGATCGCCATCCTCGCCGTCGGCGTAACGCTGACGGGGCTCCAGATCACCTTGTTCGTCAGCCTGCGCGGCGAGATGGCGAACATGGAAACCCGCCTGCACGGCGAGATGGGGAGCATGGAAACGCGCCTGCGCGGCGAGATCGGCGCGGTGCGCGACGAGATGAACGTTCTGCGCGAGGATGTCCGCCACGACATTGACGCGCTCCGGATCGACATCCAGGACATCCGGGAGGACTTCCGCCAGCTGCGCGACAAGCTGCTCGTGCCCGCCGGGGCCCCATCATCCCATCCTCCCATGGCGCCGCCCGCGCCCCGACGCCACTATTGAATGCGAAGGTGCCGCGCACAAGGCATTGAATCGAGCTGGCTCTCTCGATCGGCGATCAAGGTTCTGAGCACCTGCGTAACTCCATCGGTCACCTGAAACGGGAGAACGCATGAAGCTGAGCCAGGAACTGATCGCCATTCTCGCCGTCGGCGTAACGCTGACGGGGCTGCAGATCACCTTGTTCGTCAGCCTGCGCGGCGAGATGAGCGACTTGCGCGGCGAGATGCGTGGCGAAATGAGCGTCTTGCGTGACGAGATGCGTCGCGAGATGAACGTCCTGCGGGAAGATGTCCGCCACGACATCGACGCGCTCAGGATCGACATCCAGGACATCCGGGAGGACGTCCGCCAGCTGCGCGACCAGCTGCTCGTGCCCGCCGGGGGCGCGTGGTGACGCCCGCCGCTCGCCCCCCGA
>JAJEBS010000290.1 GCA_022822425.1 Gemmatimonadota bacterium | reverse complement strand
CATCGCGCTGATGCGCGCGGGCCAGGGGGCGGAGAAGACCGTCATGCGCCGCTGGGTGGCGGAGACGAAGCTGCACCGGGGCCGCCTCAACGAGGGGCAGAAGGAAGCCGTCAAGACCATCCTCGCCGGCAAGGATCGCGTCCTGGGTGTCCAGGGCTATGCCGGCACCGGCAAGACGACGATGCTCAAGCGCCTCCGCGTGCTCGCCGCCAGCCAGGGCTACCGCACGGTGGGGCTTGCGCCGTCGGCCTCGGCGGCGAAGACGCTGGCGAACGAGTCCGGCATCGGGTCGGAGACGCTGCAACGCTACCTCGCGCGCCATGACGGGATCGCCCACGGGCGGGGCACGGCGGAGGGCCTGCGCAAGCTCCGCGCCGCTAACGCGAAGACGGTGCTGGTGGTGGACGAGTCCTCGCTCGCCTCCAGCGCGCAGATGAAGAACCTCCTGCGGATCGCGACGGCGCTTCGGCTTCCCCGCGTGGTGCTGGTGGGCGACGAGAAGCAGCTCGGCGCGGTCGAGGCGGGCAAGCCCTTCGCCCAGCTCAAGGCCGCCGGGATGACCACGGCGGTGATGGACGACATCCTCCGCCAGCGCGATGCCGAGCTCAAGGCGGCGGTCAGGGCGAGCCTCACCGGCGACGTGAAGGGCGCGTTCGCGAAGCTCGGCGACGACATCCGGCAAGTCGAATACGGCTCACTCGGCGCCGAGACCGCGCGCCAATGGCTCGGCCTCCCTCCCGAACGGCGCCCCGCACGGCGGCAAAATCCGTCGCTGTGCGCGCCCGTCACGGTTGCCGATTGACCCGTAATCCGCCGGCGGGCGCCAGACCCGGCCATGCGGGGCCAGTGCCTCGCTGCGAGGGCCTGGAAGCGCCGGAAGGGGCCGGGGGTATCATGGGAAAGCGCGACACTCGCGGGAATCGGCGCGTGTATCGGTGCGACATCCGGCCGGGGCCGCCGCGAGCCCAGGGTTCTCTGGAGAACCGCGCCAAGCGGACCGCAACCCCTTGAAATACCGCGATGTGTTTGAAGCGTGTTTCGCCGCAATGCGCAAGAGCATACGCGCTTTTCCAAGGGGGTTGGGCGACATACGCGGGCGCATGGGGCGAGTAGATCATCCGTCAGGGAAACCCTCTCACCCTTGTCCTGGTACAGCGTCCGAAGCGTACGCGACAGCCCGTCCCTGTACCTCGCGTAGCAGCGCCGGAGATAGTCGACCCGGAACGCGGCCTCGATCGAGGCCAGCACCATCATCGCCGACGCCGCGCCCGCCTCGTACAGCCTCTCGTCCCGCTCCGCGAGGACTTCGTCATCCGTGTAGAACGCGAATCTCGTCTCGAAACCGGGGCTTGCCTCCGTGTAGTACAGGTGATGGCCTCTTCGACCACCGCGTGATGTTCAGCCACCTGGTTCGCTGCGAGATGCGCTTCCGACAACGATACCCGTCTAGCCACCCGAGACTTCCATGATCGCGTCCCGGAACGAGTCCTCTCCGAACGCGACAACGACGCTCTCCGGGGGCGGAGTCTCGATGTACCAGCCCGCTTCATCGACGTCTCCCCGCACCATCGAACGGCTGGACTCCTCGGTGACCCCGCCAATTTCGGTCTTGGTGGTGAGAACCGGTCCGCCCTTTGCAAGCAGCACGATCTTGAGGGTCTTCCGCGGTCCCGACAGGTCCACCCGGCCGCTGGCGCCGATGAGCAATGTCCCGATGGGCTTCGCCACGACCTTCTCGCGACCGATCCTGAACGTGAGCTTGTCCGCGTCGTAAGTCCCGAGATAGTCCTCCCTCAGTTGTATCGGCGCGCGTTCGATCCGGATCTCGCCGGCCTGCGTGTAGGGCTTCAGGTGTCCTTCCATGCGGACATACAGCGCTTCAAGTGCCTGGAGCCAGTCGGCTCGCCGTTTGGCCCAGTCGATGACCTCTCCGGACTCGGCCTGATTCCGCGCCGTCTTTCGTCTTACGAACTCGCTGAAATCCTGTTCGGCCATTGCCACGCCTCCTCGCCGCCGCTCTGACTCTCTATTTTCCCATGCAGCGGCGCGACGCCATAGCCGCTGCCGTTTGTCGCTTCGACCGGGCGATCGACCTCGACGGCGGTGCTCAACGCCGCGCCGATTTGCAACCCGCTCATGGCCCAGCCCCGGGACGCGATCGAGGGCCGGAAACGACATCACGCGCAACCCGAGGGTCGGTGGGGCGGCAATGAACGAGAGCGCCGCCCGGGCGGGAATGCGCGTTCGGAGATCCCGTTTCCCTACCTCTCCGGGGCCGGGTGATACCGGTCGATGAGGCGGTTGAAGTACGCTACCCGCTCCGCGTGCCGTTCTGCGTTCGGAAAGGCGAGGAGGTTCGTGTGCTCCATGCGGTCCTCCTCGTGGTCATACAGCTCCGCTCCGCCCTTGGCATATCGGATGTATCGCCACTTCGCGTTCCGGATGGCGACGTTCCCGCCGCGCAATGTCGTCATCGCAAACCGGTCGGCGTCGGCTCCGTCGTCTTCCAGCAGCGGGAGCAGGGAGCGACCGTCCATGTCGTGACGGGGTGGAGGGAGGTCGGCCAGTTCCACGAGGGTCGGGTAGAGGTCGACCAGGCTGACGGCGGATTCGACGGTGCGTCCGCGGGGCAGCTTCTTCGGATGGCTCAGGACCAGGGGAACCCGGGTGGACTCCTCCCAGAGGGTCATTTTCCGCCACCGCTGCTTCTCCCCGAAGTGCCAGCCGTTGTCCGCGAACACGACGACGATCGTATTGTCCGCATGCGGTCCCTGCCGCAACGTGTCGAGGATTCTCCCGACAAGCCCGTCGATGAAGGTGCTCGCGGCGCTGTATGCTTGGATCGCCCGTTTCCATTCCCCGGCCATCAGGACTCTCCGATGGTCCGAGCGCTCGTAGTCGGCCGGCTCGCCGCGCGGTCCCATCCACGCGATCCTTCGACCCTCGGGGGGAACGTCGTCGAGGTCGTCTGCCCTGACCATGGGCAGCTCGACCGAATCCAGCGGGTACCGATCCAGGTAGACGCTCGGCAGGTACCACGGCAGATGGGGAAGATGGAAGCCAACGCCGAGAAAGAACGGCCGGTCGTGGTCGTCCTTGAGCGCACCGATGGCCCATTCGGCGATCCGGACGTCCGACATCTCGTCGTAGTCGTACTCCACCGCCCCCCAGTCGAAGCCGTCCATTTCGGGGATCGCGTTCAGCTTGCGGCCCGGCATTCTCTTCTGATCGGCGGGCCGGTCGAAGGGCAGATAGACGTCCCAGTGGCGCTCCGGATCGGCAAGCGGCGGAAATATCTTGCCGCCGCCGAGGGCCACGTAGCCGTGCTGGCGAAAGTGCTGGGTCAGCGTCGTGATGTCGGAGAACGCATCCCGCCAAGTGCTGTACTGAGCGATGTAGTGGCGATTGTTCCGGGGGTAGAGACCCGTCACGATGCTTGCCCGGGTGGGACGGCAGAGCGGCACGGGCGTGTGCGCGTTCAGAAACGCGACCCCCTCGCTCGCGAGTGCCTGGAGACTCGAGCCTGCGATCACCGGCTTGCCCCGGGCCGGATCGTGGAACGGGGTGATCCAGTCGTTCATGTCGTCGATCGAAATCAGCAGCACGTTCGGGCGCGCGGCGATGCCGGTGCTTGCCGTCAGGGTCCCGACGAGCACCAGCAGCGCAAGTCCGACAAGGGTTCGAGCCCCGCTCATCGTGGCCGTCCCCGTGGAGTCCTGCCGCCGCAGGCGGGCTTCCCGTTCCTTCGTGCGACTACCCGACCCCGTGGCAAACCGCCGTCTGCCCGCCCGGGTTTCCGGGACGGGCTCGGGGGTAAGGGAGGACACTCCTGCCGGTGGCGCACTCGCTCACTCATGCCACCTGGCAGGAAAGAAGTTGCTGTCGGCGAGGCAGGAAACCCGAACATCGGTTCCTACCATGATTCCGGCAGCGTATCGAGCTCCGTGACCTTCCCCACGTCGGAGAGATTGAAGACCGAGAGCATGTCGTTGTGGCGATCGACCGCCTCCCGCCGGGTCACCTCCGGATGCTCCACGTACACCTCCAGGCTCCTCGCGGAATGCCCGACCCGCCCGACCCCGGCCCACGAATCGAAGATTGAGCCGATGTCGATCGCTATTCCCCCGCGCTGCTTGATCCAGTGACAGTAGATCTTTCCGAACGGACCCGCGCCAACCAGAAACACCGCTCCTTTGAAGGGGACCGCCAGGGTTTGTCTGATCCGCTCGAAACCGAACGGCCAGTGCGGGGTTTCGACAGTTCCCGGCCGATCCCGCTCACCTCTGACTCCGTACCACTTCACTTGCTCGACGCCGAACAGAGTCTGGATCCGCCGCGAGACGTCCCGGCATGAGACGAGCCCGACGAAGGGCTGGTCGCGCAGGAGCGGGCGGTATAGCAGTGCAAGCTGCATGAGCCGGTGAACCGCCGTCAAGGTCAGATCGGCCCGAAGCTCGAGCTTCGCGACCGCCTTCGATACCGCCGCCCAACGATGATTGATTCTCTCTTGCGCCAGCCGTGGAACTCCCAGGATGTCGGCCCTCTCGACGGCCACCCTCAGGTGCTCCCTGACGGCAAGCACTTCACCATCCGGGACGTCCTTTCGCCGCAGCCAGATGGTCAACATGTGATCAATGTCGGAACGGCTCGTGATTTCGGGGTATCCGAGAACCGTGCCCTCCCCGTCGCCCAGACGAATGACGGCCATCGGCGCCTTCCGCTCCTGTGCTCTCCTGATCGCGAGGAACACCTCGAAGGCATTCAGACGGCTTGAATCCTCACGCTTCACACGATGGCTCCGTTCATCCGCTTCGGCCCTGCTCGGCGGCTCGAATCGCGTCGGATGTCGAGGAGGTGGTGTCGGGCCGACCACGGGGCCGCGCCCGGATCCCGGCTTCGGCGATGGTACACGGCCTTGGCCCCCGGTCGGTAGCCGGATCCGAGGAAGAACGGTCGGTCGCGGTCGTCCTGCAGCGCACCGATGGCCCACTCGGCGATCCGGACGTCCGGCATCTCGTCGTAGTCGTACTCCGCCGCCGCCCCGTCGAAACCGTCCTTTTCGGGGGGCGCGTTCTCCCGGGCGCATCCGGGCAACCCTGTGGCCACGCCCCGTTGCATGATCGTGGTCCGCCGACGCTGAATCAATTCTTGACGTCGATGTAGGTGTAGGGCGGTTCCTGCAACTCGATCCCGTTGCTGAATGCATGGAGCTTGATGGGAAAGAGGGAGAACAGGTGGCGGGTCGTGTTCCAGTCGGCTCCCAGCCGGTGGGTCCGTTGCTGCGGTGGTGCGAGCTCGCGGTGCAGACGCAGATACTCGTCGAAATCGAACCGGCGGAGAAGCTCGCCCGAAACCCAGAAGAAGTTGTAGAGGTAATACCAGAAGCTGAGGGTCTCGAGCGCGTTCACGCCCTTCGCCCAGTTCGAGATGATCGTGCTCGTGTCCCGGAGGACGAAGGCGTTGGCCCTCTCGTTCGACGCGGAAGGATCGAGCCCCCGGCCGACGAGGTAGGAAAGATGCTTTCGCCGCTTTGTCGGGGGGTTGGTGATGCCCTTGGAGTGAATGAACAGGTACGCGACTTTCCGGGAGTGCCGCTGGGCATGTTCGGTCATCCGAAGAATGGTCTCGCACTCCCCGAGGCGACCGTCGTTCAGGCGGATTTCGGGGTCGCTCCAGAGTACCGGCGGCTCCGCGAGCCCCCTTGCGAAGCATAGCGTCGTCTTGTCGTGGCGGCAAAGCACCGAGTCGAGCTTCGAGAGCCGGCGATGGTCCTCGTGGACCGCCCCGATCCGGATTTCCCTGCACGCATCGTAAAGGCCGCTCGTTCGGAGCCGCCCGAGATGCCACTCGAACAGTTCCTGCCATTCATTCACCATGAACAGGTGATAGAAAACAATGATCTCTCTCACTTGTCCCCCTTCCGCCGTTCCGTCGGCCCGATTCCGGTGGCCACTCTACAAACCGTGCGATGCGCTGTCCACGCGAAGGGGCGGGCTGCCCGGGGTAAGGTTCCGCGTGGGTTGAGTCCCGAGTTCCGCCCCGCGTCTTCCCGCTCTCGCAGCGCCAGCGGATTGCGGTCGCGATCGCTCGGGGTTCCATTTCGCCGCCGCCATTGATCCCGCCCGCCGTGCGTTGCCTTCGATGACTCGCTAGACTTTCCCGGGGCGGCGGTGGGCATGCGATCGCCCGGTTCCGAATCGAGCCGGGCGAAGGGTGGCCATGTGGGCTGGTGGTTCGAGAGATGGCGAGAAGAGTCTGGTTTCACCGGGAGTACGTGCGTTTCTTCGGTGGGCATCTCAAGCATTCGCACTACTTTCAACACGTTCTGCGGATGCCCGGCTTTGTCCCGAGAATCACGTTCACCGGGGAGCCTTCGAGCGAGTCGCTTGCCCGCGAACGGGGACGGCTCTGGCCAGCCGGGGACGACGTTGCCGCAGAGCACTGGGAGCCCGCGGGTCCCGACATGCTCTTCCTCGCCGGGTTGGACTGGCGCTACCTCGCCCAGCGGGGCCTGAAGGCTCTCGAGAATCCCAGGATCAATCTCATCCAGCACGTCCGGCATGTCCACGAAGGCACCGAGCGCTACGGGTACCTCGCGGAACGGGCGATCCGGATCTGCGTGAGCCAGGAGGTCGCCGACGCGGTAACCGCCACCGGCCGCGCCCACGGTCCCGTCCTGACCATCCCGAACGGAATCGACCTCGCGCCTTTCGAGGCCGCGGGTGCCGGCACGCCGGTGGGGTTCGGGGAGCGGCCTTCGACCGTCACGATCGTCGGTTACAAGCAGCCCGATCTCGCCCGTCGCCTCTCCGTGCGGCTGAACTCGGAGGGCGTGGCGCATCGGCTGGTCACGGAGTTTCTCGGCCGCGGCGAGTTCCTCGACGTGCTCGCCCGGAGCCGGGTCGCGGTCTGTCTGCCCCGTGCGGAAGAGGGCTTCTTCCTCCCCGCGCTCGAGGCCCTGGCCTCGGGGTGTCTCGTGGTCACCCTGGACTGCATCGGCAACCGCGGGTTCTGCCGTCACGATCGGAACTGTCTGGTTGCGGACGCCGATCCAGACGCCTTGCATGCGGCCACGAAGCGGGTGCTCGCCATGTCTCCCGCGGAGCGGTCGCGCCTGCATCGGGAGGCGCGGGAGACCGCCGCCCTGCATTCGCTGGAGGCGGAGAGGGCGCGTTTTCATGCCGTCCTTCGCGACATCGACCGGCTCTGGCGGAATGTGCGGAACGTGCCGGCGACGCGCCCGGCGCGAACCGAGCCCGGGGACGGTCGTCCCCTGCTCGGCTTCATGATCATCGGCGCGCAGCGCTGCGGGACGACGGCTCTCTCCCGGTTCCTTTCCCGGCACTCGGAGATCGGCATGTCCAACCCCAAGGAGGTTCACCTGTTCGACCGGTCGTATTACTCCCCGGATTGGACCGTGGAGCAGATCGACACGCGCTATCGGCACTGCTTCGAGGAGCGCGCCGGCGTACGGATCTGCGGCGAAGCCACGCCGATCTACCTGTTCTTCCCCGAGATTGCCCGGGAGCTCAAGCGATACAACCCGGAGCTCAAGCTCATCGTTCTGCTGCGCGATCCCGTCGAGCGCGCGATTTCGAGCTACTACCTCGAGAAGAACCGGGGCAGGGAGCCAAGGCCCCTGTGGCGCGCGTTGCTGATGGAGCCGCTGCGGATGAGGCGGTGCCGTGACCCGCTCGCGTTCGGATCGCTGACGCGGGTGTGCTCGTATCGCCGGCGCGGCCTGTACAGCCTTCAGTTGCGCAACCTCTACCGGTCCTTCGACCGGGAGCAGGTCCTGATCGTCCGCACCCGCGATCTCTCGGAGCGCCACGACGCCACCCTCCGGCGCATCTTCGCCTTTCTCGGGGTGTCCGAAGAGGTGCGGATCGCCCCCGAGATCGCCGGCCACGCCGATCGCGGCGGGAGGACCCACCGCGTCGTTTCCTGGCTCCTGCGGTTGTCCTATCTCCCGGAGTTCGTTCGGCTGCGCGCGATGGCCCGTTCCAATCCGGGTTTGGCCGAGGGCGAAGGTCAGCCTCCGGTCTCCTGATGGTCGGTCTCGAGACCGGGCCCGTCAAAACGCCGCCGGCCGGCTGCGACCACCCCCGAGCAGGGGACTGATCGTTACCTTGCCGTTCGGATTCCGGCCGCCACCTGCTCGCAGTCGGAGGGGCGGTAGAAGTGCCGCCAGCTTCCACCGGTCTTCAGCAGCGCGTCCAGCAGCATGTCCACCGAGGACCGGTCGTAGAGTGTGCTGTCGTTGCGGCCGTTCAGGACCGCGGGGTGGGCTCGCGCATGGCCGATCCGACGGTAGAGCGCGAGGCCCCCGCTCTCGATCAGGTCTTCGTATCGGAGGATGTTCTCCGGTGCGAGGCCGTCCCGAAAGCGGCCGAAGAACCAGTCGAGCACGATGAGCTGGCGCTCCAGCACGTTCGGCTCCTGGTCGAGCGCGCCGCGCAACCCTGGGTCCAGCTCCTCTCCCGCCGGGATGCGGCCACGGTGAACCGGCAGGTTCACGGTCTGCCAGGATGCGAGGACCGACAACGGGTTGCGCACCAGGGCAAGGCACGGAAAGGAATCGGCGAGGTGCGGCAAGAGCGCCGCGAACAGTGCGTTGTGCTTGATCACGAGGGCAAACCGGGGGGTGAGAGGCTTCCCGATCTCGATCTCGCCCCATTCTCCCCGGGGTTGACGCAGACCCGAATCTCCCCGCTGCAGGGAGACTCGGTCGTCGTCGAGACTGCCCCCGACCTGGACCGAGGGCGCCCGTCCCTCGGTCAGGATCCGTGCCCTCGTCCGCTCGGCGAAGTCGCCGATCCGGGCGACAGCGTCGCGCGGGGTGTCCATTCCCCCCCACGCCTTGCGGCGGATGGGCTCCGATAGGGCCACCGTGTCCGGCAGGCCGCCCGCCAAGCGGCAGCAAAGCGATGTCCCGGAACGCGGAATGCCACTCAACAGCCAGGTTTGCGACAGTTCGCGCGGTCCCAAGAACCCCTCCGAATCCAGGCCGGCACGGGCGTCCGTGCCCGAGTGCCGAGGATAAACGATGCCGCTTGGGGCGGTGCGCATATCCTCCGCCGGTTTCGGCTCTATCTCCGAGGGAGAGCGGTTCGGACCCCGGTGGTCGATTGGCACCGCCGGGGTGGATGGCGGTCCCGCGCGCGTTGACCGGGCCGGGACGCCGTCATGACGAGCCTTGCGTCGCCCGCGTCGCGCCGGACCCCGTTCCGGATCGGGACCCCGCGATCAACCGCCTGTACAGGATTCGAGCCCGGATCCCCCTTACCGGGCCGGGCTTTGTCTGATGCACCAGCGCGCGGTCGAAGAAGCGGTCTAGCGGTCCGGCAAGGCCGAGCGAACGCGCGAAGGAGGTCAACGGAGCGATGAAATCTTCGTGAAGCGCCGCTCCGGAACTGAATTGAACGAGGGGAAACCGGTACCGCCGCTGCAGGCGCACGAGCTCGGAGTTGTACGCGTACCAGAGCCTCAAGGCCTCGTCCGGCTCGATCACCGTGTTCAGGTGCCTGGCGACAAGGGAGTGAACCACCAGCGACGGATGACGGAACACGCCAATCAGGCGTGCACCGGGCAGGAGTCGAAGCCATCCTTCGACCGTCCAGATGGTTCGAGGGTCCTTGAAGCCCCAGGGCCGGTCAGAACGGAGGTACGGCTCTATGAGTGACCGGGCTCGTCCCTCGTCGGCCTCGTTCCATTCGATCTGGCGATTCGGTGGCCGGTGCCACGCCGCGCGGCTCTTCCTCAGCAGCCCGTTGTGGAACCGGCGGATGGATTCGTTCTCCTTGTTGCCTTTCCGGTTGAACCGGGCGGCATGATTGACGTCGCCGAGGTGTAGCCCGGCTGCCTCCAGGCTTCCGGTCAGCAGCGAAGTTCCGCTCCGGTGCATGCCGAGAACGATGACGCATGGCGGTGGTGACGCGCGGGATGGGGGCATGCGCACGTCAGCCAGACGGAGGCAGCCGACCGTCTGCCTGGGTTACGGCCACCGGAGCTTGATGGTCGTGTCCGTGCCCCAAGCCATGCCATGGCCATGCTGTTGCGCCGGCCCTTCGGCCACCACGCCGCGGGTGCACAGCCGCCGGAACGGATCGGGTCGTGACGCGCGCGCTCCCGCCGTAGAGCGGTTCATTCCGGGTGCAGGACCAGCCGGTTGTCCTCCAACCGGCGGGTCGGGATCCGATGGCGATCGATGTCTCCCTCGATCGTGTGCGCGAGATCCTCGGCGAGCAGCGGGTCTCCGAAGTGCCACGAATGGGTGAAGTCGCCGATGAAATCGTCGGACGGCTCCGGCAGG
>JAJEBS010000059.1 GCA_022822425.1 Gemmatimonadota bacterium | reverse complement strand
GTCGCCCGCGAAGAGGTCGTAGCGGTAGGCCGTGCGCCACGGCGTCTCGAACACCGCGAGCGGCTCCCGGTCGAGATGGCGGCTCGTCTTCTTTCCCCTCGGCGGCCCGAACACGGGCGCGAGGCAGGCCGTGACGCCAGCGGAGACGAACACCTTGCGCACCTGTCGGCGCCTCGGCTGGGCCGGGAGCCGCGCGAACCAGACGGGAAGCTGGCCGTAGCCTTCCTGGATCACCTTGGCGTCGTGCGCGGCGAACAGGCGGCGCACGTCTCCGTCCAGCCGTTCGATCTCTTCCAGTCCGCCATGGAGCGCGACGGTCAGCGACGCCTCGCCGTAGGCCACCCCGTCGGCTTCGAGCTCGATCAGAGCCGCGCCCAGTCGGTCCGACTCGGCGGCCGCCGCGGAATCGACCATCGCCGCCGCCGTGCCTTGGGCGTCCTGCGCGTGCGCCATCATCGAGTAGCGGCGCGAAAAGTAATGGCGCTGAGCGCTCCGGATCCGCCTCCGCGCCGCCTCCACCGTCCAAGGCCGCCATTCGAGCGAGACGGTCAGCTTCGCGTCCAGGCAGTACAGATCCTTGAGGAGGTTGGCGTGCGCTTGGCCCGGCGGCGACAGGAGCGAATAGAGGATGACCGGCTCGCCGTCCAGCTTCAGGTGCGAGCGCTCGGCTTCGAGTTCCGAAAGCGCGAGCCGCCAGTTCATGCCGCTCCCCGTCGCGCCGTCCCAGAACGTGCCGGGCTTGTTTGTGAGTTCGGAGAGAAGCCGGGAGCCTTCCAAGGCTCCCAGCATCTCGACCGGCGTGTGCTCGGCCACGAGCGCCCGGCCCGCCCCGATCATCGCCCGGAACCGGTCCGCCACCGCCTCGATCTCCGCGGCCAGGTAGGTCGGCGCGCTCCGGCGACGCTTCCTCCAGCCGGTGAGCCGCGAAAGCAATCCCTGCCGCGAACCCTCGGCCACAGGGCGCAAGCCCGGATCATGCGACCAGACGACGTAGGCTTCGAGCCGCTGCACGCGTCCGGCCAGGAACGCGCGCCGCTTCCGCGCCGAGACCGCCGCAACGCCGGAATCGTCCGCATCGGCTCCACGAGGAGACCCGAGCGGACGGCGAAGCAGGTGGAATTGCAAGCGCGCGCCGGGGCCGAGCCCGGACAGCAGTCGTTGCCAAAGACCCAGCACCCGGTCGATCTGTTCGGGTGTGCGACCGTCCAAGGCGGCGGGCCGGATCCGGCCCGCCCCCACCAGCTCGCCCGAACGGGTCAGGCAGGTGCGACCGTCGCCGAGCCAGCCCCAGTAGGGCAGCTCCTCGGCCAGCGAACCCGCCGCTCGGAAAGCCCGGCGTTCCTCGGCGACCCTCACCGGGAACCCTGCCGAATGCGGAGATGCCACGGCTCGTCCGCCCACTTGCCCGGATCGTACCGGGCCGGATACCGCGCTGCGGACCGGAGCACCGCGAGCATGGCCGGATCCTTGCGGCCCGCCAGCCAGCCCGCGCCGTAGCAACCCGCGAACACCAGGCCACCCGCCACCAGCGAGGCCGTCGCGTTCCACACCGCGACCGCCAGCGTCGCGCCCAGCAGGAACAGCCGCCGCTCGACGCCCAGCACCGTCAGCGGACGGTTGAGCGCCGCGTAGCCCGGCCAGCGTCCAAGACCCCGCATCAGAACAGCCAGCCCAGGAAGTTCACCGCGCCCACGGCCATCCCGATCCCGAAGATGATCCCGGCCAGCGTGCGCTTGCTGCCGCCCTCGCCGAACGCGAACATCAGCCCGCCCACCACGATCGCGATCAGCGACAGACCGCGCGCGATCGGTCCCGTGAACTGCGTCTGTAGCTCGTTCACCGCGTCCACCCATGGGCTCGTGCCCTGCGCGTGCACCGCGCCCGGCGCCAGCATAAGCAGCGCGGCCCACATGCCCGTCCGCATCGTCGTCAACAACGTTCTCATCGTTTCCTTCCTTTCCCTGAAGGGGTCGGTGGGCGGCGGCCTCTCCGCCGCCCCCGTTCGGTTTTCGGATCCCGCAAATCCAGGCCGCGCGCATGCTCGTAGGCCTCCATGAACGCCAGAACCCGCTCCACCGTCGCCAGCCGCGGCGAACGGCCCCGGCGCACGTCGCCCACGAACTTCCGGTCGCCAACCGCCCGCTCCCCGAACTCCGACGGCGACATCCCCGTCCTCCGCCGGAAAGCCGTCATGCGGCGCTCGAACTCCCTCGTCAGGTTCCTCATTGCCCGGAAACCAAAACATCGTGTTGTCAACGAGCGCAAGATGGTGGGAAATAGCCTATTCCCCACATCGTTGAAAGACAACGAGATACGGAACCGGAGATTCGGCGCTCGCCGCCAGCGGGGCGGAAAACGTCCCCTTTTGCGCTTCCCACATGTCAACACCAACGAATCGACCGACACACTCCACGCACGGATGCATCGGTGCCCCGCGAGGCGGAGTCGTGTGGGGTATTGACCCCGCCGCATACCCTAACGCCGAGGGAGATCGCGTGTACGAGTTAGGATCGTCCCGTTGCGTCGGCGGCAGTTAGTGGGTAATTTCCCACCTATGGGACGAAGAAAGAAGGACGCCGACCAGCTGGATCCCGTGCGCCGGAGGCTGCTCAGGATGGTGGCCGACAGCCAGACGAACCTGCGCACCGCCTCGCTCGCCATCGAGCGCAACTCATCCTATCTGCACCAGTTCATCCACCGGGGCACGCCCAAGGTGCTGGCCGAGGATGATCGCGAGGCCTTGGCGGAGCATCTGGGGTGCAGCCCCGACCTGCTCAGGCACGACCGGAGGTTCACGCGCCGGGCGCGTCCGAAGCCCGCGCCGCCGAGTCCCTACACGGCCCCGAGGGGCTACAGCGCGGTGCCGGAGATCGACGTGCGCGCGTCCGCCGGGCCGGGGGCGTGGAACGACGACTTCGAGGAGGCCGCCGACAGTTGGCTGTTCGCCGATCCGCTCATCCGCCACGAGTTCCGGGCCAGGCCGGAGGATCTGCGGATGATCACCGTGGACGGGGACTCGATGGAGCCGGTGCTCTCAAGCGGCGACCGCATCCTCATCGACGTGAGCCTCAAGGTACCGGTTCCGCCCGGCATCTTCGTCATCTGGGACGGCATGGGGCTCGTCGCCAAGCGTATCGAGCACGTCCCCCACTCCGATCCGCCCAGGGTCGTGCTCAAGTCCCTCAACCCCGACTACGACAGCTACGAGCGTCTCGCCGAGGAGATCCGCGTCGTCGGACGGGCCGTCTGGGTCTCCAGAAGGCTGTAGCGCGCACGGAGCGAACCGAAGCCCGCCGCGCCGGGAGATCGGCCGTTTGCCCGTCGAGCGTCGGAGCGGGCATCTTTCGGGCACCCGAAAAAGCAACTCCCGGCGGGGATGCGACGGCAACCCGCCCGCGATCCGGGCACCCTCAAGTACTCGAAGGACGATGCGAACGCGAATCCCCGCAGCGAACGCGAGCCGAGACCCGCCGGACTCTGATCCGCTTCCGTACGTGGTGGGCTTGGGTCGTGCCGGCCGGCCGGGACGGATGCCGGCGTTCGCCGCCGCGCTGTTCCTGGCGGCGCTCGGGTCCTGCGACTCGGACCCGGTGGTCGAGCCGGAGCCGGCGCTCCGGATCGTGCCGGACGCGGTGACACTGACGCACATCGGCGAACAGTTCTCGTTCTCGGTCGAGGGCGGAGGCGGACCGGGAGCGGGGCAGGTGCGATGGACCAGCCGGGACGCGGCCGTGTTCACGGTGGACGCGGACGGCACGGTGACGGCGCGCGGAAGCGGCGTGGCGCAGTTACGGGCCTGGACTCCCGTGACGTCCGATCTGGCCCGCGTCGAAGTGCGTCAGGCCGCGGCCGCGCTCGATCCGTTCGGGGAGGGACAGCGGGCGGCGGCGGGGCTTGCGCTGCTGGAGCCGGTCGGCGTGCGGGTGCTGGACGCCGGGGGCACGCCGGTGTCCGGGGCGGCCGTGGCGTTCGAGGCGGGCGGCGGCCACGGCAGGGTCGAGCCCGCCGTGGCGCAAAGCGACAGCACGGGGCTGGCGTCGGCCACCTGGACGCTGGGGCCGATGCCGGGACCTCAGATGCTGGCGGTCTCAGCCGACGACGCCCGCGTCGCAATCACCGCGACGGCGCTCGGCCCCGACGAGGCAGTGGCGTCGGTCGAGGTGCGTTCCGGGGAAGATCAGTGGGCTCTGGCGGGGCACGCGCTGCCGGATTCCGTATCGGTGCGCGTCACGGACGAAGCCGGACGGCCGGTTCGGGGAGCCTCGGTGCGGTTCCAGCCGGAAGCGGGGAGCGGGCGGGTGGATCCGAGCGAGACGGCGACCGACAGCCTCGGGCTGGCGGCGGCGGTGTGGACACTGGGGCCGGAGCCTGGCGCTCAGAAAATGGAGGTGACGGCGGGCACCGTGACTCTGACGTTCGAGGCGGCAGCGGTATCGGACGAGGGGGTCTGCAACCGGACGCCGGCAGTGAGCGCGGAGATCGTACGACTCGAACGCGTCGGGAACTGCTCGGAGGTGACGGAAGAGATGCTCGGAAGCATCATTTCTCTGCACCTCGACGAGAAGGGCATTCGGCAGCTCAGGAAGGGCGACTTCGACGGACTTGTCGCAATGCACTTTCTGGGTCTGAACAACAACGAGTTGACGGAACTGCCGTCCGGCATCTTCGAGGGCCTGCCGGGCCTGAGGCGGTTACATCTCAACAACAACGAGTTGACGCAATTGCAGCCGGGAGTCTTCAAGGGCCTGTCGGATCTGGAAGAGATGAACCTATGGCGGAATCGCCTGACGGAGTTGACACCGGGCACTTTTTCGGGTCTGGACGCGCTCGTCAGGCTCCGGTTCGACCGCAATGAACTGACGGAGTTGCCGGAGGATCTCTTTCGCGAGCTTCCGAACCTGCGGTTCGTGACGATGCGGGGGAACCGGCTGACCTCGCTGCCGGAGGGCATCTTCTCCGGCCTGCCTCGCCTGGAATATCTTGTGGCCGGGGACAACCTGCTGACCGAACTGCCCGCCGGATTGTTCTCGGAGACACCGCAGCTTGAGCAGGCATCCCTGGACGGGAACCAACTCGCCGAATTGCCGCCCGGTCTCTTCTCAGATACGCCGGCGCTCCAGCGCCTTTATTTGCAATACAACCGGCTGGAAACTCTTCCACCGGACATCTTCGCTCGCTTGCAGAGCCTGGTCAGGCTTGCCTTGAACGATAACGATCTGGTCGAGCTACCCACGGGCGTCTTCTCCGGTACGCCAAAGCTCGCGGAACTCAGCTTTGAGTATAACGAGCTTGCGGCGCTGCCACCGGGCTTTTTCGCGGGTCTGTCAGAATTGGAGTGGGTCAGGCTCCACGGCAACCCGGGGGCACCGTTTCCCATCCGGCCCGAGTTCGTGCGGGTGGATGGCGACGTGCTGGCGCGGGGTCCAGCGCGCGTGGCGGTGCGGATACCTTCGGGCGCGCCGTTTGCGTTCACGGTTCCGGTGTCGGTCCAGCGCGGATCGATCTCTCGCGAGATCGTTTCGCTGCTGCCCGGCGACACGGTCAGTACCCCTTTCGAGGTGGCTGCCCGCTCGGACGGCGGTGCCACACATCTCGGATTCCCTCCGTTACCAGAAGTGAGGGTGGCTGGCTATGAAGGCCTGAGACTGGCTCGGGGTGAAGGGCTGGCGTTGTTCGCAGAAGCCGACAACCGGAGCCCGGTGGCCCGGGCGACGGTTCCCCCGCACCGGCTTCAGGTTGGGGGTCCGTCGGCCGACTTGGCACTTGCCGACTACTTCTACGATCCCAACGGCGACTCGCTGGCCTACTCCGTCGAGACGACCGAGTCCGGCGTGTTGGCCGCGCGGATCGAAGACGGGGTGCTGTGGTTGGATCCGATGGCGGTGGACACGACCGACGTCGAGGTGACGGCAACCGATCCGGGAGGGTTGCGGGCGACCCACCGCTTCCGGACTTGGGTGGTGCCCGCACCGGACCCCGACGCGTTCAACATCGAGTTATACTTCGATCCGGAATTCACGCCCGAGGAGGAAGCGGTGGTTCGGCGGGCGGCGGACCGGTGGATGGAGGCGGTGACGGGCGACCTACCGGACGTGCCGGTGCGTGGACCGCTGAACGAATTCTGCTTCGATGGCCCGTCGCCGCCGCGGGTGGTGGGTGTCATTGACGACCTGTTGATCCGCATGAAATGGGTTGCCCGGCAGGGCGGTGCATCGGCAACCGCCGCCACATGCGGCGTGCGGGAGTCCGGGCAAGCCTTCCTCGGCGAGAACTCGTTCTCCCTGTGGTGGTCTCGCGGCCCCGTTCCGGTCGTTGGCCGTTTGTACCGGTCCGCACTCCACGAGATCGGACATGTGCTGGGGTTTGGAGATTGGAGATGGGGTTCAAGCCCCAAGTCGTGGAGGGAACTCTTCCGGCACGGGGACGGGGACGGGCACTTCGCGGGTCCGCTGGCGGTGGCGGCGTTCGACGCCGCCGGCGGCGAGGGGTACGCCGACGGCAAGGTGCCGCTCGAGGACAGGATACCCGTGTTGAACATCCATTGGCGGGAGCGCGTCATTCCCGGCGACATCATGGCGCCCGGCGGGGGCTTGCTGCTGACCGCGATCACCATTCAGGCGCTGGCGGATCTCGGCTACGAGGTGGACGTGAGCAAGGCGGATCCGTATACGCTGCCGATGGCTGCACAGGGGGATGTCCGAGGGGATGTTGAGGTAGAAAGCTCACACGCGGAGGTGTTCGCCGACGACGTGATCGAGGTCCCCGTGGTGGTCGTCGACCGGGACGGCAAGGTGGTGCGGATCATCCGGCCCTGAACGCGTAAGTCCTTTCCCACAAGCCGCTTGACCGGCCGGATCGGCCTCCGGTCCGGCGCCTTCCGAACGCGTGCGTGCGCAACCGCCGACACGTTCGCACCGCCCGGGCGCCGTCGGCGACGCCCCCTTGCGTTCGCCGCGTTTCCCGGTACACCTTCCGTCGCCTTCTCTTACGGCCGCTTCGGGCCACGACCCCCTTCCGCCCCCCCTGTGCAAGGACACCTCTGCGCAATGACCATTCCGCTACCCGTTCGCCTTCCCCAAAACCGCCTCCCAATCGCACGCCGGTCCGGTGCTGTTGCCCGGATCCTCCCGGTTCTGACCGCTTCGCTCGCTCTGGCGGCGGGCGCCGACTCCGCGCGGGCATCCGCCCCCACCGTCCCGGCGGCGTCCGACACGCTCAGGATAACGCTCTCAGCACCCGAAGGCGGCACCGTGGCCGAGGGCGAGACCGGCCACTTCGAGGTATCGGTCGAGGGGAGCACAGCTGCCGGATCCGTTACGGTTCGATACTCGATCTCCGGCACGGCCGTGGCCGGGGAGGACTACACGGCGCTGTCAGGCGAGGCGACCGTCGCGCAGGGAGAGAACGTCGCACGGATCGCGCTCCAAGCGTTCGAGGACGGCATCCTGGACAAGGGCGAGACGGTGGTGCTCGCGCTCACCGGCGCGACGGCTCCCGGCACGCTGATCGTCGTCGAGCACGTGGCGACAACCGCGACGATCGTCGACAAAGGGTCGGTGACCGTCTCGCTCACGGCGGTGCCGGACACGGTCAGCGAGGGGTCAGCGTGGAGTTCGACCGTGACCATGTCGATGCCCGTGGCGGACCGGGTCTCCGTGCGGTGGTGGACGAACGACGGGACGGCCGTGGCCGGGCGGGACTACACGGCGGCGAACGAGACTGTCCTGTTCGAGCCGGGCGAGACATCGAAGCCGATCAGCGTGCAGACGCTCAAGGACGACAATACGGAGGCCGTCGAGGTCTTCTACGTGTCGCTGGATCCGCCGTCCATCTCGACGAGCGCGGCAACGGCGGGCTGGGTCGCGGCGAACGCGGACGCGCGCTCCGCGTTCATCGAATGCAGCGTCCGGTTTCCACAGAGGAGTCCGATCGTGTTCGAGCTGATGCACCCGGTCAAGTCTGGACAGGTGATCGGCACCGTGGCCGCCGAGACCACGGACGGCATCCCGTACTACGTACTGGACGACGGGGGAGAGAACAAGTTCACGATCAACGCGCTGACCGCGCAGATCTCGACGACGGCCGCGCTGGATCCGGGCCTGTACGAATTGGAAGTGACGGTGCACGACGAATGCGGAGCGCAGGCAAGCGTGGATGTGACCGTCGTTGTAAAGCAGCCGAACCGGGCGCCGAAGCCGGAGGGTAGTATTCGGGACACCATGCTGGTGGCGGGAGAGAGCGCGATGGTGGACGTGTCGTCGTACTTCAGCGATCTGGACGAAGATCGGCTGACGTACACGGTTGGCTCGTCGGATGCGACCGTGGTGGAGGTCAGCATTGACGGAAGCAAGGTGACGTACAAGGGGCTGAAGGCGGGAAGCGCGACCGTGACGGTCACCGCTGACGACGGCCGCGGCGGGACGGCGCAGCAGAAATTCGTAGTGACGGTGAAGAAGGGGAATGAGGCGCCGAAGGTTGAACAGCCGATCGACGACCTGACGCTGTACGTGGGCGATGGTCCAAACGAGAAGGAGATCGAGATCTCCGACGTGTTCAAGGATCCCGACGGCGATGATCTCGGCTATGAGGTGGAGTCCTCGAACACGGCCGTGGCGACCGCAACGTTGACGGGGAGCACGCTGACGGTCACGGCCACTGGTAAGGGCACCGCGACGGTGACCGTTACGGCGACGGATCCTGGCGACTTGACCGCGCAAGACGTATTCGCTGTCGAGGTTCCCAACCGCGCGCCGGTGGTCAAAACCGAGATCGACGACCTGACGCTGTACGTGGGCGAGGGTACGAACCGGCAGCGGATCGACCTATCGGAAGTGTTCCGCGATCCCGACGGGGACGTTCTCGGCTACGAGGCCGTCTCCTCGAACACGGCCGTGGCGACCGCGACAGTGAGCGGGAACACGCTGACGGTTACGTCGAAGGGGAAGGGGAAGGCGACGGTGACCGTGACGGCGAGAGACCCCGGCGGCCTGGAGGCAGTGGACGAGTTCACCGTCGAGGTTCCGAACCGCACGCCGGTTGTCAAAGACGACATCGACGATATGACGCTGTACGTGGGCGAAGGGACGACCCAGAAGGTGATCGACCTGACGAAAGTGTTCAGCGATTCCGACGAGGATGTACTCGGCTACGAGGCCGCGTCGTCGAACACGGCCGTGGCGACCGCGACGTTGAGCGGGAGCACGCTGACGGTTACGGCCACGGGCAAGGGCAACGCGACGGTGACCGTGACGGCGACGGATGGCGATCTGGAGGCCGTCGACAAGTTCGATGTCGAGGTTCCGAACCGGGTGCCGGTGGTCGCCAATTCGATCGAAGACCTGACGCTGTATGTGGGCGAGGGCACCAACGAGAAGGAGATCGAGATCTCCGGCGTGTTCCGGGATCCCGACGGGGACGATCTCGGCCACGCGGTCGAGTCTTCGGACACGGATGTGGCGACCGTCGTGCTTCGCGGGACAACGCTGACGGTCACGGCCACGGGCAAGGGGCGTGCGAATGTTTCGCTGACGGCGAACGACGGGATGGGCGGGACGAAGAAGCATGTGTTCGAGGTGCGGGTTCCGAACCGGAAGCCGACTCTCCGGGGGACGATATCGGATCGAGCGGTTGACGTTGGCAGGAGCCGCTCAGTGGACGTGACGGGATACTTCCACGATCGCGACGGGGACGATTTGACGTACACCTCGGTTTCGTCGGACACGGACGAGGTGACGGTGAATGCGAGCGGCAGCCCGGTCAGGTTCACGGGTGTGGCCGAGGGCAGCGCGACGGTAACGGTTACGGCGAAGGACACCGGAGGACTGACGGCTACGCAGCAGTTTGACGTCGAGGTCTACGAACGGACGCCGGACTGCAAGATCAACGTGTCGGCTGCCGCCTTGTCGGTGCTTGAGAATGCGGGTGTGGGCACCGCGTTGAGCAGCGACGTGAGTGTGGACGCGTCGGACTGCGGGCGGCTTCGTTATGCGCTGTCGGGCGCGGGCTGGGAGGATTTCTCGGTGGCGGCGGCGGGTGCGAGCAATGACGACGCGAGGATCAAGGTGGCCAAGACGCCGAACCACGAGGCGCGGGCCGCGTACGCGCTGAAGTTGACGGTGAGCTGGGGATCGGTGAGCGGCTCGGCCGACGTGGACATCACGGTGACGGACGTGAACGAGGCGCCGAAGGCGACGGGCTCGATCGGCCGGCAGACGATCCGGGTCGGGCGGCCGGGTTCGGTGAATGTGACGAACTACTTCACGGATGAGGACGCCGGGGACCGGCTGACGTTCACGTCGCAATCGTCGGCGACGGGCAAGCTGACGGTGAACGCGAGCGGGAGCCCGGTGACGCTCACGGGCGTTGCTGCGGGGAGCGCGACGGTCACGGTCACGGCGCGGGACCGCGCGGGTCTGACGGCGACGCAGACGTTTCCGGTGACGATCGAGCCGGAGCCGGAGCCGTGCGGGATCACGGTGTCGAACGGGGCTCTATCGGTGCCCGAGAATGCGCGTGTCGGCGACGGAGTGGACGGCAAGGTGGGGGTCACGACGACGGGGGATTGCGGGACGCTCAGCTATGGACTGTCGGGCACGGGCTCGGGCGATTTTTCGGTGGCGGCGGCGAGTGCGAGCGACGACGACGGAAAGATCAAGGTAAAGCGCGCGCTGAACCACGAGGGACGGGACGCGTACGATCTGACGCTGACCGTGAGCGAGGTGGGTGGCACGGCGACCGGCGCGGGCAACGTGGACATCTCGGTGACGGACGTGAACGAGCCGCCGAAGCCGTATCGCACGATCGCGACGCAGACGGTCCGGGTCGGGCGGCCGGGTTCTGTGGACGTGACGGGCTACTTCACGGACGAGGACGCCGGGGACCGG
>JAJEBS010000084.1 GCA_022822425.1 Gemmatimonadota bacterium | reverse complement strand
CGTACTGCAGCTCGCGGCCCAGCATCTCTTCACCTTGACGGATTGGACCGCTTCGGACCCCGAAGTGATGTTCTCGAGCGGCGGCAGGGCCTTCATGGCGCAGAACAACCTGCCGTTGCCACAGCAGATCACCGCTTCCGTCCGCTTCAGCTTCTGAGCCCGACAGAGAGGAGAATGTGATCATGCATATCAAGACGATTCCAGTGATGACCCGGGCTTTCGCGTGCGCCGCGCTGCTGGCGTTCTCCGCCGCGTGCGACGTGGACAGCCTTCTCGAAGTCACCGACCCCAGCCGCCTGCTCTCGGAGAACGTGGAGATTCCCGCCCAGGCCGGGGCGCTCATGAACGGCCTGGAGGCGGACTTCCTGTGCGCCCACGGTGCGTTCCTGGTCGTGACCGCGAACCTGAGCGACGAGTACGAAGACACCAACGCCGGCGGCGACAACTGGTCGCTGGACCGCCGCCGCCCCCAGGGCCAGAACGCCTGGGCCGACAACGACTGCACGGCCGCGCTGCCTTCCGCCTACGTTCCCGCGTCACGCGCGCGGTGGGTGGCCGACAACCTCACAGGCCTGCTCGAGGGCTGGAGCGACGCGGAGGTCGCCATGCGCACCCAGCGGCTCGCCAGAGCCTCTCTGCTGGCCGGCTTCAGCCTATCCATGCTGGGCGCCGCGCACTGCACGATCGCCCTGGACAGCGGACCGGAGATTACCGCGGTACAGGCCTTCGCCGAGGCGGAGCAGCGCTTCTCGAACGCGCTCCAGCACGCTCAGAGTTCCGGGGCGGGCGACATCGCCAACGCGGCGCTGGTGGGCCGAGCCCGGGTGAAGCTGTACCAGGGGGACGGCCCGGGTGCGGTGGCTGACGCCCGCCAGGTCCCCGAGGGCTTTCGCATGGACATCTATCCCTCGGATGCGCCCAACCGGTTGAACAACCGCGTCTGGGCCACCAACCTCTTCAACTTCACCTTCGGGATCGCTCCCTGGACCCGGGAACTCATGACCGGCGGCGTCCCGGATCCGCGCACGACCACCTACGACACCGGTCAGAACACCGGCTGGGCGCCCGGCAACGTCTGGGGGCAGAGCAAGTACACCTCGGCGAGTTCGCCGATGCCCATCGCCCGCTGGGAGGAGGCGCAGCTCATCATCGCCGAGGTGGCGGGCGGCGACGAGGCCGTGAACATCATCAACGCGCTCCGCGACGCGCACGGCCTGCCCCACTTCATGGGCATGGGCGATGCCGAGATTCGCCAGGCGGTCATCGACGAGCGCCAGCGCGAACTGTGGTTCGAGGGCTTCCGCGCGTACGACATCCACCGCCTCAGCCTGCCCCTGGTGCCGGCTGCGGGGGAGCCGTATCAGCTGGGCGTCAAGGGTGGATCGTACGGCGACCAGACCTGCGTTCCGATTCCGATCATCGAGACCTTCAACAACCCGACCATCCGGGGAGGAGCGTAGCAGCCGAGAGAGCGAGACCTCCCGCAGCTTGTTGATGCGAGTCCGGCGCGGTTCGGGACGATCGCCATGACCGGGTCGATGTGACGTTCGTCGACGAGTTGCGGCGTCGGGCGGGGAAGCGGCCGAGGCGGGTCGTGTTCCCCGAAGGCAGGGATCCGCGAATCCGTGAGGCGGCGCTGGCCGCGGCCGCCGACGGACTCGCGGATCCCCTGCTGCTGGGCCCCGCCGGCGAGCTGGAGCGCCAGCTCGCCGGCGATCCGCGCTCCCGCGGCATCCGGGTGGTGGACCCGGCCGACCCGGCCCGGGTGGAGCGCCACGCGGCCGTCCTCGGCGGGCTGAAGCGCTTCCGCGACCTTCCCGGCAACGAGTTGCGCCGCCTCGCCGCGGATCCCCTCTACCACGGCGCGCTGATGGTCGGGACCGGCGAGGCCGACGGCGGGGTAGCCGGGGCGGTCCATACCACCGCGGCCGTGATCCGGGCCGGGATCCACTGCGTCGGCCGGGCGGAAGGGGCCACCACCGTCTCCTCGTCCTTCTTCATGGTGGTGCGGCCCTTCCGCGGCCCGGATGCCGAAGTGCTCACCTTCGCCGACTCGGCCATCGTGCCCGACCCCACGGCGGAGCAGCTCGCGGAGATCGCGGTGGCGTCGTGCCGCGCACGGCGGCGGATCGTCGGCGACCAGCCCCGGGTGGCCTTCCTCTCGTACTCGACCCGGGGCAGCGCGGAAGGTCCCTCCGTGGACCGGGTGCGGGCCGCTCTGGCCCGCTTCCGTGAGATGAGCCCGCACACCGCGGTGGACGGCGAGCTTCAGGCCGACGCCGCCCTCATCGAAGCGGTCGGCCGTCGGAAGACCCCGGACTCACCGGTGGCGGGAAGGGCCAACGTGCTCATCTTCCCCGATCTGGACGCTGGCAACATCGCCTACAAACTTGTCCAGCGGCTCGCCGGCGCGGAGGCGCTGGGTCCGATCGTGCAGGGGCTCGCGGGTCCCTGGTGCGACCTCTCCCGGGGCGCGTCCGTGGAGGACGCGGTCAACGTGGCGTGCATCACATCCCTTCTTGCGGACTGACTCCGTCGGCCCACCCCCTTACTCCAGCCAAGGACGCCCTCCATGGGTCTTGACGAACGGATCAACGAGTTCATGCAACCCGTTACGGACGCGGTCGCCGGCTTCATCTTCTACGCAGTGTCCATCGCCGGCGCCGACGTACCCCTCATCGTGGCGTGGCTCATCGCGGGTGGCGTGTTCTTCACCCTGTACCTGCGCTTCATCAACGTGCGCGGCTTCAAGCACGCGCTGGACCTGGTCCGGGGGCGCTACACCGACCCCTCCCAACCGGGCGAGGTGACCCCCTTCCAGGCGCTCGCGACCGCCGTGTCGGGCACGGTCGGCATCGGGAACATCGCGGGGGTGGCGGTGGCGATCTCGCTGGGCGGGCCCGGAGCCACGCTCTGGCTCATCATCGCCGGCCTGCTCGGCATGAGCACCAAGTTTGCCGAGTGCACGCTCGCGGTGAAGTATCGTCACACCAACCCGGACGGCTCGGTCAGCGGCGGTCCCATGTACTACCTGCACCGCGGCCTGGAGCTGCGGAACCTGCCCCGGGTCGGCCACGGCCTGGGAATCTTCTACGCCGCCGCCATGGTCTTCGGCTGCCTCGGCATCGGCAACATGTTCCAGTCCAACCAGGCCGCCGCCATCCTGGTCGAGGTTACCGGAGCCGAGGCCAGCTTCTTCAGCGACAAGGCCTGGTTGCTGGGCGTCTTCATGGCCGCAGCCGTAGCGATGGTCATCGTCGGCGGCATCAAGAGCATCGCACGGGTCACCTCGAAGCTGGTTCCCTTCATGGCGGTGCTCTACGTACTCTCGGCCCTGGCGATCATCGGCATCAACGCCGGCCGGCTGCCGGCGGCCATCGTCCAGATCTGGCAGGGCGCCTTCTCGCCGGAGAGCATCGGCGGCGGGATGATCGGGGTCATGATCATCGGATTCAGGCGCGCGGTCTTCTCCAACAAGGCCGGCCTCGGCTCCGCCGCCATCGCGCACTCGGCGGTGCAGACCGACGAACCCTGCACGGAGGGCTTCGTCAGCCTGCTCGAGCCGTTCATCGACACGGTGGTCATCTGCACCATGACGGCACTGGTCATCATCACCACGGTCTACGACCCCGCGCTGGCGGATGCCGGCATCAGCGGCATCGAAATGACCAAGACCGCGTTCGAGAGCACGCTCTCCTGGTCGCCCGTGCCCCTCTCGGTCGCGGCGGTGCTGTTCGCCTTCTCGACGATGATCTCGTGGAGCTACTACGGCCTCAAGGCGGCCACCTACCTGACCGGCGAGAACCGGTCGGTGGAGACGGGATTCAAGCTGTTCTTCTGCGGCTTCGTGGTCCTGGGCTCGAGCATCAATCTCGCCGCGCTGATCGATCTCTCGGACGCGATGATCTACGTGGTGGCGATTCCCAACCTGCTGGGGCTGTATCTGCTCGCCCCCGTACTGCGAAAGGAAGTGCTCTCGTATCGGGAACGGCTCGGCCGGTACTGATCCGCGGCACGCGGCGGCGATCCGGACCGTCCGCGGAGCCCACGACAATCGTCCGCCCGTTGCCACACCCACAGCCTCACTCTCTTCAGGAGCAACATGATGCTCAGGAACATCCTCGCCGCCGTCGTCGGCTACATCGCCATGGCGGCCGTGCTCTTCATTCTCTTCTCGCTCCTGTGGCTGGCGCTGGGGCCCGCGCGCGCCTTCCAGCCGGGTTCATGGGAGGTATCCGGCGGCTGGGCGCTCGGTTCGGTCGTGCTCGGCCTCGTGGCGGCGTACGTCGGGGGACGAGTCTGTGCCCGGGTAGCACACGATGCCGGGGGCGCCACGATTCTGATCGGCCTGGTGATCGTCCTCGGGGTGATCACGGCCCTGATGCCGGTCGAGGTGGCCACGGGGCCGCGCCCCGATGACGTGTCGATGATGGAGGCGACGGCCGGCGCCCGCCAGCCGGCATGGTTCAGCTGGCTCAACCCGGTGATCGGGGTCGTGGGCGTCTGGTTCGGTTCGAAGAAGTTGCGTGCGTAGCAGCCCGGTCCCGGGCTGCCCTGCCGGCCCTCCGCGCCATTCCGCCGGCTCGTTGCGCGGGCAGGTAGCCGGTTGCGTTGCGCGCTGCCCGGGATCCCCTTCGCCTAACCCTCAAGCATGAGTTCGAGACCGGGGAGAGCCACCTCCCGCGCCTCGACCCGCCAGCGCTCTCCGGGAGCGAGCGGCGCAAGCGCGGTCATGGTCCCGGTGCTGACGACGCGCTCGCCCGGGGAGTGAGGCGAATTCCCGAAGTTGGAACGCAACCGCGGGACGAACTCGAGCGCCTTGCGCGGATGGCCGAGCACGGCGCTCCCGCGTCCCTCGGCCACCGGCTCGTCGTTCCGGAAGAGCCGGACCTCGAGCCGGTCGAGTCGTTCGATCGATTCCGCGAACCCGGCCGCGGCGCGAGGGACGCGGGGACCGACCACCAGCGCGCCATGCAGCGCGAAGTCCGCCACCGAGTCCGCGGGCGTGAGGTCCCAGCCGTAGTGGCAGTCGACGACTTCGAAGCCGATGGCCATCCACGCGGGGCGACTCCAGTCCGGCGCGCCCCCTTCCGCCTCGATGCCGAACACGACCTCGACCTCGATGCGCGGCGCGCAGAACCCGGCCAGCGACAACTCGCCCACGGGCGTCGCGGTCCGCACCGTTCGGTCGTAGACCGGCCCCAGGATGGGCTCGGAGATGCCGAACCGTGGCCAGACGGTCCTGTTGGTGAACCCGACCTTCCACCCCGCGCGGCGGTATCCGCGCTCCCGCAGATGCCGGTCGAGGGCCGCGCCCACGCGGTACGCGGCCTCGAGGTCGAGCCCCGCGACCTGCCGGGTTGGCGGCGGCGTGGTGCTCCGCCGGTCGCGGGCCGCCAGCATCGCGCGTACAAGTTCGGCTTCGGTCACGGCGCACACTAGCCGCCAACCAGCCGGTTGTACTTCCGCAGGATGTCGCGCAGCCGGTCGTGCGGCAGCGCGTGGATGGTCCAGTCGTTGGCGCCGGTCATGGTCTCGCCCGCCACCAGCGCGTTGATCACCGCCTCTTCGGTGCCTTCCACCGTGGCGCGGAAGATGCCGTCCAGCCGCCCGTTCGGCAGCATGACCAGCGGGACCTCTCCTTCGCCGCCGACGGTCGCCTCCCGGTTCGCGGTCGAGAAGGCCATGAAGATGTCGCCGGAGCCGCCGGTGGACACGCTGCCGTTGCGCGCCAGCCCCAGCGAGATGCGGCGCGCAACCCGCTTGAGCTGGTTGGGCAGCAGGGGCGCATCGGTGGCCACCACCACGATGATCGACCCGTCGCGGCTGGCTGGCGGCGGCTGCGGGCCCGCCCCAGGCGTGTCCGGCTCCGGCCGCTCCGGCAGCAGGTCGGGAATCTCCTGCCCCACGGGCACGCCGGCGACACGCAGCAGGTCGCGCGAGCCGTAGTTGCACTGCACCAGCACGCCCACGGTATAGGTGGCGTCACCGACTGCCACGACCCGTGACGCCGTTCCGATCCCGGCCTTGAACCGGTGACAGCGCATCCCGGTGCCGCCCCCCACGTTGCCCTCGACCACGGGTCCGCCGGTCGCGGACTCCATGGCCGCGATCGCGTCCGCCTCCGTTACGTGCTGGCCGCGGATGTCGTTCAGCGTCCCGTCCCAGGTCTCGGCCACCACCGGAAGCGCGTTGAGCCACGCCCCGTTCCCCGTCTCGACGCTCTTCGCCGCCCCGTAGCGGATGACCGCGTGGTGCACGATCCCGACGCTCAGGGTGTTGGTGATCATCAGGGGGGTGTCCATCATGCCCCGGTCCTCCACCCAGGTGGTGCCGGTCATCTCGCCGTCCCCGTTGAGCGAGAACCACGCCGCGAACACGGGCGCCGGGTCGTCGCTGCCGCGCGGCCAGATCGCGGTCACGCCGGTGCGCACCGGTCCTTCGCCAACGACCAGCGGACCGCTCCCGCGGATGATGGTGGTGTGCCCCACCGTGATGCCCCGCACATCCGTGATGGCGTTCAGTGGACCGGGGGTACCGTCGAACGGAACGCCGAGGTCGCGCGCCCGCGGCCTGTCCGCATCCTGAGCCGCCGCCTGTCCGGCCATCGCGGCCAGCGCGGCGGCCGCGACGAACAAAGTCATGTGCCTCATGGGTTCGCCTCCGGTCTGTTCCCGCCCTGCTCCCCGAATTGATCCTACGGCGCGTTGGGGTTGGGGGCCATCGACACCAGCAGGACCAGGCGCCCGTCGCTTCCGTTGCGCACCCCGTGGGGTTCGTCCGGCGCGGACCACGCCAGCCCTCCGGCTGCCAGCCGCCGCGTCTCGGCACCGATCGTCACCAGCGCCTCGCCCTCGATCACGTAATAGAACTTGGTGGCGCCCGCATGGGCGTGAACCTTCTGTTCCTGGCCCGGTTCCAGGCAATAAACGTCGCAGAACATCTGCGGCGTCTCGAAGAGATTGACCTTCTGCATCTTCTCTTGAGAGAAACGCGGAGCTTCGCCGGTGTGGATAAATGACATGTTTTCGGGCCTTTAGTGGATATCTATGTGGACAACTGGGCTTTTTGGCGCGCACAGAGCGCCTTCCACCGTAGCTGGCGGGGAAGAGCACCGGCAAGGGGAATGTCGTGCGCTGCCCTGCCCGGGTCCCGCGCCGCCCGCCGCGCTCGCGGCACTCGCACGAGTTCCGCCTCCGGGCTATCTTCCGCCCCGGCCGGACGATCCGCCCCGCGTACATCCATCCGATGGAAGCCTCGAATCCGGGGATGGACGGCCTCCCGGACAACACACGACGACCACCGCATGGGGAAGGAACATGACCTACGTTACGGCCTTGACCGCGCGCATCAGGTTGGGGGCTCCGATGCTGGGGCTGGCGCTCCTTTGGGGCTGCGCCGGCGACGCAACCGATGAGACGGAGGGACCCGACGTGAGCAGTCCGCTGATGAGACCGGCCGAGCTGGCCGAAACCGCACCCGACGTCTACCGTGCCCGCTTCCAGACCAACGAAGGCGTGTTCGTGGTGGAGGTGAACCGCGCATGGGCCCCCAACGGCGCCGACCGCCTCTACGTGCTGGTCAAGAACGGGTACTTCGACGACGCCCGCTTCTTCCGGGTGATCGCGGGCTTCATGGCCCAGTTCGGCATGCACGCGGATCCGTACGTCACCGCCGCCTGGCGCAACCATCCGATTCCCGACGACCCGGTAACGCAGAGCAACCTGCGGGGCTACCTCAGCTTTGCGGCCACCTCGCTGCCCAACTCGCGCACCACCCAGGTGTTCATCAACCTGGTGGACAACACCAACCTGGACGGGATGGGATTCGCCCCCGTCGGGCAGGTGGTCGAAGGGATGGAGGTCGTGGACGCCCTTTACTCGGGTTACGGAGAAGCAGCCCCGGCCGGCAATGGCCCTCTCCAGCAGAACATCTCCGCCCGCGGCAACGCCTACCTGACCGAGGACTTCCCCGAGCTCGACTACGTGGAGCAGGCCACCATCGTCGGAGGATAGCGGCGATCCACGACCCGCTTCACTGCCCGACACGGGTCCCGGTACCCGCCCGGCGCGCACCGCACGCGCAGGAGGAGAGCCTGCGCCGGCATCCGTTTCGCCGGTACCGAGGCCCGGACGGACCCCTTTTTGACACCGCGAAACCCGCGCCGTACTCTGTCCGTTGGGCAGGAGTCCCGGTGCGCCTGGACCTCGGCCCGTTTTCCATTCAGGATGCAGCGGTGCCCCGGCGCGCTGGCGCCAGCGGGCTCCCCCCGGGCGGGCAGAGTTCATCCGGGTGAGCAGCCTCATCGTGCGGAGGAGGATGACGATATGGAGTATCTGCCACGGAACCCCGACAGGAGGACACGCACCATGCAATCACCCTGGCGAACCACGCTGCTGGCTGCGGGTGTGCTGGCGCTCTTCCTCGCGCCTCCGCTCGAGGCGCAGGAGAACGGCCGCATCACCGGGGTCGTAACGGAATCGAGTTCCGGCGGGCCGGTCTCGGAGGCGCAGGTCTACCTTCCGGACCAGGCGCTCGGCGGACTCTCCCGCGCCAACGGGCGCTACCTCATCATCAACGTTCCGCCGGGAACCTACCTGGTGCGCGCCGAGCGCATCGGCCTCGGCTCCGCGGAGCAGGAGGTGACGGTCGGCGCGGGTGAGACGGTCACCGCCGACTTCGTGCTCGAGGAGCTCGCTCTCGGCCTCGACGAGATCGTGGTCACCGGAACGGCCGGCGCGGCCCGCCGCCGCGAGATCGGCAACTCGATTGCCCAGATCAACGTCACCGAGCTGCCCGACAAGCCGGTGCAGATGGTGGATCTGCTCCAGGGTGCGGCTCCGGGTCTCGACCTGAGCGCCACCGGCGGGGAGCTGGGCGTGGCCCCGGCCATCCGCCTGCGCGGCAACTCCAGCGTCTCGATGAGCAACAACCCCATCATCTACATCGACGGGGTGCGCATGCGCAGCGAGCCGCTGGCCCACGTGGCGGCCCCCGACAACCGGGGCATCCGCGGGTCCAACACCTCCAAGACGCCGCTCAACTCGATCAATCCCAACGACATCGAGCGCATCGAGATCATCAAGGGCTCTGCCGCGACCACGCTGTACGGCACGGAAGCCTCGGCGGGCGTGATCCAGATCTTCACCAAGCGCGGATCCGTAGGGGCGCCGCAATGGACGCTCGAGAGCCAGCAGGGTGCGGTGTGGAGCCGCAAGTTCGGGAACTATCCGGACTCGCCCTTCCCGTATCTGCGCATGGAGCCCTTCATCAAGACGGGCCACAACCAGTACTACATCGCCTCGGTGCGCGGCGGACTGGAGAACCTGCAGTATTTCGTCTCCGGTGCCTTCTCGGATCAGGAGGGCTACCTGCCGAACGAGTACAGCGACGAGTGGGTCACGCGCGGCAACTTCACCTTCACGCCGCTTCCCAACTTCCAGATCCAGTGGAACACGGCGTACTCGAGCGAGTCCGCGCAGCAGCTCTCCCAGAGCAACGCGCAGGGGCTGGGCCACAACGTGTACCGCGGCAAGGCGAACTACTTCACCGACGATTCGCCGGACGTGATCGCGGCGAGCGTGCTGGCCTTCGACATTCGTCACACCATCGACCGCTTCACCACCGGCGGCACCTTCACCTACACGCCGCTCGCCGATCTGACCAACCGCTTGACCATAGGTTATGACTGGCTGCAGCAGGACACGCGCAACCTGCGCCCGTTCGGCTTCCGCTTCCGTCCCCGGGGCGCGCTGCTCAACCACCACTGGCAGAACCGCCTCATCACCTTCGACTACGTGGGAACCTACAGCTTCGACCTGATGGACGGGCTGCGCTCCAACTTCTCCTGGGGCGGCCAGGCGGTCGGCGACGACGAACACACTGTCGAGGCCTGGGGCGAGGGCTTCCCGGGCGCCGAGGAGCCCACGGTCAACTCGGCTGCGGCGACGCAGGGGTTCGAGACGCGGCAGAAGGTCTGGAACGCGGGCTTCTTCTTCCAGAACGTGTTCGACATCAACAACAAGTACTTCATCACCGGTGGCGTCCGCGTCGACGGCAACAGTGCCTTCGGCGAGGGCTTCGGGCTTCAGGTCTATCCCAAGATCAGCGGTTCGTGGGTGCTCTCCGACGAGGACTTCTGGGATCCCGGGATGGGCTCGCTTAAACTGCGCGCGGCCTGGGGGAGGTCGGGGCGTGCGCCGGGCGCGTTCGACGCGGTGCGCACCTGGGAGGCCGCGGGCCTGAACGACCTGCCCGCCTTCCTTCCGCAGAACCTGGGGAACCCGGACCTCGGACCCGAAGTCACCACGGAAACCGAGTTGGGCTTCGATGCTTCCTTCATCGACGACCGAGTGGCGATCGACTTCACCTTCTACCACCAGCTCACCACCGACGCGCTCTTCGCGGTGCTGCAGATTCCGTCCAACGGCTTCCAGACCAGCCAGTTGGAGAACATCGGCGAGCTGAAGAACGAGGGTTTCGAGGTGTCGATCAACACAACGCCCTACCGGAGCGCCGACTACGAATGGAACCTCGGGCTCAACGTCTCCACCAACAAGTCCGAAGTGCTCGACCTGGGCGGCGCACAGCCCTTCCAGGCCAGCCAGGGGACCTGGATCGTCGAAGGCGAGCCGGTTCCGGTGGTGCGTGACGACTACGTCTCCAATCCCGACGAGATCGCCGATCCGATCCGCGAGCGGAACCACATCTACGGCCCCAACTTCCCGACTCACAACATCGGCCCCAGCACGAGCCTGCGTCTCCCGGGCGGGATCTATATCTCGGCGGCCGGCGAGTTCAAGGGCGGCCACTTCCTCCGCGACTCCAACGTGCACCCGGGCGGCATCAGCCGGGGCGGCAAGATGCCCCTCTGCTGGCCCTACTACGAGGACAAGGCCAACAACACCAACATCACGCTCCTCGACAGCACCCCTGCTCTCTGGCGGGCCCGGTGCACGCCGAGCCTGATCGACTCCGGCTACCTCACCTGGGACGCCGACTTCTTCCGGCTGCGCAGCCTGAGCGCCCAGGTGCCGGTGGACTTCGCGTTCCCCGACCGCATCAGCAGCGCGCTGCTCACGCTTGCGCTAAACAACTCCTATACCTGGAAGAGGATGCCGTATCTCGATCCGGAGATGCGCGGCAACCAGGGAGGACGAGATCTCGCGCAGGCCATCGCGGCCCGCAACCCGACTCCCATCAGCTTCCGGGCCTCGCTCCGGATCCAGTTCTAGAGGAGGACGGACGATGACCACGACCAACGGACGACTGACAACTGTCGCGCTCCTGCTGGTAGCGTTTGCGGGCGCTTGCGAAGTGACCAATCCCGGCCCGGTGCAGGACAAGTTCCTCGACGACGAAACGTCGCACGCGGCGCTGGTTCGCGGCGCGGAACGCATGGTGCTCGAGACCGCGAATTTCGTCTTCTACACGACCTCTATCGTCACGCGGGTGCTCTTCCCCGGGGGAGACACCAACTCGCACAGCCCCCGCATTCAGGGAGGCTCGCTCCCGCCCGAGGACGTGAACGGGGACTGGAACAACGTGCAGCAGGCGCTCTTCATCGCGAACAGCGCACTGGAGAGGGGTGTGACGGGCGAAAACCTGGCCCAGGCGCACATCTGGGCCGGCTACACCTACCGCATTCTGGGCGAGAACTGGTGCGAGTGGCTCGAGGGCGCGGGCGCGCCCCAGCCCCCCAGCGCAGCGCTCGACAACGCCGAGCAGCATTTCACGGCGGCGCTGGGCGCGGCCGCCAATTCCACGCAGAGCAACGCGGCCTACGCTGGCCGGGCCCAGGTGCGGGTGGCCAAGGGTGACTGGGGCGGCGCGCTCAGCGATGCCGCGCAGGTGCCCCCCAACTTCGTCTTCGAGGTCCGCCCGGATCCCGATTTCGAGGCGACGCGCAGCCGGGTCGGATGGGCAAACGCCGACGAGCCCTACCGGCAGTTCACGCTACTCTTCACCTTCTTCGGCGAACAGGCCCCGCCCAACATCCGCTCGCTGCTGCCGCTCGAGGCCAGCGATCTCCCGGTGACCGTCCCCGGCACCGGCTATTACGCGGAATCCGGGGATCCCCGGGTGGCGTGGCACAGGATCCCCGACCAGCCCTTCGCCAACGCGTCGCTGCAGGGGTTCGGCCAGGTCCCGTGGAGCAACTTCACCTGGCTGGATCCGGAGACCCCGATCCACCTCGGCACCGGGACCGAGATGCTCCTTTACCGCGCGGAGGGCATGCTTCGTGACGGCAACTACCCGGGCGCCATGGAACTCATCAACCAGGTGCGCTCGATGTACATCAGCGACCATACCGGGGAGCCGCTGGCGCCCTCGGACGCCATGAGCCTGGAGGCGGCGTGGACGGCCCTGAAGACAGAGCGCATGATCGAGGGGCTGCTCGAAGGCCGCCGTCTGGTGGACCTCCGCCGCTGGGCCGCGGACGGTTCGCCGGGCGAGGCTCCGTTCCCGGCGTGGGAGGAACTGTCCCCGCTGTTCGCGGAAGCGCCGACGGCGACCTGCTTCCCCATCGCCGAGAACGAGGTGAACCGGAACCCCAACCTGGGCGGCTGAGCGAACGCCGACGGCGATTTGGGTGTCAAGAGGGCATGAAGGTGTTCCGTGCGCCGAACGACGACGGGCGAAGCGCGCACGTGGGGGCTCGTGAGAGCGCCCGAGGGCGGGGCTCCCGGCTGATGGTGCCGGGAGCCTGCGCTGGTTATTATGCATGGTTGGCATGGACTGACTCCCTCCGGAGGACTGGGCGATGAACTTCATCACGGGCAAGCACATACCGAGGCGGACCTTCCTGCGCGGAGCCGCCGGCGTGGCAGTGGGACTGCCGCTTCTGGATGCCATGATCCCGGCGGGTGGCCGCTGGAGGGACGTGAAGGCGGCCGTCGACAAGACGCGCCTGGTCGGCATCGAGATGGTGCACGGGGCGGCGGGCTCCAACGACTGGGGTGCCACCCAGCACCTTTGGTCGCCCGCACAGATCGGCCGCAGTTTCGATCTGAGCACCAGCGCCTTGAGTTCGCTCGAGCCTTACCGTGACTACCTCACCATCGTGTCCAACACGGACTGCCAGATGGCGGAGGCGTTCCAGCCCAAGGAGATCGGGGGCGACCACTTCCGCACCAGCGCCGTCTACCTGACGCAGGCGCACCCCAGGCAGACCGAGGGCTCCGACGTGTACATCGGCACGTCGATGGACCAGTTGTACGCCCAGCACTTCGGCCAGGACACGCCCATTCCGTCGATGCAGCTGTGCATCGAGAACGTGGACCAGTCCGGCGGATGCGCGTACGGCTACACTTGCGTCTACACCGACTCGATCAGCTGGGCCTCCCCCACCGAGCCGCTCCCCGTCATCCGAGATCCGCGGGTGGCCTTCGACCAGCTCTTCGGGGCGGGCGGCACGCCGGAGGAACGCGTGGCGCGCCGGCGTGAGAACCGGAGCATCCTGGACTGGGTGGCCGAACGAGCCGCGCGCCTCAAGACCGAGCTCGGACTCGAGGACCGCGCCCGCCTAGATCGCTACATGGAGAACATCCGCGAGCTGGAGCGGCGCATCGAGATGACCGAGGCGCAAAACCGGAGCGGCGAGGCGCGGGAGCTGCCCGAAGCCCCGGCCGGGGTGCCGGATTCCTTCCGCGAGCACGTCGAGCAGATGTGGGACGTGCAGGCGCTCGCCTTCCAGTCCGACATGACGCGCGTCTTCTCCTTCAAGATGGGGCGCGACTCGTCCGCGCGGGTCTTCCCCGAGAGCGGCACCGACAAGCCGTTCCATCCGGCCTCGCACCACGGAGGCAACCCGGAGGCGGTCTCGGAGTTCAACCTCATCAACCGCTACCACGTCAGCACGCTCCCCTACTTCCTGGAGAAGCTGAAGGGCATCGAGGAGGGCGACTCGAACCTGCTCGACAAGAGCATGATCCTCTACGGATCTGCGATGGGCGATCCGAACCTGCACAACCACAAGCGGGTGCCCTTCATCGTGCTGGGCGGAGCCAACGGGAGCCTGGAGGGCGGCTTGCACCTGAAGGCGCCGGACGGCACCCCGCTGGCCAACGCGATGCTCACGCTGCTGCACGCGCTGGGGCTCGAAGACATGGACGGCTTCGGCAACAGCACGGGCGAGTTCGCCCTGTCCATGCCGACCACGGTGGCGGAGCAGGCCAGCAGCAGTTGACGAACTCGGATCGGCCCCTCGTTGCGGGGGGCCGCATCCAGGAATAGCCGGAGGCGAGATGAAGGAAGCAAGAAGAAGTGTGCGCCCCCGCCTTGACGTGGTTGCGGCACTGCTGGTGCTGTTGGTCGCGACCGCCGCCACTCCCCCGGACTCCCCTGTTGCCGATGCCGCCATGCGCGGCGATCTGGACCAGGTAAGGGAGTTGCTGAGAAGCGGCGCGGACGTGAACGCTCCCCAGAGCGACGGCGTCACCGCCCTGCACTGGGCCGCCGACAACGGCGATGCCGCGCTCGCCGGCGTACTGATCTACGCGGGGGCCAACCTGGCTCCGCTGACCCGCAACGACGCGTACACACCGATGCACATGGCGGCGCGGGGCGGGCACGCCGAGGTGATCGGGCTGCTGGTGGAAGCGGGCGCCGATCCGGCGGTGGCAACCTCGCGCACGGGGGTGACCCCGATGCACCTCGCGGCCAAGGCCGGGAGCGGCGAGGCACTTCAGGTGCTGGCTGCCGGCGGCGCGGAGGTCGACGCGCGCGACCACCAGTGGGGGCAGACGCCGCTCATCTTCGCGGCCGGGTTCAACCGGTTGGTGGCGGTCAGCACCCTGATCGAGCTGGGCGCGGACGTATCGCTGACCGAAAACGTGCTCCACATGCCCACCCGCTATGCGGTCGACCGGGCGGCCAGGGCGGCGCGCAACGAGGTGCTCGAGTCGTTCCGGGCGCAGTCCGACAACCCGGACCTCTGGGCCCCCACGCCGCAACAGGTACAGGCTGCCTCGGAGGCCGCGTGGCGTGTGCAGGACCTCCCCGTGGAAGAGATCGTCGGCAAGGCCACCGAGCAGCAGATGACCGAGAACCAGCTCGCCCTGCTCGAGACCAACGCGCTCTCCTACCACGAGATGGTGGGCAACCAGGGCGGGCTCACCGCGCTGCTGCACGCCAGCCGCGACGGCTTCCGCGACGTGGTCCACGCCCTGCTCGACGCGGGTGCCGACATCAACCAGGTGAGCGCGGGCGAAAGGAACAGCCCGCTCCTGATCGCGGCCATCAACGGGCACTTCGACCTAGTGCTCGAGTTGCTCGAGCGCGGCGCCGATCCCAGGCTGGCCGACCTCTCCGGGGCGACCCCGCTCTTCGCCGTCGTCAACACCCAGTACGCGCCCAAGACGCGCTATCCCCAGCAGCAGGCCTTCAAGCAGCAGGAGGCTACTCACCTGGAAGTAATGGAGGCGCTGCTCGAGGCGGGCGCGGACCCCAACGTCCAGCTGGACCGCCACCTCTGGTACCTGGAGTACAACTTCGCCCAGCTGAGCGTCAACATGTGGGGCGCGACCCCCTTCTGGCGGGCCGCCCACGGCACCGACGAGAAGGCGATGCGCCTGCTGCTCCAGTACGGCGCCGACCCCACCATCCCCACCCGCAGGCCCCCCTCGCGCAGGCGCGGCGGCTACGGCGGCGGGGGCGGCGACCGGGTCGACCCGTCAGGCCTGCCTCCGGTGCCCACCGGCGGACCGGGCGTGTTCCCCATTCACGCCGCCTCCGGGGTGGGCTACAGTGGCGGCGACGGGGCCGGGCGCGCGGGCGTGTCGCACATCCACGTCCCCAACGGCTGGATGCCGTCCGTGAAGCTGCTGGTCGAGGAACTCGGCGCCGACGTGAACGCGCGCGACCACAACGGCTACACCCCGCTGCACTTCGCGGCGGCGCGCGGCGACAACGAGCTCATTCTCTACCTGGTGGAGAAGGGCGCCGACGTGATGGCGGTAAGCCGGCGCGGCCAGACCGTGGTCGACATGGCCAACGGCCCGGTACAGCGCATCCAGCCCTTCCCGGAGACCATCGCGCTGCTCGAGGGCATGGGCGCCATCAACAACCACAACTGCGTTTCCTGCTGACCGGGGATCACCCTCCCCTCCCGAGCCACGCGTCCACGGGCAGGTCGCCGGTGGTCTGGGCGTCCTCGTCCACCCAGTAGTACGGGCCGAAGGGGCGCGTCTCGGGCCACACCTCGTCGAGGGTGTCGGCTTCGTAGAGCACCCCGTCCTGCATTACGTACTCGATGTCCATGGTGTTGCGGATGTCTTCCAGGGGACTGGAGCGCAGCACCAGCAGGTCCGCGAGCTTGCCGGCCTCCAGTGAGCCGATGTCCTGTTCGGCGCCCAGGAAATACGCGCCGCCGTACGACGCCAGGCGCAGAGCTCCGAGGGGGCCCAGGCCGGAGGCCGCCATCCAGATCTCCCAGTGCATGCTGGTGCCGTGGTGCTCGCCGTGTCCGCCGAGCGCGCCGTTTCCGCCCGCCGCCACCACGTCGGCCAGCCCCTGGGCGATCAACGGGAAGCTGTAGTCGGTCTCCGGTCTGAGCATCCGGCGGCGCAGGAAGGCGGTCATGCGCCAGGGCATCCAGCGGCGCTGCTTGTCATGCAGCCAGACATCCGATTCCGCGTACCAGTACTCGATATTGGCCGCGGTGGGGCTGTCGAACATGAAGGGATTCGAGTAGACGGTGCCCGCCTGCGCGAAGAACTGCACGGCATCCGAGTACAGAGGGACTACGCTGATGGGATGCTCCCAGCCGGTGTAACCGTCCATCGCCTGGCCCAGGTTGTACTCGAGCTCGTAGCCTTCGGCGGTGAGGTTGAGGTTCCTGGAGCGGGCGACGTCCGCGATCCACTGGCGTCGGTCGCGACGCGGATGGGAGTGCTGCTTGAGCGAGACCGCGCCCCATGACTGGAGGCGGTCGATGGCGTCTTCGGTGGCCGCGTAGTCGCTGAGCTCTTCGTAGGGAAGGGGATCGCCCGTGGTGAAGCTGCGCGGACCGATCATGCGCCCGGCGCGGATGAGCTCGGCGGTGGGGAAGGTGTTCTGGTGCCAGAGAGAGTTGTCGAGCCGCGTGGTTACGCCGTAGGCGAGGTAGATGCCCGCCTCGTAGTCGCGCAGAGGCCGATGGCCCCGGTGCTCGCGATTGCTGTGCGAATGCATGTCGACGAACCCGGGCACGATGGTGCGGCCGGATGCGTCGATGACGCGGTCGGCGCTCTCCGTGTCGCATTCGCCGACGCACACGATGCGGCGCCCGTCCACCACCACCGTGCCGCGCTCCAGCACCTCGTCCTGGTTGGCCCCCGCCAACGTGACCAGGCGCGCATTGGTGAGCGCCACCCGTCCGGAGACCTCTCGGCGCGGTACCTCCAGCCGGATGTCGAAGGTGTCGGCGCGCCGGGCATCCACGTCGTGCCGGTAGTAGCGCGCGGCGCTCCCGAACTCGACCGTGGATGCATCGCGCCAGCGCGGGAACAGGCCGCCGTTGCGGCTCAGGCGCTCGATCGGCAGGGAACTGTCGCGACGGTTGAGCGCCACCGGGCCGCCAGCGCCTCCGGCGGGCGCGAGCGGGGTCACCCAGATGTCGTTGGCCTCCTGGAAGGCCAGCCAGCGGCCGTCCGGCGAGGGCGCCACCTCCTCGGCGGACTCGAGAATCATGTGCACCCTGCGGTCCGCGCCGTCCCGGCCGACCGAGGCGACCTCGACTCCCGCGTTCGTGATCTCCGGATAGAAGATGCGTCCATCCGGGCCCCACGACGGAGCCACGATCGGCGTCCGCTGCACCCGCTCGGGACCGCTACCGGTGGGAAGTGCGACCCTCACTGCGTGCACCCCCTCCCCCCCGTCGGCCGGGAAGCGCTCCAGGTCCCACCACGGGTTGTGCGTCACGGTGCGTCCGCGCAGGGTGGCTCCCGAGCCGCGGGCTACCACGATCTCACTCCCGTCCGCGCTCCACGCGGGGTGCACGTATTCCCCGCGCCGTGCACTCACCTGCACGGGATCGCCGCCACCCGCGCGCACCTTCCATAGGTGGCCGCCCCCGGTGTCGTCGAGGGTGGTGAAGGCGATCCACTCCCCGTCCGGCGACCAGGCCGGCCCGAACTCCTGCACGGGAGCGAAGTCCTCCGGCGTGGCCCGGCGCGGGGTGCCCGAAGGCAGGTCGGCCACCCAGACCCGGCCGATGGCCTGGAAGGCCACGGTGGAGCCGTCCGGCGAGGCGGTGTGCCAGCGCAGGAACCCGGCCTCGAAGGGTCCGTCCTCGATGCGGAACCGGAGCCTGGCGCGCTCCGAGATGGTGCGCTGCACCCGCGCCTCGAACGGCACCCGGCGCACGTCGCCGGAAGCCACGTCCACCAGCCCGATCGCGCCGCCCGCGGAGATCACGATGGTGCCCCCGTCCGCGGACCAGGAATACCCGGGCAGCACCCGCAGGCTCTTGTCGCCGCTCTCCACCGCGATGTTGATCGGGTCGACCAGCTTGCGTTCCGCCCCCGTCTCCAGGTCGAACAGCCACAGCGCGGTGCGTGGGCCGAAGCGGTGGCCCTTGAAGGACACGGTCGCCGCCGGCAGGTGACGGGCGAAGGCGAGCCAGCGCCCGTCCGGAGAGGCTTCCGGGGCGAACGCACCGCCGCTCGAGCGCCGCCCGGACGCGGTGCTGAACGAGCTCCCGCTGGTGATGTCGATGGTGTGCCCGCTCCGGATATCCACCCGGCGGATCTGGTAGGCGCCGTCGAGCGCGTCCCGGTCGCGGCCTCCCTCGACGTCGTGGTAGTAGAGGTAGCGCCCGTCCGGGGACACCGCCGGCCAGTGCGCCCCACCGTCGTCCACCAGCCGCACTCCCGCACCCCCGTCCCGGTGGTGCATCCACAGACCCAGGCCGTTTTCGCCCACCCCGCCGCGCCCGATCGGGTCGCGCCGCACCACGATGAACTCGCCGTCCGGCGTCCATGCCGGTGTGACCGCGCGCGAGTTCAGGTCGTGGAAGACCGCCCGCGCGTTCCCTCCGTCGGTGTCCATGATCCACAGGTTGTCCTGCCCCCCGCGGTCCGAGATGAAGGCGATGCTCGTCGCGTCCGGCGAGATGCGCGGGTGGTAGTTGACCGCCACCCCGCTCTCCCCTGTGAGCGACTCCGCCGCCCCGCCCTCCGCCGGCACCCGGTAGATGTGACCCAGCAGGTCGAACACCACCCACGAGCCGTCCGGCGCAAGGTCGACCGACATGCGCGTCCCCTCGGTGGTGGTGAAGTCGATCTCGCGGGTCTGGCCGCGGGGCAGGCGCACGTCCCAGCCGTCCTGCGCCGATACGGGGAGGGCCGAAGCCACGAGGCAGCAGGTCAGCAGACCGAACGCCGCCATCGCGGCGGCGCGGGAACGTGGCAGGCAGAGGTGTCGATGCCCCAGGGGCAGGGTGGTCATGACGCGCATCGGAGGCCTCCGGGACCAGGGGTGGGTAGACAATCGCCCAGAGGTCGATAGTGTCGCTCCACGCGATGCCGGCGCAAGCGGATTCCGGCGGTGCCCGGCCAGCGAACGACCCGGCAGGCGGGCAGGCGCGTTCCCCGGGCCGCGTGGCGTTTGTCACGCTTGACAAGGCCCCCTCTTCCCCCGCTATTGAAGCTTGTGTCGGTGCGTCCGATGTCGCGCCGGCGCCGCGCATGACTCGATGCGGTTTCCATCGACGGGAGGCACGATGAGGATATTTGTCGCCGGGCTGATGGCTCTCGGCCTGACGGTAGCGGGCATGGAGCCCGGAATCTCCGGTTTCGACCGGGGGGCCCGGGGCGTGAACCCGGCGGGCGACGTCTCGCTCGCGCTCTCGATGGACCCCGCGCCCGCCCCGCATCCCGCTCCGGAGAGCCTCACCAACATCGTGCAGACGTACTGCGTCGTTTGTCACAATGACGTCCTCCTGACCGGCAACACCACGCTGCAGGGCTTCGAGGTCGAAAACGCGACCGACAACGCCCAGGTCGCCGAGCGCATGATCATGAAGCTGCGCGCCGGCATGATGCCGCCCCCGGGCTTTCCCCGGCCGGCGGGCGACTCGCTGCTGGCCCTGGTGGAGACGCTCGAGTCCACCCTGGACGACGCCGCGGCGCGCAACCCCAACCCCGGTACCCGAACCTTCCAGCGCCTCAACCGCGCCGAGTACG
>JAJEBS010000140.1 GCA_022822425.1 Gemmatimonadota bacterium | reverse complement strand
CAGATGCACGACGACCTCGGTGTCGGTGTCGCTCCAGAACCGGTATCCGCGCGCCTCGAGCCGTCGCCGGAGCAGGGCTGCGTTCTCGATGATGCCGTTGTGCACCAGGGCCACGCCGCCATCGTGGCTGACATGGGGATGGGCGTTGCGCTCGGTCGGGGCCCCGTGGGTGGCCCAGCGCGTATGGGCGATGCCGCAGCTCCCCATCAGCGAGTCGCGGCCGATGGCCGCCTCCACCCGTCCCAGCTTGCCCGCCCGCTTCACCACGTTCAGCCGCGCGTCGCCATCGACCACGGCGAGACCGGCCGAGTCGTATCCGCGGTACTCGAGGCGTCGGAGACCTTCGAGCAGCACGGGGGTCGCGTCACCTGGACCCACGTACCCCACTATTCCACACATTTCTTCTTCGATGACGGTGTCGTCCGAACGCCCCTGCTGCGGCCGCCCGGCAGCCTCCGGCGCGGCGTCACCGGGAAGCTACCGTGCCCGCGTCCCGGTGGGAACGCGCCAGCCGGAGCAGCTCGCCACGCGCCTCCTCCACGAGCGCCCGCGCCCGCGGCCCGGCCGGCGCTTCCGCGATCAGGCGCACCACCGGCTCGGTGCCGGAGGGTCGGACGTGCAGCCACTCGCGTCGGTCGGGCCATGTGAGCCGCAGCCCGTCGGTGCGGTCCCGGTCGGCGGCAGGCCAGCACTGCTGCAGCCGGACGTAGGCGGCCTCCAGCTCCTCCCGGGCAAACGCGACCTTTTCCTTGACGATGCGATAGTCCGGATGGCGGGCGACGGCGGCGGCCAGCGAGCGCCCTTCGTCGAGCAGATGCTGAAGCACGAGCGCGGCGCCCACCAGAGCGTCCCGCGTGTAGTGCAGCGCCGGCACGACGACCCCGCCGTTCCCTTCCCCGCCCACCACGGCTCCCTCCGCCAGCATTCGGCGCACGACGTTGATCTCGCCCACGGGCGCGCGCAACGTCTTCGCCCCGGCGGCGGCCGCGGCATCCTCGACCACCTGGCTGGTGGAGAGGTTGGTCACCACCAGCCCCGGCAACCGCCTGGTGACGGCTGCGGCCGCCAGGGCCAGGGTGAAATCCTCGCCCACGGGATCACCGGTCTCGTCCACCAGCGAGAGGCGGTCCACGTCGGGGTCCACCGCCATGCCCAGGTCGGCGCCGGTCTCCCGTACGAGCGCGCCCAGATCGCCGAGGTTCGCCGCCGTGGGCTCGGGATCGCGCGGAAAGCGACCGTCCATCTCCAACCCCATGGCGTGCACGCGGCACCCCAGGCGGTCCAGCAGTCCGGGCATGACCGCTCCCCCCGCCCCGCGAACGCAGTCGAGCGCCACGGAGAACCCACGTGCGCGCAACGCGGCAACGTCCACGAAGGGAAGGTCCAGCACCGCCTGCAGATGCCGCCCGGCCGCACCCTCGTCCCGCGTGATCTCCCCGACCCGATCCCACGACGCGCGCGGAATCTCCTCGGCGAGCAGGCGACGGAATCGGGCCATCCCGGGTGCGTCCAGGAACATTCCCCTGGCGGTAGCGAACTTGAGAGCGTTCCACTCCGCCGGGTTGTGGCTCGCGGTGACCGCGATCCCGCCTGCCGCCCCGGCGTCGCGAACCGCCATCATGAGCGTCGGGGTGGGAACGATGCCGATGTCGACCACGTCGCACCCCACCGACGCCAGTCCGGCGCCGGCGGAGGCCGCGAGCATCGGCCCGGAAGTCCGCGAGTCGCGTCCCAGGATCACGGACCGCCCTCCACGCCCGCCGCTCACGAATGCGCCGTACGCAGCGGCAAGCGCCGTGACCAGTTCGGGCGTGAGCGGTTCTCCCACCCGCCCCCGGAAACCCGAGACGCTCACCATGAGATCGGGCGGAAGAACGATTGGCATGGCTGGCGAACCTCCCTGGTGGGCGGCGGGACTCGCCTTCGTCCCGTCGCGCGGACTACATTCGGGCCTGTGACCGCTGTCCAGAACCCCTTCTGACACATTCCGGATCCATGACCCGACCCCCTGCAGGGACGCAACCGCCGGAACCCCGGCTCGCGACGCTCGCGATTCACGGGGGACAGGCGCCCGAGCCGCACACCGGCTCCATCATGCCCCCCATCTTCCAGACCTCGACCTATGTACAGCCGGGACTGGACCAGGGATGGCCGTGGGAGTACGCACGTGTCCGGAACCCTACCCGCGAAGCCCTCGAACGCAACGTCGCCTCCCTGGAAGCGGCGTCCCACGGGATCGCCTTCGCGAGCGGGATGGCCGCCATCGACTGCGTGGCCCGCCTGCTGTCCGCCGGCGACCACGTGGTCTGCGAGGAGAACACCTACGGCGGGACGACGCGGCTGGCCACGCAGGTCCTGAACCGGGCCGGCCTCTCCTTCTCCTTCGTGGACTCGAGGGATCCGCAGCGAATCCGCGACGCGCTCCGGCCGAACACGCGGCTGGTCCTCCTCGAGACCCCCACCAACCCCATGATGCGCCTGTGCGATCTGCGCGCGGCCGCCGAAGCGACCCGCGAGGCGGGCGTTCTGCTGTGTGTCGACAACACCTTCGCGACGCCCGTCAACCAGCGCCCGCACGAGACGGGCGCGGACATCGTGATGCACTCGACCACCAAATACCTGAACGGCCACAGCGACATCATCGGCGGCGTTCTCACGGTGCGCGACCCGGACCTGGACGAGCGGCTGCGCTTCCTGCGCAAGTCCACCGGCGCCGTGCCCGGCCCCATGGACTGCTGGCTCTGTCTGCGCGGCACCAAGACCCTCCATGTGCGCATGCGCGAACACAACGCCAACGGGCTGGCGGTGGCGCGCTTCCTGGAGACCCATCCGTCCATCGAAGAGGTACACTACCCGGGCCTTTCCTCGCACCCGCAGCACACCCTCGCCGCGCGCCAGATGGCCGGGTTCGGCGGCATGGTGTCGGTAACCCTGCCGACCCGGGACGCGGCGCGGCGGCTGGTGGAGGGCACGCGCATCTTCGCGCTCGCCGAGAGCCTGGGCGGGGTGGAGTCGCTCATCTCGGTGCCCGCGCTCATGACCCACGCGTCGGTGCCGCGCGAGCGCAGGCGGGAGATGGGGGTGAGCGGGCGCGTGGTGCGGCTGTCGGTGGGAATCGAGGATCCGCGGGACCTGCTCGAAGATCTCGACCGGGCTCTTCGGCGGGGACCCGGCGGGTGATTGCCTTGCGGAAGCACGCCGGAATGAGTGCCGAAACCTCGGTTCCGGGCGGGGCGTACGAGAACCGACCACGGCGGGGGGGAGTCCGGCGCGGTCATCACGAATACGAGGACGCCGGCCGGCGTCCGCCAAAGGAGAATCACCATGGACGGTTCTGACGCAGACCGTGTCAACGGCGCGGCCGAGAACGCCAATGGAAACGGAGGCGCGCCCCACGCGAGCGCGCGCCGCATCCTCACGAGCATCTCGTCGCGCTCGTGGGAACATCCGGCGGATCGCGCGGCGCTCGCGGCGCTGCGCAAGCTCCCCGTCTTCGACGAGGTCCTGAAGACCCTCTTCGGCTTCTTCGGCGAGAAGCCCATCCGGCTCGCGTTCCAGGCGAATGCCCTGCGGGTGAGCGAGCGCCAGTACGGGCACATCTACGAGCGCTACCGGGACATCGTGGAGACGCTGGACACCGAGGAGTACCCGCTCTACGTCTCCCAGACGCCGATCGCCAACGCCGGCGCCTACGGCATGGACCAGCCTTTCATCATCCTCAACTCGGGGACGGTTCTGATCCTGAACGACGACGAGCTCTCGTTCATACTGGGTCATGAAGTGGGCCACATCATGAGCGGCCACGTGCTGTACCGCACGATGATGGTGCTGTTGATCCAGCTTGCGAGCCTCGGATTCCCGATCGTCGGACTCGCCGCACGGGCCGTGCTCATGGGGCTGCTGGAGTGGTCCCGCAAGAGCGAACTCTCCTCGGACCGCGCCGGGCTGCTCTCCATCCAGGACGCGGATGTCGCCATGACCGCCATGATGAAGATGGCGGGCGGCGGCACTTCTTCGGACCTCGATCTCGGCGAGTTCGTGAGCCAGGCCGAGGACTACCGCGAGGGCGGAGATGTGGCCGACCACGTCTTCAAGGTGCTCAACCTGCTCGGCGTCACCCATCCGTTCTGGGTCCTGCGGCTCTCCGAGATACGGAGCTGGATCGAGAGCGGCGAGTACGACCGGATCGTGGCGGGAGAGTACCCGCGCCGCGACGACCCCGACCCGTCCTACCGCGACGACATCTCCTCGGCGGCCGAAGCCTACGCGGAAGAGGCCCGCAGCTTCATCGGATCCATGCGCGGGGCCGCCCGCAGGATGGGCGACTCGATCAGGGACAACATCCGCCGATAGCCCCGGAACCACTGGCATGCGCATTCTGATCGTCGGCAACGGGGGGCGCGAGCACGCACTTCTCTGGAAGCTCCGCCGGGACGCACCCGACGCCAGCTTCCACGCGACGCGCCCCAACGCCGGGATGGCCGCGGTGGCGCGGCCGGTCGACATCTCCCCGACGGACGTGCAGGCGCTGACCTCCTGGGCAATGGACCGCGGGATGGACCTGGTGGTGATCGGCCCGGAAGTCCCGCTCGCGCTCGGCCTCGCGGACCGCCTGGAGGCCGCGGGCGTGCCCGCGTTCGGACCCTCGCGGGCCGCGGCGCGCATCGAATCGAGCAAGGCCTTCGCAAAGGACCTCATGAGCGCCGCGGGCGTGCCCACCGCCGACTACCGCGTCTTCACCGACGCGGGGCGCGCCGAGGCGTACGTGGTGGAGGGAGGCGGGCCGTGCGTGGTGAAGGCCTCCGGCCTGGCGGCGGGAAAGGGCGCGATCGTGTGCGACGACCCGGATGAGGCCTGCGCCGCGCTCCGGCAGATGCTCGTGGAGGGAAGCATGGGCGATGCCGGACGCGAGGTCGTGATCGAGGAGCGCATGGTCGGCGAGGAACTCAGCGTCTTCGCCCTCGCCGACGGCGAGCGGGCCGTCCCGCTGGTGGCCTCCCAGGATCACAAGCGGATCGGCGAGGGCGACACCGGACCCAACACCGGCGGCATGGGGGCGTACGCGCCGGTCTCCCTGGCCACCGCCGACCTGATCGCGCAGGTCGGCGACGAAATCCTGGATCCCGTGCTGCACGCTCTCGCCGAGGCCGGCTGTCCTTTCCGCGGGCTCCTGTACGCCGGCCTGATGCTCACCGATGAGGGTCCCCGGGTGGTCGAGTTCAACTGCCGCTTCGGGGACCCCGAGACCCAGGTGGTGCTTCCCCTGCTCGAGGATTCGCTGCTGGATCCGATGATGGCGGTCGCAGACGGGAGCGGACTCGCGGGATACCGTGCCGGCACCGCCGGGGGAGCCGCGGTGACCACGGTGCTGGCGTCCGAAGGATATCCCGGGTCCTACCGGACGGGCGCGGCCATGGAGATCCCCGAATCTCTGGCGGACGACCCCGACGTGCTTCTCTTCCACGCGGGCACACGGCACCACGAAGGTGCGGTGCTCAGCGCGGGAGGACGCGTGCTCGCCGCGACCGGGCTCGGCAACACGCTGGCGGAGGCCGCGGAGCGTTCCCGGCGCGCCGCACGCGAAATCCGTTTCGAAGGCAGGTACTTCCGGTCCGACATCGGATGGCGGGAGCTGGCGAGAAGCTGACTCCTCGTGCGATCCCGGAGCCGGGCAGCGCCCGACGGCACAACCTCGACAACCCCACTTCGCGAACCAGGGAAACCATGATCATTACCACCACGCCAACGCTGGAAGGACGTCCGGTGCGCGACTATCTCGGCATCGTCACCGGGGAGGCGATCATCGGCGCCAACATCTTCAAGGACCTGTTCGCGGCCGTCCGCGATGTCGTGGGCGGGCGCTCCAACGCCTACGAGCGCGCGCTGAGCGATGCGCGCGCGCACGCCCTGCGCGAGATGGCCGAGCGCGCCGCCGACCGGGGCGCCAACGCAGTCGTGTCCGTCGACCTGGATTACGAGGTGATCAACAACATGCTCATGGTGACCGCCGCGGGCACCGCCGTCGAGACCTGAGCCTCACCTCATCCTCCCCCACCTCCAGCCGCCGGAGTCAGACTGCCGGAGCTTCCTGAAGCGGAGACGATCGCGCGCGGCCTCGCGCCGCACCTCACCGGCCGGACGATCTCGGGCGTGCGGGTACGGCGCCCCGACCTGCTGTCGGAGCCGGCCGGCGCCTTCGCCCGCGGGATGAGCGGCGCCGAGATCGACCGAGTGGGACGGAGGGGCAAGAACGTGGTGTGGTTCTGCTCCCCGGACACGGTTCTGGTGATCAATCTGGGGATGACCGGCCGCCTTCTGTTTCATCCGCGCGGCGACCCCGCACCGCTCCCCGTCCACACGGGCGTCATCTTCGATCTGGCCGGCGGCGACGCGGCCGTCTACAGCGACGTGCGCCGATTCGGGCGCTTGCGGCGCTTCACCGGGCGCTCGTGGCGGCGCTGGTCGCGTACGCTGGGACTCGAACCGCTCGGCCGCTCCTTCACCGCCGGCCGCCTGGCGGTCGAACTTGCGCGCTCCCGCTCGCCGATCCGATCGTGGCTGCTCGATCAGCGGCGCGTGGCCGGGATCGGAAACATCTATGCCAACGAGGCGCTGTTTCTCGCCGGCATCCATCCGGCCGTGCCGGCGCGGGCGATTCCGGCGGCGAAGGTCGCACCCCTGCACCGAGCCATACGAAGGGTGCTGCGGGCGGCCATCGCCGCCTGCGGCACGACCCTTCGGGACTACCGCGACCCCGCCGGGCTGGAAGGATCGTTCGGTCCCCGTCTGGTGATATACGGTCGAGAAGGTCAGCCCTGCGTGAAGTGTCCGGGGGTTGTCCTGAGGACGGTGATCGGCAACCGATCGGCGTTCCACTGTCCCCGCTGCCAGCCGCCACCTCAATGACCATCATTTCGTGGATGAACCCGCCCGAGCACGCGTGGCGGCGAGGCGCCGGGCTGGCCAGGTGCGTTGCAGGGGCAATGCGAGCGCCGTTCCGTGGGCGGGCCGCCGGGGCCCTCGCGGCCGTGGTCCTCGTCTCGTTCGGTTCGCTTGCGGGGCAAGCTTCGGGCCAGGACGGCATCGTTGTTCCCGACCTGCCCGTACGGGAGTTGACGCTCGACAACGGGCTGCGGCTCATCATCCTCCCCAGGCCATCGGCGCCGACGGTGGCGTTCGTCGTCGAGTACGCGGTGGGCGGCGTGAACGAGACGCTCGGGTCCACCGGCACGGCCCACCTCCTCGAGCACATGCTCTTCAAGGGCACCACCACGGTCGGCACCCGCGACGCGGAGGCCGAACTCGATCTCTTTGCGCGCATGGACGCCGCCCACGACTCCCTGCTCACCGAGTCGTCCCGCGCGGCGCCCGACACCACCCGCCTCAGGGCTCTCAGGGAACGCGTGGAGACCTACGAGGGCCGGGCACAGACTCCCGTGGTCTCCAACGAGTTCAGCCGCATCCTCACGAGAAATGGAGCCCGCAACCTCAACGCGACCACCTCCTCGGAGGCCACCACCTATTTCGTCGAGCTGCCGGCGAACCGGGCCAAGCTCTGGTTCCTGCTCGAGAGCGACCGGGCGCACAACCCCGTCTTCCGCGAATTCTACACCGAGCGCGACGTGGTCATGGAGGAGCGACGTACCCGGGTGGACACCAACCCCGGAGGTCTGCTCTACGAGGTCCACCTGGCGACGGCGTTCCTGATGCACCCCTACGGGGTTCCGGTGGTCGGGTACATGTCGGACCTGGAGCGGCTGTCGCGCCGCGACGTGGAGGAGTACCACCAGCGCTACTACGGCGCGCTCAATGCCGTGGTCACGATCGTGGGCGACGTGGTGCCGGACTCGATCGCGGCCTGGGCGCGCGACTACCTCGGCGACATCCGCCCCGGCGACCCTCCGCCCCCGGTCCTCGCCGTCGAACCTCCGCAGCGGGGCGAGCGGCGGGTGGAGCTGGTAATGGACGCCGAGCCGCAGTTGCGGGTGGGCTGGCATACGGTGAGCGGTCATCACCCGGACAGTCCGGCGCTCACCATGCTGGCGTCCGTGCTGGCGGGACGGCGCACCTCCCGCCTCTACCGCCGGCTGGTCACACAGGACCGTCTGGCCGCCTCGGTCACGGCATCCACCGTCCCCGGATCGCGCTTCCCCGGACAGTTCGTGGTGCACGTAACCCCGCGCGCGCCGAGCACCCCCGCCCAGATCGAAGCGGCCCTCTACCAGGAAATCGAGCGCCTGGCGCTGGAGCCTCCCGAACAGAGGGAGCTGCAGCGCGTGCGCAACCAGCTGGTGGCGTCCGGCGTGCGGCGCCTGCAGTCCAACCTGGGGCTCGCGCTTCAACTCGCCAGCTCGGTCACCCACTACGGAGACTGGCGGACCACATTCGAACGGACCGCGCGGCTCTACGACGTCCAGCCCGCCGACGTGCAGCGCGTGGTGCAAACCTATTTCACGCGCGACAACCGAACCGTCGCCACCCTCGTGAAGCGCACCGGGGAAACCGACCCGTGACCGCCTTCGGGCCAGGACGCCAGGCGGTGATCGCCATCCTGCTCGCGGCGGCAGCTGCGACGCCGGACGGAGCGACTGCGCAGAGACCGCCCGCGGACCGGGACGCCATCGAGGCGCTCCGGTTCGCCCCGCTGTCCTTCACCCCGCCCGCCCCCTCGGAGCACGAGATCGAGGGCGTGACCGTCTTCTTCCTGGAAGACCACTCCCTGCCCCTGGTGAACGTCTACGCACGCTTCGCGGGCGGTTTCGGACTCCTCGGCCGCGAACTGTACGCCGCAACCACCGCGCTCCCCTCGCTGCTGCGCTTCGGGGGAACGATCGAGCTGCATCCCGACTCCGTCGACGAACAGGTCGACCAGCACGCGCTGCAGCTCGCGTTCGGATCCTCGGGCGGGAGCACCTCCGCGACCCTGAACTCGCTCACCGGCAACCTCGAGCCCGGCCTGCGCCTGTGGAAGGACATGCTCCTCAACCCCCGCTTCGATTCGGTGCAGGTGGAGGTGTGGCGCGGCCAGGAGCTGGAGAGTGCCCTGCGCCGCCCGGACGACCCGGGCCGCCTGGCCTTCTCCGAGTTCAACCGCCTCATGTTCGGCGACCACCCGATCGGCTGGGAAATGGAACCCGGCGATCTCGAACCGGGCGACCTCTCGCGAGACAACCTGCGCGCCGCCCATGCTCGCATCCTGTGTCGGGACAACCTGGCGCTGGGGGTGTCGGGCAACCTGGCATGGGAGGAGATCGAAGCCCACCTGCGTGAATTCCTCTCCGGATGGCCCGCCTGCGAGGAGGCGCTGCCCGAACCGCCGGTGCCCGACATCCTGGACGAACCGGGGGTCTACCTGATCCCGCGGGAGCTGGACCAGACGACCATCGTCATGGCGCACCGAAGCTCCATCCGCCAGGGGGACTCGCGCGACTACTTCGCCTCCCGCATCGCCAACTCCATCCTCGGATCCGGGGGCTTCTCGAGCCGGATCCTGAACCGGGTGCGCACCGAACTCGGCCTCTCCTACAGCGCGGGCTCCTTCTGGACCACCCCCGACGACAACGACGGGATCGTGGGCGCCCTCACGCGAACGAAGAGCGAGTCGACGATCGCCGCGACGCGGGCGATCCTCGAGGTGATGGAGGAGATGCGCAACGCTCCTCCCGCGCGCGATGAGGTGGAAGTCGCCGTGGAAGCGGCCAGCAATGGTTTCTCCTTCAACTTCCAGGGGGCGATGCAGGTCGTTTCCCGGCGCGTGCTGCACGATGCCCAGGAGCTGCCGGAAGACTGGCTGGAGCGCTACGTGGCGGGGGTACAGCGAGTCTCTGCGGCCAACGTGCACAACGTCCTCCGCAGGCATCTCGACCCGGACCGGATGGTCATCCTCATTCTCGGGGATCCGTCCCGGTTCGACCTGCCCGTCGAAACGCTCGGGGAAGTGACGATCTGGGAAGTGGAGGGAGTTTCCGATCCGGTTCCGCCGGTCGGACCGTCCCCCGGGTGAAGCGGGGCCATCCGGGCCCGCCGCCCTCCGAGCTACCTCACGCCGACGTGGATCGCCGCGATCCCGAAGGTCAGCAGCTGCCAGCGGACGGTGCTGAATCCCGCGTCCAGCAGTCGCTGGCCCAGGACTTGCGGGCCCGGGAACTCACCGACCGATGCCGGCAGATAGCTGTACGCCCAGCGGTGCCCGGACACGATCCGGCCGACCGCCGGCAGTATGTGCCGGAAGTACCAGAGATACGCGGCCCGGACGATCGGGTTCGGGGGAATGGTGAATTCGAGAACGACCAGCGGGCTCCCGTCGCGCAGCACCCGGCGCAGCTCCGCCAACCCCAGGTCGAGGCGGGAAAGGTTGCGCACCCCGAAGGCCACCATGGCGCCGTCGAAGGATTCGTCGGCAAAGGGCAGATGTTGCGCGTCCCCGCACAGCGGATACACGGGCAGACGAACGCTTTTCGTCCGGCCCCTGCGCAGCATGGGTTCCGCGAAATCCAGCGCCACCACCCTGCCCCGAAAGTCCGGTCGGGTCGCCAGTTCGATGGCCAGGTCGCAGGTGCCGGCACAGGCATCCAGGTATCGGGCCGAGTCATGACGGGCATGGTCGAGCGCGCGCACGGCCCGCCGGCGCCACCAGCGGTCGACGCTCAGGCTGAGCACGCGGTTGAGCAGGTCGTAGCGCGGCGCGATGCGCGAGAAGATCTCGTGCACCTGGCGCGCACGGTCCTCACCCGACGACGGCTGACCTCCGGAAACGTTCATCATCGATTCTCGTACGGGACGGCGCGAACCTCATCCGGCGGATGTCCTTGAACTACAAGAGCGTCGAAGACGCGGAACTCGTAACCCTCGCCGCCGAGGGTCGGGAGAGCGCCTATCGCGAACTGCTCTCCAGATACGAACGTCCCGTCTTCTCCCTCATTTATCGGATGGTGAGGAATCGCACCGTCGCCGAAGACCTGGCGCAGGAAGCCTTCATCCGCACCTTCAACGCCATCGATACCTACAATCCCCAATACAAGTTCTCCAGCTGGATCTTCAAGATCGCAAACAACCTTACCATCGATCATCTGCGCAAGCGGCGCGTGCCCACGGTTTCCATGCACGGCGCGCCGGACGCGGTCACCCCGGAGGCCCAGGCGCGCACAAGCCTGGTGGTGCGGTCGCACGGCGAGAGCCCCGAGGAATACGTCCAGAACCGCGAGCTCGGCGGCCAGATCGAGGCCGCGATCGGGGAGTTGCGCGAGGAGTATCGGGTGGTGGTGTTGCTCCGCCACATCGAGGGACACACGTACGACGAGATCGCCCGCATCCTGGACATCCCGCTGGGCACGGTAAAGACCTACCTTCACCGGGCCAGGGCCGAACTCAAGCTTCGGCTCGCGGAGGCATGATTCGATGCGCATGGACGCGAAACTTCGCCGAGGCCCGTGCCGTACGCCGGGAGAGCCGATGCACGGCACGGATGTTTGGACTACGATGACCCCGGATCCCGGAGATCCCGCGAGGATGGGAACGCCACGACAGGTGGAGGCAGGGGCAGGCCGCAGATGAATTCGGACCGATCCAGCTACGGCGGGCATCTGGACGATGACGCGATCCAGAGCCTGCTCGACGCCGCTGAAGGACGTGTCGACGCGGAGACCGAATCCGCACGCCGGCATCTGGCGGACTGCCGCGGTTGTCAGGCCCGGGCGGATGCCTGGCGGGAGGTCTTCGGCGAACTCGGCCAACTGCGGCGGTTCGCCCCTCCCGGCCGGTTCGCCGAGCGCGTCCTGTCCGGGATCGAACTTCCCGGCGAAGCCTCGAGTTCCGCCCGGGCATGGTCGTGGGCCCGACTGCGCCGCTGGCTGACCGGGCGAGCCGCGGACGCGCACCTCTCCGGAAGGCGGCTGCAGGAGTTCGCGGACGGTGCGCTGTCCCGGCAACGCGCCGCCCTGGCGAAGACGCATCTGGCGGCCTGCGGAGGCTGTGAGAGCAGGCTGGCAGGCTGGCGGGGCCTGATCGCAACACTGGAGGCCCTGCCCTCCTTCGCGCCCGCCGCGGGCTTCGCGGAAAGGGTGATGGCGCGCTGGCGGGAGGTGGCCGAAGAAACCACCGGCCGGAGCCGGGCTACGCGAAGGTGGCTGCTCCTGCCCCGTTCGCCGCGCGGGTGGGTGCTCGCGGGGACGCTGACCAGCATGCCGGTTGCCGCATTCGCGGCAGTGGCGGCCTTCCTGTCAACCGTCCCGCAGCTTACCACCGGCGGCCTCGTTACCTATCTGTGGTGGCAGGCGCGCGACGCCCTGTCGGCGCTGGGAAGCTCGGTGCTGGCGGCAGTCATGCAGAGCGGGACGGCCTTCCGGGCCTATTCGCTGGCAGACTACCTTATCGCGTCGCCCGCTACCGCGGTCGCGGCCGCGGCGGGCTTCACCGCCCTCATGTTCAGTTCCATCTGGGTTCTTCACCGCAACATCGGCTTCCCCCGTTTCGCGCTTCGCCATGTTCACAACTGACCCCTCCCGCCCCGCTGGCCTGACTCCGGTGTTCGGCGCGGTGCTCGCGCTGTCTGCGGCGGGCGCGGCGCAATCCGTCAGCGCTCAGGAGCGGCAGGTGGTATCGAACCGCGTGACCGTGTCCGACGCGGATGCCACCCTGTCGCTCGAGTTCGATTCCGGCCCGGCCCTCGAGATCTCCTTTCAGAACGGCGAAGTCCGGGTCGACGGCGAGGAGGTCGGGAGCTACCAGGCGAGCGGGGAGCTCGCGGCCTCGTGGCGGTCCCTGCTCTCCGAAGTCGTGCCGCTGGATGACGCCCCCCTCGCCGAAACCCTGCTCGCGTGGGAGCCCGGGGCGCGGTTGACCGGTGACGCGCGGGCCGTTGCCGAGCGGGTCGACCGGGCGCTGCAGGAGGCACTCGCCGGTCCGCGGCCGACAGACGGCCAGACACCCCGGGTTTCGGGGAGCGCCGAGGCAGGAGGCATGGCACCAGCGCTGGTTCCCCCGCTGCTTCGGCTCCTTCTGCAACGAGGCCGGGTGCTGGAAGAGGCGCTCCAGGAAGTCGATCTGACGGAGTTGTCGCTTCATCTGGGCGAGGACGTGACCGTCGACGCCGGCACCGAAATCGAGGGTGCCCTGCTCGTGGTGGAGGGCGACGCCACCATTTCCGGTGAAGTCCCCGGCGACGTGGTCGTGGTCGAGGGGACGTTGCGCATCGAGGGCGACGCGTACATCGGGGGCGAGGTGCGCGTGATCGACGGACAACTGGAGCGCGACGGGGGGACGGTCGCGGGCACCATCCTCACCGTGGATGCGGGCGACATCGCGGGAGCGGGAGCGGCGCCGGATGCGGCGGATTCGCGGGCCGAGGAGCGCGCCCCGGCGTCCCGTCAGGGTGAAGCGCGCGCCCGGCTGCCTTTCCGCTACGTCACCTCCGGTCTGAGCGGTCTCTTCGGGGACGTGTTCTGGCTCGTCGTCATCCTGGCCGTGGGGACTGCGGTCGTCCACTTCGCCGGTGACCGGCTGCAGAACGTGGCGGAAGTGGTGAGAGATGCTCCCGGACGGGCCGCGCTGGTCGGCCTGGCAGGCGGCTTCCTCCTTCTGCCGGTGTGGGTGCTGGGAGGTCTCGCTCTCCTGGTGTCGATCATCGGCGTCCCCCTGCTGATCGCCTGGCTGCCGCTCTTCCCCCTGGTCGCACTCCTGGCCGGTGGACTGGGATATCTGGCCGTGGCGAGCGTTGTCGGCGAGTGGCTGGCACGCAAGGGCATTCCGGCCCTGGACCGCTTCCGGCCCTCGAACCGGCTGCACGTGCTGGCCGTCGGTCTGGCAGCGCTCGTTCTTCCGTCCGCCCTTTCCCACGTCACGGAAATGGGCGGGCCGACGCTCGGCGCCTTCCTGAGCGGGCTGTTCACCTTCGTCGCGGTGGCTACCGCGATGATCGCGCTGATGCTCGGCTTCGGCGCCGTGCTGCTCACCGGAGCGGGCCGCACCTCCGACCCGGGCAGGATGGCGGCGACCTACGGCGGGGGAATTCGGGCGACGCGGGCATGGACCCGGAGGCGTTCCCGGCGAAGCTCGCGCGAGCAGCCCGGACACCCCGACGACGGAGGCACCGGTGAGTAGCAGTTCGCGGACGAATCAGCGCGCACAGCGAGAGTGGCGAGGCGCCGGGCTGGCAGGACTGCCCTGGGCGGCAATCGGGGGGCTGGCTTGCACGGCGACCGGGCTGACCGCCCAGGATTGGAGCACCGTGACCGCGTCGCGCCAGCTGAGTGGCGAGCGCGAGATCCACGTCCACGTCGAGTATGGAGCGGGCGTCCTCGACCTGCGTCCGGGAGAGCCGGGCACCCTGTACCGGATGGAGCTTCGATACGATCAGGATCTCATGGAGCCGCAAACCGATTACGAGGATGGAATCCTCGAGATCGGCATGGATCGCGTCGGCCGGGGTATCCGCATGGGTTCGCGCGACGGATCGGGGCGACTGGATCTGGAACTGTCTCCGGAAGTCGCCCTGTTGCTCGACCTGGAGTTTGGAGCGGCTCGGGCAGACCTCCATCTCGGAGGGCTCGCGATTCGGGAGTTGAGCGTCGAGACGGGGGCATCCGATACGCGAATCGAGGTGTCGATGCCCAATCCCGTGCAACTGGAACTCGCCTCGTTCGAGGCGGGCGCGGCAAACCTGGTCGCCAGCGGGCTCGGCAACCTCAACGCCGAACACATCCGGCTGGAGGCGAAGGCGGGCAAGGCGACCCTTGACTTCGACGGGGAATGGCAGCGCGACGCCGAGGTTGACCTCGCCCTTGACCTGGGTGCGGTGGAACTTCGCTTTCCGCGGGGGCTCGGCGTGCAGCTGGTGGTGGATGCGCTTCTGACGTCCGTGGATGCCCAGGAAATGTTCAGGCGGGGCGACAGCTACTTCTCCGCGGACTGGGATAGCGCCGAAACGCGGGTTACGATGGAGATCGACGCGCACATCGGTGCGATCGACGTGGTTTGGACCCCGTGACGGACCGCATCATCGGGAAGCGGGCGTTCCGCCCGGGGAGATGCTCGACATGATCAGCGCCCTGCTTACCCTTTTCGCCATCGGCCTGGTTACGCTGCTGGTCGTGGGAGTCCTGCTCGCGGTGGCGGGCACGGTGTTTTCCATCGGCTTCGGCCTGGCCAGCTTCCTGCTCTTCAAGGTCGCCCCGATCGCACTCCTCGGGTATGTGGTGCTCCGGCTGATCACGCGCCGCAAGCGCAAGGAGCTGAGCGAAGCCGACCGCAAGTGGCTGGAAGGATAGCCGGGCAGGCTGCCGGGGATCGGTCAGGAGGACTTCCGCTCGCGGGAACAACCGTGCGGTCGCTGCCGTGAGGCGGGCGCGTGGCCCGTGATGGGGTCGGTCAGGCGGGTGGCCGAGCCGGCGGTCGCCAGGCGATGACCTCCTCGATCTCGGCGATCAGGTCAGGGGCGGCGAACGCTCCCGCCGGAGACGCGCCCACCAGGTCGAGATCCACACTGCGGGCAAGCAGCGGCGCAAGCGATTCGGGATAGTCGCGCACCATCACGTGGGCGGGCATCCGCCGGATTCGATCCGGGCCGACGCGCGGAAGCGGCGACCACCTCAACCGGGCCCCTCGCGCAACGCCACGACCATCTGGTCGCAGATTCGGTTCAGCGCCCGCGCAACAGGCGAATCCGGCCGGTCCACCACGGTGGGCAGCCCGTCGTCGCCCGACCGCCGAACCGCAGGGTCCAGGGGCACGGCGCCCAGGAAGGGTACGCCCTGCTCCTTTGCCAGCACCTCCCCTCCGCCCGTGCCGAACACGTCCACCGGTTCGCCGCAGTGAGGACAGGCCATCCCGCTCATGTTCTCGACGACGCCGATGATCCGCGTGTTGACGCGCTCGAACATCTTGATGCCGCGCCGGACGTCGGTGGTGGCCACACCCTGCGGCGTGGTCACCATGATGGCCCCGTCGAGGTTGACGCTCTGCACCAGCGACAGCTGGGCATCGCCGGTCCCGGGAGGCATGTCGACCAGCATGACATCCAGGGTGCCCCAGCGCACCTGCTCCAGGAACTGCTTCAGGACGCCTGCGATCAGCGGGCCGCGCATGATGGCCGGCTGTTCGTCGGCGAGCAGGAAGCCGAGGCTCATGAGCTTGACGCCATGGGCCTGGAGCGGCTCGATCATCTCCTTGCCCTTGCCCCCGGACACGCTCGGCCGGCGGCGCTCGCCGAACATGACCGGAATGTCGGGACCGTAGATGTCGGCGTCCAGAAGTCCGACCCGCAGCCGGCGACGGGCGAGCGCGGCGGCGAGGTTGGTGGTAACCATCGATTTGCCCACGCCTCCCTTGCCGGAGCTCACCGCCACCACGTAGCGGGTGTCGGCGAGGATGCCCGGCCGGGGGGTCGGCGCGGGTACCGAGCCGGGAACCAGGCGGGAGCGCCCCGGCGGCGCGGGAGCCGGCGCGGACGAGCCGGCGGGCGCGCGGGAGTCGGCGGGCGCGGCCTGGCGGGGGGGAGCGCTTTGGGGGAGCTGGACGTTGACCCGCACGCCGGAGACGCCGCGGACGCCTCCCGCGGCGGTACGGGCGGACTTCACAAGCGAACCGGGATCGTCGGTCTTCAGATGGAAGCCGAAGCGTACCAGTCCGTCGTCATCGATCTCGAGCTGTTGAACGTGTCCGCTGGAGACGATGTCGCGGCCGCTGGCCGGGTGTCGCACCCCGGACAGGGCATTCGTTACCGCATCAATGAGAGTTTGGTGGGACATGCCCCGCCCAGGCCAGAGGTGCAGGTGGGATGTTGAAGTGCCCGTGGAATCAGACGGCGGCTACCCTCGTAACCCCCGGAACCCGGTCCTTCAGGCGCCGTTCGATGCCTTCTCTGAGTGTGAGCATGGAGATCGGGCAGCACTCGCATGCGCCCATCAGCCGCACCATGACAACGCCTTCCGCCTCGTCGTAGTCGATCAACTCGACGTCGCCCCCGTCCTGGTGGATCGCGGGTCTCACGGTCTCGAGGACCTCCTCGATCTTCTCCGTCGCCAGCATGATTGGTCGCTCTCCTCGCCCACCCGTCCGCGCTCTCGATCCCGAGCGCGAGCGGACTCCGGAATCGCTCGAAGTTTAGGCAGCGCGCGAGGTCGTGGTCAACCTTGCCTGGGCTCGGGGTGCGACCGCGACCGCTGATGAAGCGCCCACAGGATGGCAGCGGGAATCACCTCTGCGGCGGTCATCCAGAGCCGGGCGGCGATCGCGAGCACGGTGGCCGGGCCGCTCCCGAGTGCAGGAGCGAGGATGGCGACCAGGAATCCTTCGCGGACGCCGACGCCCGCCGGCGCGAAGAGCATCAGGTAGCCCGCTACGTACGCCGCCGCAAAAGCCGAGCCCGCGTGGAAGGGCGACAGCTCCATGCCCAGGCTCGCGGCGAAGATCCAGAACGATGCGCCCATGGCCACCCAGGCCGCCGCAACCTGCAGCAGCCAGCGCAACACCAGAGCGCGGGTCAGGTTCGCGGGCGGAGTCGTCCGCACAATGCGGAACCACAGGGCAACCGCCGCGCGAAACACGGAGGGAACGACAAGCACGAGCAGCAGCAGGCTGGCCGCCACCCCGGCGCCGACCAGTCCCCAGCGCGGGAGCGGCGCGGGTCCTCCGGCGAGTGCACCCAGCCCGATTGCGCCGGCGGCCAGCAGCCCCACACCCTGCATGATGACGGCAGAGGTGGCCGAGACTGCCACGGGAACCCCCTTCCCCTTCGCCAGCGCGGCCATCCCGGCGATCGACCAGACCTTTCCGGGCACGTAACGGCCCATGTTGGCGATCATGAAGATGCCCACGGCGTCGCCCGCGGGCAGCCGAGGCCCGCCTGATCCCGTCACTACCCCGCCCCAGATCAGGCCGCTGAGGGCGTAGGCGGCGAGCAGGACCAACGTCGCGCCGACGAGCGGGAGCAGGCGCGGCCGGGCGAGCACGTCCTGCCACTCCCGCAGTTCGGCCACGGTCAGCCCCACCCGATCGAGGATGAACCAGGTGACGATGACCGTGAGGGCGACGCGCGCCGCCAGGGAAAGCCACTTCCTCAGGGCTTCGCACTCCCGGTCGCGCGGCGGGCCAACCAGATCCGCACCGCGTTGGCCGCGAGCAGCACGGTCAGGACGATGAAGCCGAGCCAGAAGCTGCGCGCCACCACGGCGGACCGGTACCACAACTCGACCTCCGACTCCCCCGCCGGCACGGGAACGGCGCGCAGAGTGTGATAGGCGCGCAGCACGGGGGCGTCGCGGCCGTTCACGCGGGCGTGCCACGCGGGGTACCAGTTGTCCGCGATGGCGAGCAGCGCCGGCGCGGAGGAGCGTACGGCGAGCCTCATGCGGTCGGGGCCGCGCTCCAGCCAGTCGACCTCTCCCGCAACCGGCGCTCCCGGCAGGTCGACCGGCGGAGGTTCGGCCAGGACCACCTCCGCTGCCGGATCGAATTCGGGCGAGAGCATGTACCGCATCGCCTCGTCGTCGGACCTGACGACGGCGCTCCCGACCAGGCGCGCGCGCGGAAGTCCGGCCTCCACGAAGACCGTCTCGTAGGCGCGGCCATCGGGCAGTTGCGTCCGACTGAAGACGTTCCCCTGCGGCGAACTCCCCATCTGCAGATCGGGCCACAGCAGATAGCGCACGTTGAGCAGCCTGCGGATGTTCTCGCTGCCG
>JAJEBS010000058.1 GCA_022822425.1 Gemmatimonadota bacterium | reverse complement strand
GGCGAGTACGTCCTCACGGTGGAGACCCTGTTCGGACAGGGCACCGGCTTCGAGGACCTCGACATCTCCATCGACGGCGAGGGCGTGGCGGTCATCCCGATCCCGCACAACGGCGAACGCGGCGTGCCCCTCGAGACCGATCCCGTTTTCGTGCGCGCCGGCCAGCGCCAGGTGGCGGCGGCCTTCGTGCGGCGCATGGACGGTCCCTACGACGACCGCTTCAGCCCCTTCGACTGGTCGTTCGTGGGAGGCGAGGACGCGCAGCAGTGGGCCAACTACGGCATCACCGCGCTTCCCCACCTCTCGAACCTGATGATCACGGGGCCCACGGCCGTGTCCGGCGTTTCCGACACGCCGACCCGGAACAGGATCTTCAGCTGCCGGCCCGCGTCCGAATCGGAGGAGAGGCCCTGCGCCGAGTCGATCGTGGCGCAGCTCGCGGAACAGGCCTACCGCCGTCCCGTCAACGACGAGGACATACAGGGGCTGATGGCCTTCTACGACCAGGGTTCCGCTGCGGGCGGATTCGAGATCGGCGTGCGCACCGCGCTCCAGGCGCTGCTCGCCAGCCCCTCGTTCGTGTTCCGGCTGGAGCGGGAGCCGTCCGATCGGGGTGAAGGCGAAAACTACTACCTGAACGACCTGGATCTGGCTTCCCGACTGTCGTTCCTCCTCTGGGCTTCCGCGCCCGACGAGGAGTTGCTCGATGTCGCCGCCGGCGGACGGCTATCCGACGACTCCGTGCTCGAAGCTCAGGTTCGGCGCATGCTCGCCGATCCGCGCTCCGAGGCGCTGGGCAGCCGCTTCGCCCATCAGTGGCTGCGCCTTCAGGACGCCGCCAAGAACAACCCGGAACCGTATCTGTATCCCGACTTCACAGGCCAGTTGAGCGACAACCTGGTGCAGGAGACCGAGCTCTTCTTCAACCATCTCGTGCAGCAGGACCGCAGCCTCCTTGAGTTCTTCAGCGCCGACTACACGTTCCTCAACGAGCGCGTGGCCCGGCACTACGGCATCGAGGGCGTCACCGGCGGCGACTTCCGCCGGGTCACGTATCCCGACGACAAGCGCCGCGGCATCCTCGGCCACGGAAGCGTGCTCCTGCTGACCTCGATGTCGGCGCGCACCTCTCCGGTGTTGCGCGGGAAGTGGGTCATGGAGGTGCTGATGGGTACGCCTCCGCCGCATCCTCCGCCCAACGTTCCCGCCTTCGACCAGACCGAGGGAACGGCGGACGGACGCCGCCTCACGACGCGCGAGCGGATGGAGCGGCACCGCGCCAATCCGACCTGCAACGCCTGCCATCGCTTCATGGATCCCATCGGCCTCGCGCTCGACAACTACGACGTGACCGGGCGTTGGCGCATCCGCGAGAACATGGTGGCGCTGGACACGCGCGGCGACTTCTACGACGGAACCCCCATCACCACGCCGGCGGAACTGACCCAGGTCATCCTCAAGCGTCCGATCCCGCTCGCGCGCAATTTCACGGCACATCTGCTCGCGTACGCGATCGGCCGTCCCGTCGAGTACTTCGATCAACCGACCATTCGAGCCATCGCGAGCGCCGCGGAGGCCGAAGGATACAGCATGTCCGCCTTCGTTCTGGGGGTCGTGAAGAGCGATTCCTTCCGGATGAGACGAACCGAGGCGACCGCAGACACGGAAGCCAACCAGGGAGAGTAACGCCACCATGAACTTCATCACCGGAAAGCACCTTTCTCGCCGTACCTTCCTTCGCGGGATGGGCACGACGGTTGCGCTCCCCCTGCTGGACTCCATGGTCCCCGCAGGGAAGCTCTGGCGCGACCGCGCGGCCACCGAGTTCACGCGCTTCGTGGGCATCGAGGAGTCGATGGGGTGCGCGGGCGGGAGCGACTGGGGCGACCAGCAATTCCTGTTCGCGCCCGAGAGGGTGGGCCGCGACTTCGAGTTTACGGCCACCAGCCAGCTCAAGCCGCTGGAGTCCTTCCGCGAGTACCTGACGGTGATCAGCAACACCGACTCGCGCATGGCGGAGGCCTATCGGGCGGAAGAGATCGGCGGCGACCACGACCGCACCACGGCCGTCTTTCTGACCCAGGCCCATCCCAAGCAGACCCAGGGATCGGATGTCTATCTGGGGACTTCGCTGGACCAGCTGCACGCGCGCCGCTTCGGTCAGGACACCGCACTGCCCTCGCTCGAACTCACCACCGAGTCGATCGACCGCGGCGGCGGATGCGCCTACAACTACCACTGCGCCTACACGACCTCGGTGGCGTGGGCCTCCCCGACCCAGCCGCTGCCGGCCATTCGCGAGCCGCGCGCGGTCTTCGAGCAGCTCTTCGGCGCGGGTGACTCCGCCGCCGACCGCGCCGCTCGCCGCCGTACCGACCGCAGCGTCATCGACTGGATCGCCACCGAGGTGGCGCGCCTGAAGAGGGAGCTGGGGGCAGTCGACCGCCGCGCCATGGACGAATACCTGACCCACATCCGCGAGCTGGAGCGCCGCATCGCGCTGGTCGAGGAGCGCAACACCAGCGGCGAGGAACGGGCGATGCCCGAAGCTCCCTCCGGGGTCCCGGACTCCTGGGAAGAGCACATGGAGATCATGTTCGACCTCCAGCTGCTCGCGCTACAGACGGACATGACCCGGGTCATCACCTTCAAGATCGGCTTCGACCAGTCCAACCGCACCTTCCCGGTCAGCGGCACCAACAAGTCGTTCCACGGGGCTTCGCACCACGGCAACGTGCCCGCCGACATCATGGACTTCAACCTCATCAACACGCACAGGCTGAGCCTGATGGGGTACTTCCTCGAGAAGATGAAGAACACGATGGAAGGCGACGCTTCCCTGCTGGACAAGACCGCGATCGTCTGGGGATCGTCCATGGGCGACCCGAACCTGCACAACCATCGCCGCTGCCCGCTCATCCTGATGGGGCGCGCCAACGGCGCGCTGGAGGGCAACATGCACCTGCGCGCTCCCCAGGGGACGCCCATGGCGGACGTCTTCGTGAGCCTGATGCAGAGCATCGGACACGACGACATGGCTTCGTTCGGCGACAGCGTGAGCCCGTTCCCGCTGACGTTCCCGAGAGGCGGCATCGCCGACGCGCTGCGGGAGGCGGGATCGTGAGGGCGGCGAGTTCAGCGGCGCGCCGCCGCGTGGGCCTGCTGGGTGCGACCCTGCTGCTGGCGTCGCTCGCCAGCTCGGCTGAGGCCCAGGATGCGGAGCTGATCGGGGCCGCGAGGCAGGGTGACGCGGAGGCGGTTCAGGCGCTGCTCGCCGGAGGCGCCGATCCGAACCGGGCGCAGGGCGACGGCACCACCGCGCTGCACATGGCGGCTCTGGAAGGCCATGCCAAGGTGGTGGATCTGCTGCTTGCCGCCGGCGCCGAGGTCGGCGCGACCACCCGCATCGGGGCGTACACGCCGCTCCACCTGGCCAGCCAGGGCGGGCACGGCGGAGTGGTGCGCGCGCTACTCGCGAAGGGTGCCGATGCGACGCTGGCGACCACCAACAGCGGGGCGACCCCGCTCCACCTGGCCGCACGCGTGGTGGCCGGCGAGGACGCGGTGGCCGCGCTGCTCGACCACGGGGCCGACGTCAACGCGCGCGAGGGCTCCGTCGGCCAGACCCCGCTGATGTTCGCGGCCGCCTACAGCCGTACGCCGTCCATTCAGGTGCTCCTGGAGCACGGGGCGGATCCGAACCTGGCCACGAGGATCGCCGACGTGCTGCGCAACGTGGCCGTCGACCGCGAGGCCAGCCGGCTCCTGCGCGACCGCATCGAGGCCCGGCGCTTCGAGGCCGAGCCGGGCACGGAGCCGGAGTTGACCCCGGCGGAAGTGCAGGAGGCGATCGCCGCCCAGCGGGAGTTCCTGCGCGGCGATCACTCGCAGCGGGACTTCGACCCCGACGACCTCATCCAGTACCGGCCCGACTATCCCGGCGGCCCGGCGCTCGCGCGTCCCCCCTACCGGGAGACGCTGGTGGGCATGACCGGCGGCATGACCGCGCTGCTGCACGCCGCGCGCGAGGGACATGTCGAAGCCGTGCTCGTCCTGCTGGAGGGCGGGGCCGACATCGACCAGGTCAGCGGCGACGGCACCAGCCCGCTGCTCATGGCGACCCTGAACGGCCAGTTCGACGTGGCGATGGAGCTGGTCGAGCGCGGCGCCGATCCCGATCGCGCCGCCGACACCGACGGAATCTCCCCGCTGTTCGCGGTGCTGCAGACCCACTGGGCGCCCAAGTCCAACTATCCGCAGCCCCGCGCGCACGACAACGAGCAGACCGAATACCTGGAGCTGCTGCAGGCGCTTCTGGACGCGGGCGCGGACCCCAACGTCCAGCTCAACACCCACCTGTGGTACTGGGAGTTCGGGCTCACCAAGATGGGCATCAATCTGGAGGGCGCCACGCCGTTCTACCGGGCCGCCTTCGCGCAGGACATCGAAGCGATGAAGATGCTCGCCGCCCACGGCGCCGACCCGAACATCCCCACCCGCTGGCCCGCGGTGGGCATGCGGGAGCGCCGCCAGCAGGACGGGCGCCAGCAGGAGGATTCAGGGCTGCCGTGGATTCCCGAGGGGTCCTACAACGCCTATCCCGTTCACGCGGCAGCCGGCGGCGGCTGGCAGGGGCTCGGCGCATTCAGCGTGCGCGCCGTTCCAGACAACTTCCTCAATGCCGTCAAGTACCTGGTCGACGAGCACGGGGCGGATGTAAACCTGGCCGACTCGTGGCTGTACCGGCCGATCCATTACGCCGCGGCCCGGGGCGACAACGAACTCATCATGTACCTCGTCGAGCAGGGCGCGGACGTGACCGCCATTACCCGGCTGGGTCAGTCCGCAGCCGACATGGCGCGCGGGGGCCGTTCGGGCTTCTTCGTGCGAGTCGCCTACCCCGAAACGGAGGAACTGCTGGTCAGCCTGGGCTCCAGCCGCGAGTGCGAGCACACCCACTTCCTCGACACCGGCGACTTCTGCGAGGGTCTGGGAGTCTTCGACCCGTGGAAGGAGAAGGGGATTCCGCAGACGACGGAGACCGTGGTGCCGCCACCGCCTCCTCCGGGAGGGAATCGGAGGTAGGCCCCGACTAGTCCTCCCAACTTACCACGTCACCAACCTGGATGCGGGCGTCGCTGAGCACCGTGCAGAAGACGCCGCCCCGCCAGTCGGGGTCAAGGGCGTCGCGCAGGCCGGTGAGCTGTTCCTCCATGATCGTGCAGGGCCGGGTCTCGCCGCGGACCTGAAGCACGCAGTCGCCGATTCGCATCCTGCGGTCGCGGGTGTCGGCCAGGCTCACCCCGCTCACCATCAGGTTCGCGCGCCGTAGAGCTGGATCGACAGCCGTGCCGAGTTCGTCGTTGAGCGTGTCGAAGACTTCCTTCTCGATCAACGTGACCTGGCGCCGGGTGCGCCCGTAGTTCGCGTCGCCGGCAAGTCCGCCTCCCGCTTCCGCGGTGGCCTCGGAGACGGCGCTCATCTCGCCCCCACGCTGCCGCTTCAGCCAGATCGCCTCGAGTCTTCCGCTCATCCGTATCGCTCCTGTCGGTTTCTCTGTGGTCCCCGGATGTATCGTCGGTTCAAGGGCTTATCCTCGTCCCGGGTCCTGCTCGCACCATCGTCCCGTCCTCTGCCCGAACCGCTCCAGAATACCCTATCGCGTCCCTGAAGGCGAGAGACGATTCCCAGGGGGTCGGGGTGACGGGCCGGACGCAGTACGCCTGTCTGGATCCGCAGGGATCGATTCCGCGGCCCAGTCGTCCCATCCACCCATGGACTCGCCCGTGTGAACGGCTTCGGAATGGTCCCTGAATGGTCTCAAGCCAATGAAGAGCGGGGCGGTCGGTGGCTTCGGGCCGCGGACTTGACCCCCGGAGATCCTACCGCCAACACGGAGACTATGAACATGACCCCTCGACGCACGACCGCGAGCCGTCGCACGCTGGCCGCCCTGTCCCTCGCGGCTGCCCTGGCCCTGCAGACCGGACCGGCGGTCGCACAGCCCCTTTATCACGCCCCACCTGTCGAAGAGGAGATCGTCGATGGGCGTCCGGACCGTGACGCCAACGGCAATTGGACCTGGTGCTGGCCGCTGCACTGGCTCATCTACTGCTGGACCAGATAGGAGGACACCCGGTGCTGGGGCGGCACAGCCGCCGGTGGCGGCGGTCGTGCTGGCCGTTGCCAACCGGCGAGCGCAGCCGCCCCGGACCGGGTGGGGGTGCGCCTTCGCCCCGCAAATGACCCCGCCTCAGTTCGCCGGCACCGCCTCCATCAGCAGGCGTAGCGCCTCGTCGAGCGCCCGGCCCCCTGGTCCGCCGCCGCTGTAGTGCCCGATGCGCACCACTACCATGTCGTGCGTAGGGATGATGATCGTGCTCTGCCCGCCCGCGCCCGCCATGCGGAATGCGCTGCGCGGAACCGGGTAGCCGCCGTTGGCATTCACCCAGAAGAACGCGCCCCCGTAGACATGTCGCCCGTCGGCCTCCCAGGCGGGCGCGAGCGTGGACGCGTACTCGACGTATCCCTCGGGGAGAATGCGCTCGCCGTTCACGACGCCGTCCGTCAGGTAAAGGTTGCCGAGGCGGGCCCAGTCGCGGCCGCTGCCAAAGCCGTATCCCTGGAGCAGGAAGTTGCCGTAGGGATCGGTCATCGTGTAGAAGTTGCGGATGCCCAGCTTGTCGAACAGATGCCGCTGCGGGAACTGGTGGTAGTTCTCGCCCAGTTCCCCCTCGACCCCCAGGCGGACCAGGTAGTTGGTGAGCACGGGGTCGCAGTTCCGATACCGTCCCACCGTGTCGGGCTCCCACTGCTGGTCCTTGCCGGCCGCCCACTCAAACGAGTTGACGGTGCCCGTATAGAGGTACAGATGGTCGGGGTATCCGATGCTCGGGTCGTCGCCCGGGTCGCCCAGGTTCCGGCAACGCAGGCCGGATGACATGCGCATGATGTCGCCGATACGGATCGCCTGGCGCGGATCGCCCTCCGACTGCCACTCGGGAACGGGCGCCGGCTGCCACAGGTCGTAGACCCCCTTCTGGATGAGGATGCCCATGAGCGTGCCGGTGAGGCTCTTGTTCATGGACCAGCTTTCCAGCGGCGTGGTGTGGTCGATGCCCTCGCGGTAGCGCTCCGCGAGCAGGCGACCCCTGTGCGTGACCACGAAGGCGGCGGTGAGCGCTTCGGGAGGCGCAAAGGCCGCCTCCACCGCCTGCGCAACTCTGCCCATGTCCACGTCGGCCGGGAAGGGCTCGTCCGGGAGCAGGTCGCCCAGCGGCCAGGGCGTGGTCTCGGCGTCGGGGAGGGTGGATACCACCTCGACCGTCTCGTAGTACGGCTCATCCTCGCCGATGGGGAGCGCCAGACACCCCTGGTCGCCGTGCAGCTTGGCCGACCGCACCGTGCCGTCCGCGAGGGTGAGGTGCACGCGCTGGTTCTCGTAGTCGACCACCCGGTCGGTTACCGCGCCGCGGTACTCGCGGGGCGCGCTGAAGAAGCCGGTGTGCTCCGCGGCAAAGTCGGGATCCAGCCCCGAGAGGAAGACGTTGGAGCACAGGATCTTCGCGAAGCCCGCCGTCGAATGCACCACCGGATCTCCCGGCGGCAACTGGTACTCGCCGGGCAGCTCGAGGGCGGCGGCGCGGGCAAGGAGCTGCGACTGCGAATCATCGGCCGCGGGTGGGGGCGCGTCGTCGGCTGGAGCACAGCCGGCGGCAACCATCGTGAGGACGGCGAGGGACGTGATCAGGCGGTGCGGCATCTTGACGACTCCACTTGCAGGGATGAGGCGACCGGGGAAGTCACCATAAGGAGGGGCAGCCGGGGCAACAAGAAGAGTGGACCGGGGAGCACCGCCGCGTCGCCTCGGCCCACCGGAGGGGGAAGCGGGCCCCAAGTCCTTTTCCGGCCCGGTGCCGGCGGCTAATCTGAGCCTTCCGATCCGGCTTCCGGGCTCCATGGGAGCACGAACTGCGGGGAGGCACGCGCGTTGGACCTCTTCTTTTCCTCCGGCGACCCCGTCAACCCGTTCGTGATCTTTGACGGCGCACATCGGCTCTCGCTGGTAGTTCTCGCCGTTGCGGGCTACGTGACCATACGCCTGGGACGTGCGGGAACCGAGGAAACCCGCCGCCGGATCAAGAGGGGAATGGGCGCCGTGCTCCTGATCACCTTCGTGGAAGGACACTTCTGGTACGCGTTCCACGGGGAGTGGGTCCTGGCGGAGCGCCTTCCCCTGCACATGTGCGGAGCCATGGTGTGGGTGAGCATCTACGGGCTTTGGACGGACCGGCCGTGGACCCGTCCGCTCATGTACTATCTGGGGATCGCCGGAGCGATTCAGGGGGTCCTGCAGCCGGACAGTCCCAATGGGCTGCCCCACGTGCGCTTCATGTCGACGATGTTGTCCCATACCACGCTGGTGGTCGCGGGGCTGTGGGTGATCCTGGTGGAGAAGTACACGCCTAGCCTTCGCTCGACCTGGCGGACCTTCGCGCTCGTCCATGTCTACGCGGCGGTCATCTTCGTCTTCAACCTGCTCGCCGGCACGAACTACCTGTATATCGTGGAAAAACCGGAGTCCGCGTCGCTCATGGACGTCTTCCCGGAATGGCCCTGGTACCTGCTGGTGCTTGAGGGACTCCTTCTGGCCATCGTTGCCGGCATGTACCTTCCCTTCGCACGGCCGCGCAGGGCCTGAGGTCGATTCCGCGCGCGGTGGTCAGACCCGGCAGGCCCGATGATTCAGCCGCCTCGGGCCCACGCGCCACGGAGTCGGGCCAGGCCTGCTCTTTCCCTGCCTGAACCGCAACGCTAATCTGACCTGTGCCGCCCGGGCTTCCCTTCCTTCCTCGGGAAGCCCGCGCATGAGGAGGCACATGTTGGATATCGTTCCCGGCCGGCACCCCCGCAGTCCCGTTTGTGCTGCCCGGCAGCGCCAACCCCCCGACCATGGCCAGCTTCGCCGCTCGCCCTCTCCACCTTTCCGGGCAGGCGCCCGTTCACTCTACGTGGTCGCCAGGCCCAATCGGCGTCGGTGATGGACGTCTCTCCGGCCTGGCTCCGGTATCTGCCGGTCCTCGAAGACTCGTGATTCTCGTCGTCGCGATGTACCTGCCGTTCGCGCGCCCGCGCGAGGCGTGAACCGCGGTACATCGGTTTCCACCCTCAACCATGGAGGTCCGCATGAAAGCAGACGCCATTCTATTCTCCCTCACCGGCGTACTGGGGGCACTCGTGTGTACCTCAGGTGTGGAAGCCCAGAATCTTCCGCTCGCGCCGTCCGACGGGGGCCTTCCGGTGCCGGAAGCCGAAGCGGCCGCGGCGCCGTTGCCCGTTCGGGCACTCCGTCTCACCACCGTGTCGCGCTCCATGGTCGGCAGCGTAACCGGGTCCGTAACCGCGGCGCGCGACCAGACTCCGCTGGTCGGCGTCCAGGTCTACATCCCGGACACCGGCATCGGCGCGCTCACCAACGCCCAGGGCAGGTACCTGCTTATCAATGTGCCTGCCGGCCCGCAGACTATCATGGCGGAGATCATCGGCTTCGGGTCCGCCTCCCAGACGGTGACGGTGGTCGACGATGAAGTGAACATCCTCGACTTCCAGCTTTCGGAGCGGGCCATCGAACTGGACGAGGTGGTCGTGACCGGTACGGCGGGGGCCCAGCAGGTTCGCGCGCTGGGCAACACCGTCGGCAGGGTCGATGCCGCCGATGTTCAGCGCATCGCTCCGCAGCCCAACATGGAGAGTATGCTCTCCGGCAGCATTCCAAGCCTGACGGTCGCCACCGGCGACGGGC
>JAJEBS010000097.1 GCA_022822425.1 Gemmatimonadota bacterium | reverse complement strand
GGCGAGTATTCGCACGGTCCGATGGTTGGCCACCGGGTCCCCTGCGATCACATCCTCTACGAGGCGCGGCTCTCGGCGCGGGACTTCCCGTGGCTCACCGACCACCGGGTGCATCGGGCACCGATCATCCCGGCCGCCGGTTACATGGAGTTGCTCCTGGAGGCGTTCTCGGGGGATCCCGTCAACATCGAGGAGATCGAATTCCTGCAGCATACGCCCGTCGGCAAGACGCCCGTGAGGCTGCAGACAGCGCTGTTCCCGGTTCCCAACGCGGCGGGCCAGTTCACCTTCACCATCTCGTCCCGGTCTTTCGAGGACGACGATGCCGGTACACTGCACTGCCGGGGCCGGGTCCGCCGGGTGGATCCCGACTACGCGGTAGATGCCTTCGCGACCCTGGAAGAAGTGTTGGCCTCGGATTTCGATCCCGAGCCCCTGGGCACCGGGGACGAGTTCTACGAACAGATCGAAGCGGTGGTGGGGGACGACTTCGAGTTCGGTCCCGAGTTCCGCAGCGTCAGGCAGATCGACATGGATCGCAGCTCGACAGACATGCTGCTGGACATCGAGGTCGACGAACGGCTATGGGTCACCGCACAGGAAGAGGGGTATGTGATGTATCCGCCGTTGACGGACGGCGGACTCCAGATCTTCCTGCGCTATCTGATGCGCCTGCCCGACTTCTTCTCGATGCCGCAGCGAGCCTGCGACGTGACCTTCCTGCGTCCCCCTACCGGACCACGGATCGCCTGCCATCTGGTGGACACGGGCGAATGGTACGATGTGGATGAACGCGGACAGTACACGAAGCCACTCGGTGAACTGTACATCGGCCGGCTCAGCTTCTACGATCGCGCCACGGGACACCTGATCGCCCACATCGGCGAGTATCACTCGTTCAACAGCAACCCCAGGTGGAGCGACGTCCCGGACAGCAAGCATCTGATCGAATGGCAGCCCGGGTTCGTGCCCCCGGCACCGGATGTCGGCGATGCGATCCGGGACGGAGAGGTGGACCCCGCCGCCCTGATCGCGGTGCTGGAGCAGGGCGGGATCGGTCATCGATACGCGTGCCACGTCGTGGAGGTCGCCGGTGAACGGAAACCCGACCAGACAATACTGGACAAATGTGTCAAGTATCTGTCGGGCCCGGACGCCCAGTCCGAGCTATGGATCCTCGGCAAGGACGAGGACTGCACGCGGGCCCACTACGAGGCATTCAACCATCGAGAGGCAGCGCTTCGCTTTGCCCAGCTCGATCCGATGTCGGAGCAGGCACAGGATCCGGACATGACTTCCGGTCTGCTGCGGCCGGCCGCGGCAGAAATCCTCTTCCTGCATTCCGAAGCGGCGGCCTATGGGCCGGACCAGTGGGCACTCCTGCATCGGCTGCTCGTCGCCGGAGGGCTCGCGCTGGTCTGCCACGGCAGCGGCGATTCCGTTGAGCCGGCCGAGGGCTGGACCTGCGTTCATGCCGGGGATCGGACGACGCTGCTCCAGGCGCCGCAGAGCTACGCCGAGCCGCTCCACGCCGCCGACGCTGCCGACGCTGCGCGCCCGCGCTGGGTGATCGGAGAGCCGGAGAGCCGGGCTTCGGACTGGGTGTCTCTGCTCGACTCGCCCCAGGTGCACCGGGTCCCCTGGGAGAGCTACGAAAGCGGCGACTTCGCGTCGCTGGACGAATGGCCCTGGGCGGCCGACCTGGGGGCGATCGACCTCTTCATCGGCCCGGATCCCACGGATCCCACCGGCGAACGGGCGGTGTGGCAGCTCGTATCGCTTCTTCAGGCCCTCGCCCCATTCCGCCTGGAGAACGCGACCCGGGATTGCCGCATCACCGTGGTGACGCACGGGGCAGTTTGCGATGTGGACGATCCACGCGGAAGCGCGCTATGGGGAGCCGTTCGCAGTATCGCCCTGGAACTGCTCGCCGAGGACACCCGGATCGATTTCCAGTTGGTCGATCTGGGTGCGCAGGGCGATCTGGACATTTTGGCTCTTCTCGACCGGCTCAACATGCGGGAACGCGAACTGGCGGTGCGCGAGCGGCGCATCTGGGCTCCGCGGGTGATCAGCCTGCGACAGCGCTCTCCACTTGTATCCGCGGGAGACGACCCGCCCTATCGACTCCGGCTGGACAACCCGGGGCAGGTCAGCGGACTGCAGATGACAACCTGCGCGCTGCCCCCGCTGGGCCCGGACGATGTGGAAATCGAGGTCGCCGCGGCGGCACTGAACTTCCGCGACATCATGGTCACCCTTGGACTTCTGCCGGCGATGGCCTTCGAGCGCTCGGCGCTCGGGCGGGAGGTAGGCATCGAAGGCAGCGGTGTCGTCCGGCGCGTCGGGGATGGCGTGAAACGCCTGCAGGTCGGCGACGAGGTGGCGGTCACCGTGGGCGGCTGCATTGGCAACCGCGTGGTGGTCAACGAGCACCTCGCCTTCCTGAAGCCCTCCCGGATCAGCATGGAGGCAGCCGCGTCCACGTTGTCCGTCTACGTGACCGCCTACTACTCGCTGATTCATCTGGCCCGCCTGAGGGAGGGGCAGCGGGTCCTTATCCACTCGGCGATGGGCGGCGTGGGACAGGCCGCCATCGCCCTGGCGAAGCATGTGGGCGCCGAGATCTACACCACCGCGGGTAACGCGAGCAAGCGGAATCAGCTGTTGGAGATGGGTGCGCGCGGTGCTTTCGACTCCCACAGCCACAAGTGGTATGACGACCTGATGGAGGCAACGGGCGGCGAGGGTGTCGACGTCGTGCTGAACTCCCTCGCCGGCCACCACATCGCGCTCTGCCTCAAGGCCCTGCGTCCTTCCGGGTGGCACTGCGAGATCGGGAAGGTCGACATCTATACCGACAACTCGCTGAGCATGCGCGTGTTCCGCAAGAATCTCCGCTTCGCGGCGATCGATGTCGACCGGCTCATGCTCGACGATCCGGTGCTGTCGCACATCCTTTCCCA
>JAJEBS010000247.1 GCA_022822425.1 Gemmatimonadota bacterium | reverse complement strand
GTGGGATACCCCGAGCGGCTGGCCGACATGCCTGAGAGCGAAACCGATGCCAACTTGGCGGCCGCCAAGGACCTGAGACTCTCCTATCGCTACTACGGAGATGAGTGGGGTGCGGACACGGTCGGCACGGTGGCGCTCTTGGCGGAGCAACTGCGTAACTACTGGGTGCAGAGCGACAACGGGGCTCGCATCGAGGAGATCGTTCAGAAAGCCGCGACCGCAATCGACCAGGTCGCCGAGGTGCTGGCCCGACTGGACCGGAACCGGGGCCGCGCGCCGGAATCTCCCGGCACCAAGGCGCTCATATGGCTAAACGCGCTGGTCTTCCAAGAGCTGTTGGCGAGGCATCTGGACATGTCACTCCTGCCCCCCGAGCACCGGCGGAAGACGATAAGCCGTCCCGACCCGGCCGGGTCCACCGCGGACCTTCAGAGGCAGTGGGAAGAGATCTTGGCCATCAACTGGTGGCCCATCTTCCATGTCGCCCGTGAGACTCTACGGGCAACGCCGGGTTCGCAGGCGTCCCGTTTGGCCTTGGCCGTGCTGATCCGCACCGCCCGCGAGATCGTCGAATCGGGGATGATCCGCCGCCACGATGTCGCCGGACGGGTGTTTCACCGGTTGCTGGACTCGCGCAAGTTTCTTGCGACCAACTACACGACGATCCCGGCAGCGATCATGCTTGCGGGCCTCGCTTTCGACGAGCGCGGCCCGCGCTGGTCCGAGATAGATTTCGCTTCGGCGGAGTCCGTCGCCGGGCTTCGGATCGTGGATCCAGCCTGCGGCAGCGGCACCCTGCTCATGGCCGCCGCGCAGGAAGTTCTCAAGCGTGCCCGCCGTGCCGGAGCACCCGCCGAACAGGCCCCGACCATCGTGCGGACGATTCTCGAAGAGGCGCTCTACGGCTTCGATGTGGTCCCCGCCGCAATCCACTTGGCCGCCTCGACGCTCTGCATGGCCGAGGCGCGTCAGGTCGTCAAGGACATGAACCTCTGGCGCGTGCGGCACGACATGGCCGACGGCGTCGCACGCCTTGGAAGCCTGGACTTCCTCGCCACGTCGCCCAGCCAGGGAAACGCGGCTCGGCTCGGCCTCTTCGACGACGAGAAGCCGTCGATCCGCCGCGTGACCGGCACCGGCGAGGTGGAGGACAGCCGCGTAGGCATGCCATCTAATTGTCACCTCGTGATCGCCAATCCGCCGTACACCCGCGCGGGCGGACCCGGAGACGAGAAGAACACGGTGTGGAATCCGATCTTCGGATCGCTCTTGGACAAACGGGATGCGGAGAAGATGAAGAAGGCCCTGCGGAAGGCGCTGAACGGCACCGCGGCGAGTCTCTATGCGGGGCTGGGCTCGGCCTTCGTGGTGCTCGCCGACGAGGCGCTGGACATCGGGGGACGCTTGGCGTTCGTGTTGCCAGCGACGATGCTTACCGGTAGCCGCTGGGCACCGATCCGGAGTCTTCTGCTGTCGAAGTACGCGGTGGAATGGGTGGTCGTGAGTCACGACCTGCGGAACCGGAGCGCGAAGAAGGGGCTGCCCGGGCGGCGGCTGGTGTCATTCTCCGAGTCCACGCGCATCGCCGAAGTGCTGATCGTTGCGACCCGGCGGCAGCATCCTGACCGCAAGAGCAGCAGGGCGTGCTTCGTGAATCTATTGCGGAATCCGGACGAGCCAATCGAGGCGCTGGGGCTGACCCGGAAGCTTCTGGCTCTGCGCGATGGCCTCGCGCCCCTTGAGCCGGCAGCGATCGACATAGGGGAAACGGTGTGGGGGAATGCCGTCTCGGTTTCGCAAGTGGACCTGCCGTTGAACGGCGGTCCGTGGTCGCTCTCGACGTTCGTTCAGCCGGGGCTTGCATTGGTCGCGGGGCGCATCGCATCGGGCAAGCATCGCGGGCTCGGTTCGGTCCCGATCCAAGCTCTCGGGGCGTTTGCGGACTTGGGGCCCTACCACATGCAGGTCAAGAATCCCAAGTACGGATTGTTCACTGTTCGGGAAAAACCGCAGACGGCCGGAGCAGCGGAATGGAAGCTCCGCGTAGGTGTGCCAGCGCTGTGGCATCACAAGGCCGTAAGGAATACCTGCTTGGCCGCATCAGCCGACGCGCTCTTGGAACGCCGGGCAGACCGAAGCCGATCCGACCAAGACCGCATGCTTGCGAGGAGTGGCTGCCTGCACTTGGCGGCAGACCTCGGCATGGCGCCCCAGCGAGTGGCAGCGGTATTGACCGACACCCCGATGCTCGGGGTCAGTTCGTGGATTTCGGTAATCCCCCGGACTCCCGGAACCGGCAAGAACGAAGCCCTGTGTCTGTGGCTAAACTCAACGTTCGGGCTGCTTCTCCGGGTCATGCATGGTAACCGGCCCTACTTGGGCCGCTCACGCGTGCCCCACGAACTCGCCCGCACCATGCCGGTGCTCGACGTGGACCGCCTGTCCTCCGATCAGTTGTCTGCCGCCACCGCTGTCTACGCCGACCTCAAGCACTGCGAGCTTCAGGGCTTCAGCGCGCTAGCCGACGATCCCGTCCGGCGCGAGATCAACGAGCGCCTCTGCCGCGAGGTGCTCGGCACCGATCCCGAGATCGTGGCCGACATCACCCGCAAGCTGGCTCTGGAGCCCACATTGCATGCCCGGCACTGAGGGCCAGTGGGGATTGACCATTGCCGAAGGGTGGCATCTTGGCCCCCCGGCCGTGCAGGGCTGCGGAGCGGCGTTTGGCTGGCATAGTGGTCTGCGAGTGACCATGTGGACGAGAGGCGTTTCTTTCCCGCCATCCAACCCGGTTTTCCCGCTTTCGGGGCACGATCCAGCAATATCCAGTCCAACGGCAAGAAAGGCAGATCGTGCAGTCCGAGTTGAACTTACGTGATTTCCTGCCGTGATTATCACCACCTACAACCTGCCGGCCCGGCGCCTCGCCGCTCCCGGTGCGCGCGCGGATTCGGCCACGGAGTCCTGGATCTCCTACGGCTCCGACTCCACCCTCACGCCGCCCATCATCCGCGCCACGCCCTCGGCCGGCACTTCCATGACCTCGACGCGTTCCGTCAGCTCGACCGTGTATTCGCCGGCCGTGGCTACGGAGAGGGTGCCCTGCGCGCGCAGGACGGCCTGCTGCCCGCCCGCACCATCGCGCATATCCTCGTAGTCTCCATCCAGAGCGAGCCGGACGGTGTCCGCGGGCAGAACCCGGCTGTCGATCCACACCATGCGGTCCCCGAAGCTGGCTTGGCCGCGCCACGCGAGGTCTTCGCCCCGGTTGTAGTTGGTGATCACGATCGCCCGGAAATTGATTCCCTGCTGCAGGGATATCTCCAGGAGCCCGTTGGCGGTTTCCTCGGTACTCCCGGTGTCGTCCGGAAGTTCGCCCGGCGGGAGAAACTGGTAGCCCGTGACCAGTGCGCGCAGGGCGACGTCCACGAGCGGGTTCGGGATCTCCGATCCGTCGCCCGGCTCGAGCACCAGCGAACGGGTCAGTTGCCGGGCGTCCTCCCCGGGGATGGTCCAGGTGGAGTCGATGGCCGCGCCCTCGAAGACCATGCTGTCCGCGCTGGTGGCGCGAACCTCCAGCGTGCGCACGTTCAGGCGCCCGCCGCCGCCCTGGGGGGCGCATGCCGCCAGACCGATCGCCGCAAGAATGGCGACGGCCGACATACGCGTGTTGCCGGTGTATCTTCCGTGTCTGTCGTCCCTTGTCTCTGTCATGACTCCGGGTTTCCCGCTGGTTCGAGTGGTTGAGATCGATCCTCCAATATAGCCGCGCTCGCCGCATCTTCTTCCCCGCCCGCCGCGTCAGGATCCACTCCCTCTTTCTCCCGGTGGGCCAGATCCGCGGCGCGCGTCACGGCGGACCCGACCAGCAGGGCGGCGCCCGACACCGCGGCCATGCACAACAGCACCAGTACCGGGGGTGCGAGACGGGGAACCAGGAAGAGCCCGTAGATGAGGAATCCGGTCGCGGCGCCCAGCAGCGCGGGCCCTCCCCCGGCCACGGTTCCCCCCTCCGCATCACGGCTGCCCGCCCGGCACACCAGCCCGAGCACCGATCCCGCCATGTACAGCGGGAGTGCCGCCAGCAGCGCGAGCGCGGTCGCCTGTCCGCCTCCGTTCCACACCTCCGACAGGCCGCCGAAGTAGCCCCACAGCGAGGTGAGGATGCCCGCCAGCCCCAGCGACACCAGCGTGAGGTGCAGGTGCCGCCGCAGGTGTCGGGAGATTTCATTCGTGGGCACGCGGGTGGCGAAGAGCAGCCCCGCCCCCGCGGCGGCGGCCTCGGTGGTGAGGACGACGGTGGTCGCCCGCAGCAGCCCGGACCCCTCGTACAGGATCAGCCCGGCGGCCATCTCGCCCATGACCCCCATGACCCCGCCGATGAGAAACGCCGCCAGATGCGTCCGGCGGATCGTCGTACCCGTGCCCGTCATCGCCCGTACTCGCTTCGGAAGAACACCAGCGGGTCGCCTTCCCCGGCCCCGCACCCCAGCACTTCACCCACCACGATGGAGTGGTCGCCCGCCGGATGCACGGCCCGGATCGCGCAGTCCAGCCAGGCGAGCGCGTCCGGCAGGACCGGGCTTCCGGACGCGCCGTCGCGAAACTCGACGCCGGCGAATCGCTCGCGGCGGGTTCCGCGCGCGAAGCGATGCGCCATCTCCACCTGGTCGCTCGCCAGCACGCTGACCGCGAACGCGCCCGAGGCGATGACGGGATCGTGCGAGTTGCCGCTGCGGTCGAGACACACGAGCACCAGAGGCGGGTTCAGCGAGACCGAGCTGACTGCGTTGACCGTCAGCCCGTGCACGGAACCGTCGAGCCGGCTGGTGACCAGCGCGACTCCGGTCACAAGGCGGCTCATCACGTCCCGAAACCGGCTCTCGTCTACCATCGCGTCCACCCCGGAGGCGATCGCCGCCGTCCGCGGCGCCTCGGATCCGGCTGCGATTGCCAACACTCCGTGCTCCGGCGCATTCAATCGGCCTCCTCCAGAAGCGCCTGGTAGTGCGTGTAGCGGCTCCTCGCGACCTCGCCCGAACGGACACTCTCGTGAACCGCGCAGTCGGGTTCATGCACATGGCTGCATCCGCGGAACCGGCATTCGTCCGCGAGCGTTTCGATCTCGGGGAAACATCGGTCAAGTCGCCTCGCCGGAACACCCCAGAGGCCGACGTCTCCGAAACCCGGGGTGTCCGCCACCAGGGTACCGTCGGAGAGCCGAAGCAGGCGGCTGGTCACCGTGGTGTGGCGGCCCGTGCCGGTCTTGCGGCTGAGGTCGCCGATGCGCAGGCCCAGGGACGGGTCCAGCCGGTTCAGGAGGCTTGACTTGCCCGCCCCGGAGGGGCCGATCAGAGCGCAGATGCCGCGCACGGCGACCGAGCGCAGCCGCTCGAGGCCGAGACCCGATTCGGCGCTGGCAAGGACGACCTCGTAGCCGATCCCGCGATAGAGGTCGCGCACCGGCTCCGAGGCCGCGGGCGCTCCCGGAAGGTCCTGCTTGTTGATCACCAGCGTGCAGGGAAGCGCGTTGGCCGCGCACACGGCGAGGATGCGGTCCAGATATCCCAGACTGAGATCCGGGTCGCGTGCCGACATCACCACGACGACCCGCTCGAGATTGGCCGCCATCACCTTCGCCGTCCGCCCGTGCGCCCCCCGGCGCAGGAAGGCGGTCGTGCGCGGGAGCACCTCCTCGACGGTGGCGTCGTCGCCCTCGAGCGCCACCCTGACGCGATCGCCGATGACCACGCGGCCTCCCTTCCAGGGCCTGGCCTTGAGGCGTCCGCGGAGCGAGGAGTCGACCGAACCGCCGTCGTCGAGCTGGACGCGGTAGACGCCTCCGACGACTTCATGAACCCGCCCGACCGAGATCACAGGCCGGCGATACGGTGAGCCCGGACGGGTGACGCGGGGGATGGGGACCCCCGGCGGGGGAAGAAGGGTGCGAGGCGGCGCCGCACCCCTACGTCACGCGGCGAAGGATTCCAGCGCGGATCCCTTCTCGCCGTCCCGCAGGCGGCGCAGCGCCCGGTCGCGCAACTGGCGGATGCGCTCGCGCGTGACCCCCAGCATGTTGCCGATCTCCTCCAGCGTGTGCTCACGCTCGCCCTGCAGCCCGAAATAGAGGCGCAGGACCTTGGCGTCGCGGGCCTCGAGCGTGGTGAGCGCCACGTTGACCGACTCGGCCAGCAGCCGCGCTTCCACCCCCAGCTCCGGCTCGGTTGCCTCCTCCGTCAGGAACCGCTCCACGAGTTGCGAGTCCTCGCTGTCGCCGATAGGGGCGTCGAGGCGGATTTCCGCCGCGTTCAGGGTCTGGAGCGACTCGATCAGCTCGGGCGTAAGCCGGGTGGCCTTGGACAGCTCCTCTGGAGAGGGCTCACGTCCACGCTCCTGCCGCAGCCGCTCCTTCTCGCGGAAGATGCGCGCGAGGTCGGAGGCGCGATTCAGGGGAACGCGCACCGATCGGCCCTGGTTGGCGAGGGACGCCAGGATGGCCTGACGAATCCACCACACCGCGTAGCTGATGAACTTGACGCCCTGCTCGGGATCGAACTTCCGGGCCGCCGTGACCAGCCCGACGTTGCCCTCCTGGATCAGGTCCGTGAGGGAAACCCCGCGATTCTGGTACTTCTTGGCTACGCTGATGACGAACCGCAGGTTGGCGCGCGCCAGTTCCTGCACCGCGTCCTCGTCGCCCTTCTGAGCCCGCGCCCCCAGCACCTTCTCCTGCTCCGGGGTGATCAGCTCGTGGCGGCTGACGTCGCGCAGGTACTGGTCGAGCGCACTCTGCTCCTCCACCCCGGTGTCAAAACCGACGAGCAGGCTGGTCGAGCGCTTCTTCCGTCGACGAACCACCTTCTTTCGACGAACCACTTTCTTTCGCAGCGTAGCGGGCATTCTGAAGACGGTCTCCTTGGCATTCGTGTCGGCCCCGCATACCCACGCGCGAAGCGTAGGATCCGCAGCCCTGAATAATAATCAGATATCCGGAATTGTCCAGAACACCGGATTCAGGTGCCACGCATCCTAAACCCCACTGCCACCGGGGTTCCTTGCGCTCGAGAGGTCGGGCGACACATGAGCCCAAACGGCATTCCGCCGGCGCATCGGTCCGATTCCCGGGCGGGCGGGCGGCCGCCGGCGCCTCCTGCGCGGCCGGCCGGATCCGGGGGCCGGGAGATGCCCTACGGGCCGGATGCCGTCGCCGCGGACGGCGCGCGCTCCCCGGGTGGATGCCCGTGCGTCTCCGTGACCAGAGCGATGACCTCGTCGGGCGCGAGCGACCTCTTTTCGAGGGTGAAGACGCGGAGCACCCGGGAGGTGCGGTAGAGTTCGCGGGCCACCCTGGGGAGGTCGATGACGCCGGGTATGCCGGTCTTGCCCAGCCTCTCGGCACGCCCGCTGCGGCGGCGCACCAGGAGGTCGAGCTGGAACATGGCGGGCTTGCAGGGGAAGTCGATCACGACCTCGCCGGGCTCCAGGGAGAGCGCCTCGGCGAGCTGGTCCTCAAGCCGGCGGCGTTCGGGACCCGGGGCCTCGATCCAGGGGGGGAGGCTTCGGTCGCCCAGGTCGGCGGCGGTGAGCTCGGCGGCGCGCTTCGGGAGACGCCGGGCCCTGAGGGCCGGGAGCCAGCGGCGGCGGATGCGGTCGGCGACGGCCCCGCCGCGATTCCGCGCGCGGCGACCGATCAGGTGCAGGAGTTCGTCGTCGGTCGGGCCCGCCAGCTCACGCCCCCCGACCAGCCCCGCGGCCACCGCGTCGTTGACGATGCGCGCGCAGAGCACCGTGCCCGCGCGCACCGCGTGGTGCCAGTACACGTTGCGGAACATCTGGTACTTGGCGAACAGCAGGGATTCCAGCGCGGTAACCGCCTTCTCGTCCACCCCCACCTCGAACGCGCCGCTGTCCGGGTCCTGGAGAATGACCAGGCCCTGCAGGAGGCGCTCGACATCGACCTCGCCGTAGGGGACCCCGCAGGAGCGCGCGTCGCGCTTGAGGTAGTCCATCTTGTCCATGTCGAGGCTGCCGTGCACCAGGCCGCGCAGCGGGGCGGTGCTCTCGCCGCGGATGAGCGCGCCGATTTCCGCGGCGGCCCCCGGTCCCAGCCCGGCCAGCGCATCCCGCACTTCGGGCGACTCCAGAAAGTGTGCCGCGACCGCCTCGTGGTCACCCGGATGATCGTCGCCGCGCAGGTCGTCGAGCGCGTGCGAGAAGGGGTAGTGGCCGATGTCGTGCAGGAGTCCCGCGTACGGCACCAGCTCGGCTCCCGCCCACACGTGGTCGGGGAGGGATTCCCGCTTCCTCAGGCTCCGCAGGGCGGTGCTCACCAGGTGATAAACGCCGAGCACGTGGGTGAAACGGGTGTGGGTGGCGCCCGGGTAGACCAGGTGGGCCAGACCGAGCTGGCGGATGTAGCGCAGCCGCTGGAAGGCGGGGGCGTCCGTGATGCGGGTGGCGGTTGCGTCCAGCCGGATGGAACCCCAGATCGGGTCGCGAATCAGGGTGGGCGCGCTCCGGGAGGACATGCGGGGAGTCGGCCGGCGCGGTCAGCCCTCGCCGCGGCCCATCCCGCGGATGGTCTCGAACTCCTCCCGGCGCACCGGCTGGACCGAAAGGCGCGAGTTCTTCACCAGCACCATCTCGCTCAGCGCCGCCACCAGGCGAATGTCCTTCAGCGACACCACCTCGGAGAACTTCTCCACGAACTCCACGTCGACCATGTACCAGCGGGGCTTCGCGGGGTCGGACTTCGGGTCGTAGTAGTGTTCGTCGGGGTCGAAGGCGAAGTGATCCGGATAGGCTTCCTTGCACACGCGCGCCAGCCCCGCGACGCCGGGCGGCCTGGCCATGCTGTGGTAGAAGAGCACCTCGTCGCCCACGCTCATCGCCTGCATGTTGTTGCGTGCCCCGTAATTGCGGACGCCTTCCCACCAGGTGTAGCCGTCCCGCTCCAGGTCGTCGATCGAGTAGACGCCCGGTTCCGTCTTCATCAGCCAGTATTTCTTCGCCATCTGGGCTCCCTGTCCCGGCGCTGCCCCAGGCCGGTTTCTCGGATTTCGGCGCGGGCTCGGCCCGCGTTGCCTCGACGCTATCCTGGTCCCGCCGCGCGCACCTCCTTCGGGGCGGCGTCGGCGAAGCTTGAGAAGTTGTCCCGGAACATGGACGCCAGCCGGCCCGCCGCGCGGTCGTAGGCCTCCGGGTCGGCCCACGTGGAGCGCGGGGTCAGAACACGTGCGGGCACGCCTTCGACCGCTCGCGGCACCGCCAGTCCGAAGACCGGATCGGTGCGCGTCGGCACCCCGTCCAGCGACCCGTCGAGCGCCGCGCGGATCATCGCGCGCGTGTGCGGAAGGTCCATGCGCCTGCCGGTGCCGAACCCGCCTCCCGTCCAGCCGGTGTTCACCAGCCACACCTGCGAGCCGTGGCGGCGCAGCTTCTCGCCCAGGATGCGCGCGTAGACGCTCGGGTGCATCGGCAGGAAGGGCGCGCCGAAGCAGGCGCTGAAGGTCGCGCGCGGGTCGGTCACACCCCGCTCCGTGCCCGCCACCTTCGCGGTGTACCCGGACAGGAAGTGGTACATCGCCTGCTCGGGAGTCAGGCGCGCGATGGGCGGCAGCACGCCGAAGGCGTCGGCGGTGAGGAAGAAGATGTTGTTCGGGTGGCCGCCCCGGCCATCCGGCACCGCCCCGGGGATGTAGTGGATGGGATAGGATGCGCGCGTGTTCTCCGTGAGGGTGTCGTCGTCGAGGTCCAGCTCGCGCGTGCCCTGGTCGAAGATCACGTTCTCGAGGATGGTCCCGAACATCCTCGTGGTGCGGTAGATCTCGGGTTCGTTCACCGGGGAGAGCCGAATCACCTTCGCGTAGCATCCGCCCTCGAAGTTGAAGATGCCGTCGTCGCTCCAGCCGTGCTCGTCATCGCCGATCAGGCGGCGCGCGTGATCCGCCGAAAGCGTGGTCTTGCCGGTTCCCGAGAGCCCGAAGAAGAGCGCGGTGTCCCCTTCTTCGCCGATGTTCGCCGAGCAGTGCATGGGGAGCGCGCCCTTGCCGGGCAGGAAGAAGTTCATCGACGAGAAGATGGACTTCTTGATCTCGCCTGCGTAGCGCGTGCCGGCCACGAGCACGGTCCGCTCGGCCAGATTGACGACCACCGCGGTGCCGCTGCGGGTGCCGTGGCGCGCCGGGTCGGCCTGGAGAAGAGGCGCGTGCAGCACGACGAAGTCGGGGCGGATGGCGGCCAGTTCGCCGGCGGACGGGCGCAGGAACATGTTGTACACGAAGAGCGTGTGCCAGGCGCTCGGGCTGACCACGCGCACCGAGATCCGGTGCGCCGGATCGGCTCCGCAGTGGGCATCGCGCACGAAGAGTTCGCGCGGGTTCAGGTATTCGATGATGTCGGCCCTGAGCGCCCGGTAATGCGCTTCGCTCATGGGGCGGTTGATCGTCCCCCAGTCGATCTGGTCGGCCGTGGAGGGTTCCTTGACGGTGAAGCGGTCGTTCGGGGAGCGGCCCGTGTGCGGGACGGTGACCGCGGCGAAGGGACCCATGTTCACCAGATGGCCCTCGCCCCGGGCAAGGGCGGCCTCGCAGAGCCGTGCGGGCGAGAGATTCCAGTGGATGTTCCCCGAGGGGGTCAGACCGTGGGCGTCGAGTTCGACGGCGGTGCGTGAGGGGGCTGGAGACATGTCGAGGGCTGGCAGGGTCATGAGATCCGGGGAACTCCGGGCTGGATGGAAGAGGCCGGCGGCCCAAAACACGATCCTCCGCGGGCCTCTCGAATCACTATGCCGCGCGGAGGAGTCAACGGCTCCAATCTTATTCGCGAGAACGGGCGAGGGTCAACGGGGGCGCAACCGCCCGGGAACATCGGACCCGCGGGTGCCATAACATGGAAGGCCGACTTCGGGCAGATTACCGGTTTTTAGGGTCCGCTTCCCGCCAGTTCCGAGTCAACTTGCCTTCGGGCAAAATCCCACGGCGCCCTTGCTTCATCTCGCAGTTCAGGCTCCGCCTGCGGGCGCGGCTTCCGTTTGCGTCCCCCCGTCTGGCTGCCTTCCGGCTTTGAGCCGCGCGAGGTGCCGCTTCGCCGCGCGCGCCCTGCTCGGGTTCCTCTACACCAGCCTGCTGTTCGGGCTCCTGGCGGTGGCTCCGGCGCGTGCCCAGGCGCCCGGTGCCGACGTGGCCTGCGAGGAGGGACCGGTCTCGCGCATCATCATCGAAAGCCAGCCCATCTTCGATCCGGGACCCCCGTCCCAGCCGCGCATCCTGCGCTGGACCCGCGGGCTCGCCAACTTCATGCACGTCGATACGCGGGAGGGATTCATCGCCGGCGAGCTGCTGTTCGGCGAGGGGGACTGCCCGGACCCGTTTCTCTTCGAGGAGTCCGAACGGATCCTGCGCGAGCTCGGCTTCATCGCTACCGCGGACATCGTCGCGGAGCCCCAGCCGGACGGCACCCGCCACGTGCGGGTGACGACGCGCGACGAGTGGACCACCAAGATCCAGATCGACGTGACGGTCGATGACGGGCTGCAGTTCGAGGGCGCGAGCGTGGTGGAGGAGAACTTCCTGGGCTCGGGCAACCTGATCGGCGCCTTCTATCAGGAGCGCAAGCAGCGGCAGGACTACGGGCTCACCCTGCACTCCACGCGCCTCGCCGGTACGCGGCTGGACGGGCGCTTCAACGCGGGCCGCACGCGCTCGGGCAGCTTCACGGACGCGATGCTGGTGTACCCTTTCGTGGGAGAAGTGGGGCGCTTCGCGGGGCGGCTGCGCTTCCATCGTCGCGAGTCGCTCTTTCCGTACGTGCTCGACCCCTCGCTGGAATACAGCTACGCCCTCCTTCCGGAGCTCGCGGAGCGCATCGAAGCCACGCAGGCGTATCGCTTCGGTGAGCCGGGGAATCTGACCCTGCTCGGTTTCGGCATCACGCACGAAACACTGCGCTTCGACGAATACCCGGACTCCGTGTCGCTCGTTCGGGGCCTCGATTTCGGCAATTTGCTCGACGACGAACCGGGTCTCGGCTCCCGTCTCGCGGGCCAGACGCGCGGGCACGATCTCACCCGTTTCAATCTGCTCCTCGCCAGGCGAAAGGTGCGTTTCGAGACCCGGAGCGGGCTGGACGCGGTGAGCGGGGAGCAGAGCGTGCCGCAGGGCCTCGATCTTTCGCTGACGCTCGGGCCGCGTCTGTCGGTGGGAGGGTGGCTGTCGGGGGAGGACGAGTCATCGCGGGCGTCGCCGGCCGCGCTCGCGAGCGACTTCATGGGCCGGGTCTCGTTCTTCGGGGGCGTGGGATCGGCATCGGCGCTGCTGCTGGTGAATGCCGACACGGAAGCCCGGCGGGTGCGGTTCGAGGACGAGACGGATGGGCGCTGGCGGGACATCTTTTCGGAGGCCGACCTGCTTGCCTACTGGCAGACCGGCGTGGGCTTCGCCAGGACGCTGGTCGCGCGTGTCTCCGCGGCCGGCGGCTGGAACACCATCTCGCCCTTCCAGCTGACCCTGGGAGGCCGGGACGTGGTGCGCGGGTACAAGGAGGAGGACTTTCCGGCGGGCCGCCGGATGGTGGCTTCCCTCGAGAATCGCGTGGATCTGCGGTGGCCGGCCCCGTCCTCGATCGACCTGGGGATGACCTTCTTCGCCGATGCCGGACGGGCCTGGGCGGGCGATGTGCCGTTCGGCATGGACACCGGCTGGAAGACGGCGGTCGGCGCCGGGTTGCGTCTCGCATTCCCGGCGGGCTCGAGCCGCGTCACGCGCATCGACCTGGCCTGGCCGGTTGGCGCGGACTCGGGGCGCGGGCCCATGTTCCGCGCGAGTACCGGCGACTTCATCGGCCTGGTGCGCGGATTCGCCGACGCGCAGATGGTCCGCAGCCGGCGCTCGGGCGTGAACACCAACTTCGAAGGGGTTTCGAGGTAGCTCCATGTCCCACATCAGAGAGGTATCCGAAGCCGAGGCAACCGGCCTCCTGCGCAGGCTGTACGGCGAGGCGCGGGATCGGGCCGGCCGGATCTGGAACATCGTGCGGGTGATGAGCTTGAACCCGCGGGTCATGCAGACCACCATGCAGTTCTACCGCACACTGATGTTCGGGGCTTCCCCGCTGAACCGCTGGCGTCGTGAGATGCTCGCCGTGGTCACCTCGAAGGTGAACGGCTGCTTCTACTGAGAGCAGGCGCACGCGCATGATCTCCGGGAAGAGATCGAGGAGCTGTTCGAGACCGACCACGAGCGCGACGCCTTCGTGCACGCCATCGTGCGCGACTGGCGCGAGGCGGGGCTGTCCGCGGCGGACCGGGCGCTGTGCGACTATGCGGAGAAGCTCACGCTGCGGCAGGCGGAAGTGGGGGCGGGTGATCTGGAAGTGCTTCGCAGCCATGGCTTCGACGACCGCGCGATCCACGACGCGACCCAGGTGATCGGGTATTTCAACTACATCACGCGGGTTGCGGACGGGCTGGGAGTGGAGCCGGAGACGTTTGTGCGGCCGTGGGGCAGACCAGGCTGAGGCAGCGGCCCCGAGCCGCCGCGGAAGCTGTACGACGCCGACCCCGCTCCCGGGGCCCGCGTGCCCTGCCGGCAAGGACCTCCCTACAACGCCGGCCGCGCCCTGTGGTGCCCGGTCACCTGCTGGAAGGCGTCCGCGACGATGAGCGCAATCTCATCGCGGCCGGGAGCGGCCGCCACCTGCATCGACAGCGGCATTCCCTCCACCTCGGAGAACCCGGTGGGGATGGCGACGGCCGGTGCCCCCGACAGGTTCCACAGATTGGTCTTGCTCCCGGTCGACTCCCGGGGACGCGGGGGATCCTCACCCTCGACCAGTCCGGCAATGTCGTCCGCCGGGTGAATCAGCACGTCGCATTCATCGAAGACGGTGAGGAACCGGTCGCGCCAGTGCCGGCGCACCCGCTGAGCCTGTACGTAGGCATGCCCCGGCATCAGCACACCCGAAGCGACCCGCGAACGGTAGGCCTCGGACATGTTGTCGGGCCGGGTCAGCAGGTTGTGCCGCTGATACGCTCCCACCTCCGCGCTTCGGATGACCAGGTAGAACGAACTCAGGCTCGTGAGTCCGGGGAAGAGCACGTTGGTGCGCACGGTGCGGACCGTAGCCCCCAATGATCTCATGACCTCCACCGCCTCCCCGAAGGCACCCAGTTGCTCGTCGTTGGGCACGCCCATGAGGAAGTCGTCTTCGGCGGGGACGCCCACCACCACCCGTTCGAGGGGGTTGGGCCGGGGCTCCCGGAAGAGCGCCTCGGCGGTCCGGTAGCGGGTCACCTTGCGGGAGTGCGGGTCCAGTGGATCTTCACCACCCACCGCGTCCAGCACCAGCGCCGCGTCCCGGGCGCTGTGCACCATCGGGCCGGGGTGGTCCATGGACCACGCGAGGGGGAGGACCCCGTGCAGGCTGATGGCTCCGTAGGTGGGCTTGAGCCCCGTGATGCCGCAGTTGGCGGCCGGACCACGGATTGAACCGCCGGTGCAGGTGCCCATTCCCACCATGAACTGGGACGCCGCGACACCCGTCGCCGAGCCCGTGCTGGATCCGCCGGCAACTCGATCGAAGTCCCAGGGGTTCTTCGCGGGCCACTGGTCCGCGGTGGCCAGTTCGCTGGTGCCCACCTTGCCCAAGATGACGGCTCCCGCGGCCTTGAGCCTTGCCACGGAGGTCGCGTCGAAAGAGGGGGTGAAGCCCCTGTAGAGACCGGAGTTCCCCTCGGTGACCTTGCCCTCCGTAAGGTAGATATCCTTCAGTCCCACGGTGATTCCGTGCAGAGGTCCGAGGTAACGCCCCGCAGCGATCTCGTCCTCGGCGGCTTCCGCCTGGGCCATGATCTCGTCGGCCGGGTACTGATTGACGAAGGTCCCGATCCGCGGCTCGGTTTCCGCGATGCGTTCGAGGGTCACCTCGGCCAACTCGAGGGGAGATACGATTCGCCGGCGGATCAGATCGGCCGCCTGCCAAACCTCCAGGTCGTAGAGCGGGACCTCCTGCGGTTCGACCGGCGGGATGGTCCAACGCGGCTGCCGCGACATGGGCACCCACGGCGCGGCGGCGGCCGCGCCCGCGGCCTTCACGAAGCTTCGGCGCGTGAGTGCCGTTCCCCCGGCGGCGTTCATGGCAGCCACTCCGGCACGTGCTTCGTGACCGGGGGAGGCGTTTCCTGCTGCGGCATCCCGGCCAGGATCGCCTCGCACTCGGCGAGCCCGTTCAGCACGTCGGCGAAGACGGTGGTGGGCAACTGGTTCTCGTTGAGCCCGACGACTTCGGCGAGTCGGCGTGCGTGCTCGAGCGCGGCTTCATCCGTGTACGGAGTCTGCATGGGTCCTCCTTCGGTGACGGCTTCCATGAGTCGCCGGCAGGCCGTGGATGAATCCGCGGCGAGTTCGAGTCCCGGTGGAGTGCATCCGCGGACTGCCGGGATTGGCGCAGGTTGCGCTCCTCCGCACCGGCTTGTCAAACGAGGGGCGTGGGCGACGCACTGAACGGCACCAGTCACGCCGCCGAGGGGTTTGCGTATCCGTGTCTACGACGATTATCGTATTTGGTGTGAGAGCCACCTGACCAACTGGAGAAGTGACCGCAATGAAATGGAATCCGGAATTACCGGCCACCGGGCGAATGTGGATCGCCACAACGCTCGCTACGGTCGCAGGGGCCATCGGTCTCCGCGCCCAGGAAGTTGTCGATCTGCCCAGGGAGGATCTGCCGCTGTCACCGGACTTCGAGTTGGTGTACCGTATCGGATCAACGGAGGCGGAGGCCGAATGGGAGGAGTTCTTTACCATCCTGGGCGTCGGCTTCGATGGTGCCGGGAACCTGTACCTGCTGGACGGTGCGGGCACGGATGGCGGCAGGCGAGTTGTCGTCGTGGACGCTGCCGGACGCCATGTGCGGGACTTCGGGCGTCCCGGCGGCGGCCCGGGGGAGTTCCAGATGGCGACGGAACTCATCGTGTGGGGCGACGGACGCACCCTCGTTCGCGACAGGATGAGGGGATACCATGTCTTCGATCCGAGCGGTCAATTCGAGCGCACCGTGCGGGAAGCGGGCCCGGGGATTGGGATTGCAATCGGAACCCGTTCAGGTCTGCGACCGGAGCGGACGGGATCGCAGACGGTTGTGGTCCGTGACGAGCGCTCGATCCTCCGCATTGGCATGTCTTCGGCGGAGGCTGAGGACCGAGTGCTGGCGGAGGCCTGGGCTCCACGAGCGCCCACCGAGTTCCCCGCCGTCGCAGACTTCGAGGACATGCTGGACAGGATGGGCGAAGAATGGGGATTTGAACCGGAAGTTCTGTTCGACGCACTACCAGCGGGCGGAGTCGCATTCTCTGACTCGTCGGCCTACGCGATCAAGGTCACCGACGCATCCGGCGCGATCTCGCGTGTCCTGCGTCGAGCCATTCGGCCGCTGCCTGTGACGGAGCGGATGAGGCGCGCGGAGCGCGAGCGCCGCCTCGAGCGCGAGGCGAACCGGCAATTTACCCAACGGGGGGGCGAACCGCCCGCGGGGGTCCGGGAGATGATCAACCGTGTCCGAGCGACTCAGCGGGCGGCGCTCGAGAACATGCGGTTCTACCCCGAAGTGCCGGTGGTTGCGGCGGTGCAGGTCACCTGGGAGGGAAGCCTGTGGGTGGAGCGCAGTTCGGAGCCGGGCACGAGTGAGCCGGGTCCGATCGACGTGCTCACACCGGACGGTCGATACGTGGGCACGTTCGCCGTGGGGCAACTCGCAATGCCGGACGCGTTCGGCCCCGATGGTCTTGCCGCCTTCCTCGAAACGGATGAGTTTGACGTCCCGGTCATCACGATCAGGCGATTGCCGGAGCAGATCCGCTGAAGTCGCGCCCGCCCGCCAACACGCGGCCTGGCTTGAACGGGTCGAAGGTGACGCCCGGTCCGCAGCGCCCCTCAGAACGCCTTCAGATACGTCAGCTTCACCACCCCCGTGCGCCGCTGCCAGCGCGGCTCGCGCGGGTCGAGGAGGTCGCCGGTCAGGTAACCGGTGTCGATCACCACGAAGAGGTCGCTGCCGGGGGTGTGGATCCAGTCGATGCGGATGTTGGCCTGCAGTTCCCGGGAGTGGTTGTCCCATTGTACGAGCGCGTTGGCGAAGAGCTTGCGGCTGACCGCGCCCTGGATGTTCGCGCTCACCAGGTGGGTCGAGAAGTCCCCGTCCTCCACCGGCAGCGAGACGCCGTTCCACGCATACCTCCCGCCGATGGTGAGGTGCGGGCCGGTGATCCAGGTGGCGCCGCCCCCGATCTCGGTGCGCGTCCCGGACCAGAAGTCGCCGACGGATCCCTGCAGCGCCCCCGAGAAGGTGCGGCTGTCGTTGGTGCGCATGCTGGCGGTGAAGCGCCGGAAACGATAGTCGCCCGCCGCGAGACGGCGTCCGCTGATGCGCGCCGGGAACTCCAGCCTCTCGAAGCGCTCGCTGAAGGCGATGTTGGCGAACTCCCCGGTCTGGAAGTTGAGGCCGGCGCCCGCCCGCAGCTGATGCGTCTGCTTGGCGCCGTCCCGGCCCCGGATGTGGTGGCCGCTCACGTCCAGCAGCAGCTGGCGCGCCCACGTGCTGGACTCGAAGCGGGGGGTGACCCCGACGCCGCCCTGCCACCGGTCCTGGTCGGTGCGGGGAACGAAGCCGAGGGCCGGCTGAAAGCCGTCGTCGACGATCAGGCGCGAGACGCCCACCGAGTACAGGTCGTTCTGAAGCAGCAGCTCGGCGGAGGCGGCGTTGGCGCTGGCGGCTTCCCGCGGAACCGCGGATCCCGCGTCGTCTGCGGGGGATCCCGAGCCATCCATCGCCGGCCGCATGAAATCCGGATTCCACACCCGCGCCGCCCACAGGTTGAACGAGCTGCTGCTCCAGAAGCGGCTGGAGAAGTCAGCTCCGGCGCTCCGGTCCCAGCCGCTCTCGTGGTCGAGGCTGGTGATGATCCCGCCCAGCGTGGTGCGCGGCCGCAGGTCGGTCTTGAGCCGCACCACCGAGTTCCACGCCGCCGGCAGCGCGACCGCATCGTCCGAATACCCGCGCGTGCGCAAAGCCAGTGCCCCGATCGACAACGGTCCCGCCTGACCCGTCAGCCGCCCGCCCCCCGCGATGTCGCCCTGGAGACCGACCCGCCGGCTGAAGAAGACCTCGGTCTGGCGCGGGGTCCCGAACTGGAAGAGCCCGGCGCGCTCCAGGAAGAACTCCCGCTTCTCGGGATAGAAGAGGTCGAAGCGGGTGAGGTTGATCTGGACGTTGTCGGACTCCACCTGCGCGAAGTCGGTGTTCCAGGTGAGGTCGAAGGTGAGGTTCGAGGTCAGGGAATACTTGACGTCGACGCCCAGGTCGGTCTGCCCCTCGAAGGCGTCGTCCCCCGCCATGCGCTGTGTTCCCGCGATCGCGAACGGCTTCACCTCCGCATAGCGGCCGCGCCGGAGCCCGCTGAGTCCGTCCAGGGTTGCGTAGCGTGACACCTGCGAGATCCCCGAGCGGTACTCCTGCCCGATGTGCGGCCAGACCACGCTTTCGTTCTTGCGCCGGATCGAGCGCATGAAGGCGATGCCCATGGTGGGCTCGTCGGTGTCCGGGAAGCGGATGGTGGTGAAGGGAATCTCGAGCTCCAGCACCCAGCCGTCCTCGGTCACGCGCGTCTCGCTGGTGAAGACCCCGTCCCAGTTCCAGTCGTCCAGGGTCATGCTCTCGTCGGAGATGAGGGCGTCGTCCTGCGTCCCCAGCGCGCCGACCTCGAAGATGTAGGCGTTGCGGCGGTCGTGATACGTGTCCAGCGCGACGATGACCCGGTCGTCCTTGTCGATGCGCCCGCCCCGGTGCAGGATGCTCCGCCGGATGAGCCCGGGCTCGGAGTCGTGGAAGACGAAGCCGAAGTAGAGGGCGTTGGCGTCGTAGCCGATGCGCACCTCGGTGGGCTCGCTGCCGGGCGCGCCGTCCACCGGGTCGCGCTGGCGGAAGTCGGTGACCGGCTCGATCATCGCCCAGAAGGGCTCGTCGAGCACCCCGTCGATGGTGGGCGGACGAGGGACGGGGGTGGCGGTGGCGCGCGCCTCGGGACCGTTTTCCTGGGCGGCGATGGGGACGGGCGCCAGCAGGGTGGCCAGCAGACAAGCCAGCAGGGGGACCGCACCTGCCGGCAACATCTCCAACAGCAGCGCCGTGGCTCGAAGCCCTGCTCCAGCCATGTCCAGGGGAGAAGCGGCCCGGGAATTCACCCCGGGCCCGCGCGAATTCATTCGCCCAAACCCTCCCGCGGCTCATGCACCGGGCCCCGGATCCAGCGTCCGGGCTTCTCTCCGGTGATCTCGCCGTTCAGGATCACCGGCCCGACGCGTCTACTCACCCCCGCTCCGCGGCCACAGAGCCCCCTGGTGCTCCGCGGTCACCGGCCCGGTTCCCATGAAGACGAACTTCTGCAGCCGCTTGCCCTCGTAGGTCTCGGTGGTGTAGAGGTTGCCCTGCGAATCAGTGGCGACGCTGTGCACCCCGTAGAACTGGCCCGGCTGGCGGCCCCCGCCGCCGAAGCTGGTGAGCACCTCGAGGCTCTCGCGGTCCAGCACGTGGACCACCTTGTTCATGCCGTCGGCCACGTACAGGAAGCGCTGGCCGGCATCGCGCGAGAAGGTGATGTCCCACACCGATCCCCCGCCGAGGGTCTGGTTGGCGATGATGGCCTCGCGCACGAAGGTGCCGTCGGTCTGGAAGACCTGGATCCGGTTGCCGGCGCGGTCGCAGACGTAGACGAGCCCGTCCGCCGAGGGGTCGGCGCAGTGCACCGGGGTGCGGAACTGCTGCTGCGGCGGGCCGTCGGGCGTGTGCGAGGGCACCAGGTCGTCGCTGGGCTCGTTGCCGTAGGCGCCCCAGTAGCGCTTGAATTCCCCGGTGTTGGAATCGAGCACCACCACCCGGCGGTTTCCGTAGCCGTCGGCGACGAAGGCCTCGTCGGTGGTGCCGTCGAAGGAGATCTTGGCCACCCGCGAGAAGTGCTCCGTGGAGCTGCTGTTGGGCTGCGCGTCGGCCACCCCCACCTGCATCAGGAACTCGCCGTCGCGGGTGAACTTGAGCAGTTGGCCGTCCGGGCCGCCGTTGCCCCCGATCCAGATGTTGTCGTGGTGGTCCACGCTGAGGCCGTGGTTGGAGGTGGGCCAGTCGTAGCCCTCCCCGGGGCCGCCCCAGGAGTTGACCAGGTTCCCCTCGGGATCGAACTCGAGCACGTTGGGCGCGGGCACGCAGCACTCGCTGGTGGGCGGGTCGAGGGTCGCGCCGATCTCGTTTACCTCGCTGAAGGTGGTCTGGCGGTGGATGATGAAGACGTGGTCGCGCGAGTCGACCCCCACGCCGATGGTCGAGCCCAGGATCCAGTGGTTGGGCAGCGGTTTGGGCCAGAGCGGATCCACCTCGAAGATGGGCGCCTCGCCCGACATGTCGGGCGTCTGGCTCGCCGACTCGATGGTACAGGAGGAGAGTACCATGATACCGGCGGCGGCGACGCAGGTCAGCGCGTAGGAAAAGGTGCGTGGGCGGTTCATGGCGTGACTCCTTCGGCACGATGATTGCAGCGTGGTTCTCCACCCAGCGGAGAACCATGATGAGCCGGAGCGGCGAACGCGTAACCGGAAATCGTGTAGAACGTGGTTCCGGATGCGCAAGCGGCTGAGGTGCGGGACCGGCATCCAATTATATCGGGAGTGCTCCATGAATCGACAGGCCATTGTGTCGTTTCTGGTTGCGGCGGCAGCGGGCGCGGCGGCGCTGCCTTCGATGGCTCGGGCGCAGGACGGAGACGGTTTTCTCTTCGGTCGCCCCGGGGCCACCTTGTCCATCCGCACCGGGTACGACATCCCGCGCGCGGGGAGCGACATCTTCAGTTATACGAGCGAATTGCTCACGCTGGAAAAGAGCAGCTTCGCCGCCCCGGTCTTCGGGGTGGATCTCGGTGTGCGGCTGAGCGACAGGCTCGACCTGGTGGCGGGCGTGGGCTACGCGAAGAGCGAGACCCCCTCCGAGTTCCGCGACTGGGAAGACACCGATGGCCAGCCCATCGAGCAGGTGACCACGCACTCGAAGCTCCCGTTCACGCTGAGCGTGCGCTACTACCTGCGGGACCGCGGCCGCAGCCTGGGCCGTTTTGCGTGGGTACCGTCCGGCTTCGTGCCCTACGTCGGGGCGGGCGGCGGCGGCAACTACTACAGGTTCGAGCAGGACGGGGATTTCGTCGATGTCGAGACGCTGGACATTTTCCATGACCAGTTGCTGTCGGACGGCACGACCCCCTTCGTACACGTCTTCAGCGGCGTGGAGTTCGCAATGGGGCCGCGATTCGTGCTGACGGCGGAAGGGCGTTATTCTTGGTCCAGCGGCCCCATGGATCGCGCGTTCGAGGGTTTTGACAACATCGACCTGTCCGGATTCCAGGTCCTCGCGGGCTTTGGAATCCGCATGGGCGGTTGACCACGGCGCCCCTGAAGGTACGGAAGGCGTCAGCGGAGGGAAGGAGCATGAGAGCACGTCAGGAAGTCTCGGCGGCTGTGATCCGGCGGTGTTCGGCCGTCGCGCTGCTGCTATTGGTCGGCACCGTCCCCATTGAAGGACAGTCCCCTGTCGGCAGCTGGCTGGCTTTCCAGGGGTGCTGGGCACCCATCGGCCAGGATGTCGAGGACGCGTCCACGCTGTGCGTGATCCCCGGCGACGACCGGGTATCGGCGGAGTTCGTGACCGTGCGCGGCAGCGAGGTCGTCTCGCGCGAGGTGGCGCGCGCCGATGGGCGACCGGTTGACGCCACCCAGGAAGGGTGCGAGGGCACCACCACTTGGCGCTTCTCCGCTGACGGGCACCGCGTCTACCACCGCTCCGAACACGTCTGCGACAACGCGGTGAACCGGAAGGGGTCGGGGATGATGGTGATGGTGAACCCCACCGAGTGGATGGATGTCAGTTCGGTGGAGGTGGAAGGTCAGGTTACGCCCTGGGTTCAGCACTATCGCATGGCGACCCCCGAGGCCGCGGAGGCTGCCGGGTACGGCGACCTGGCCACCGGACAGGAGATGGCGGTCCGCGCGGCCCGCATGTATTCGACCACGGCGCCTACCGTCACCTCGATCGTCGAGGCCAGCCAGGTGCTGCATGCCGAAACCGTCCAGGCCTGGCTGGTGGAAAGCGCGCCCGACATGAACGTGAATGCGGAACAGCTGATCCGCATGGCGGACGCCGGGGTTGCCTCGGATGTGATCGATGTCGTGGTCGCGGTGTCCCACCCCCGGCGTTTCCGGCTGCAGGAGGAAGACCAGACGGGAACCGCCATTGCGCAGCGTGGGCGGGTCCGTGAGCGCAGCAGCTTCGGCTGGCCGCGATACTACTCGCCTTTCGGCTTCGGGTACTACGGGTACGGGTATTCCCCGTACAGGTACGGCTATTCGCCCTACGGCTACGGGTACGGCGGCTACGGGCTGGGATACAACAGCCTCTACGGCGTCGGCTATCGTCCGGTCGTGGTGTCGGTCGAACCGCGCGTGGAATCCTCCCGGGGAAGGCTGGTCCGGGGTCAGGGATATACGCGCAGCGGTGGCAGCCTGCCCCGCGGCGTCGCCACCGCGGGACGTGATGGCAGAGGCTCTTCGGCCGGCGTCTCGTCCGGCGGAGGCGGTGGGTCGCGGAGTTCGACCGGCCGCACCGCGCGCAGGCGGGGAGGTGGCAGCTAGCGGAGCCGGGAACCGGTCGGGCTGGCGCCGAAAGAGCGCCGGGAGATACCTTCTCCCGGCGCTCTTTCCTTTCAACCCGGACAGGATTCCCCGTGCGAGCAACCACCGTGTTCCTGGCAGCGATCCGGCCCCTGGCGCGTGATCGTTTCCGTGCTCACCGAATGTACCACAGCATACACGCCCTGGCGGTCGCGGCTCTTGTGGCCATCGTGGCCACTGCGCCGCTCTCCGCCCAGAACGGCCAGAACGGTCAGAACGGCCACAGCGTCGCCGCCTCCCGCGTGGACGTGGCGCCGGTCCTGGACGGAGTCCTCGACGAGCCGTTCTGGAGCGCGGCCGAAGCCATCGACGCCTTTGTGCAGCAGGAGCCCGACGAGGGAGCTCCTGCGTCGGAGCGCACCGAGGCGCGGATCCTCTACGACGGGGAGAACCTCTACATCGGGGTGCGGGCATTCGACTCGGAGCCGGACGGCGTCATCGCCACCGAGATGCGCCGCGATTCCGACCGAATCCTGGAGGAGGACAACTTCCAGATCATCCTCGACTCCTTCAAGGACTACCGCTCCGCCTACATGTTCGTCACCACTCCTCTGGGGGCGAAGCTGGAGCAGCAGGTTTTCGAGGAGGGGGAGGGAGGGAGCCGGCGCGGCTTTGGCGTGGCGACCAACATCAACAAGGACTGGGACGGGGTCTGGCACGTCGGCGCGCGCAGAACCGACGACGGCTGGGCCGCGGAGATCGCCATTCCGATGGTCACCCTGCGCTTCCCCGACCAGGAGCGCCAGGAGTGGGGCATCAACTTCATGCGCAACATCCGCCGCAAGAACGAGCAGGCGTTCTGGGCGGGCATCCCGAAGCCCTACACCCTCACGCGCGTCAGCCTGGCCGGCAACCTCACCGGCCTGGAGTCGCTCAACCGGGGCATGGACCTGCGCGTCAAGCCTTTCGTCACCGGGGGCGGGACGCGGGTGGCGACCGGGGGCGTGGTAGAGAACGACGGGCAACGGGATATCGGCTTCGACGTCAAGTACGGGGTCTCGGCCGGGCTGAACCTGGATATCACCTACAGGACCGATTTCGCCCAGGCCGAAGTCGACGACGAGCAGGTCAACCTCACCCGCTTCGCCCTCTTCTATCCCGAGAAGCGGGAGTTCTTCCTGGAGAACTCGGGCCAGTTCAACGTCGGCACCAACAGCGCCTTCATGCGCGTGGCGGACCTGTTCTTCAGCCGGCGCATCGGCCTGTCCGAGACGGGTGATCCCATCCCGATCCTGGGGGGCGCGCGGCTGACCGGAAAGGTGGGCCGCAACAACATCGCCATCATGGACATCCAGACGGACGGCCTGCCCGGCGACGTTGCCGGGGGAATGCCCGGCCGCGACGGCGAGAACTTCTTCGTGGCCCGCTACAGCCGCGACATCATGGCGCGCTCAAAGGTGGGCGCGCTGATCATCAACAAGCATGTGGGCGACGGCCACTACATCAACCGCACCTTCGCCGCGGACATGACGCTGGCCCCGCACCCGGCCTTCCTGGTCAACAGCTTCATCGCCAAGACCTCGACCACGGGGGTCACCGACGGTCAGTTGGCCGGCTACATCCGTCTCGGATGGCTGGACGAGGACTGGAACGTCTACGGCGAGTACTCGGACTTCCAGGAGAACTTCAACCCGGAGGTGGGCTTCCTGCCGCGCAACGGGATCCGCATCAGCAAGCTCCACCTGGAGCGCAATCCCAGGCCGGGCCGCTTCGGGGTGCGCGTCTTCGACCCGATGGTCAACATCACGTACACCACCGACCAGAACAACCGGCTGGTGACGCGCCGCATCCACCACATGCTGGGGACGAGGCTCCAGAACGGGGCCTACATCAACGTCTGGTACAACGCCAACCTGGAGGTGCTGGACGATCCCTTCCGCGTGCGGCCCGACATCGTCGTGGCGCCGGGGACCTACCGCTTCGGCGACTGGCGCTTCTCGTTCAACAGCGACCCGTCGCGCAGGCTCTACGGGACCGTCTACTACTCTCCACAGACCTTCTTCGACGGCGACCGCACCGACTACAGCGCCAGCGCGGGCTTCAGGCTGACCAGCCAGCTGGCGGCCGAGGGGGCGTTCACGCGCAACGACGTCCGCCTGCCCGGGGGTGACTTCAGCGCCGACATCGCCTCGTTCCGCGTCGACTACGCGCTCTCCCCGGCGATGACGCTGCGCACCGTCACGCAGTACAACTCGCTCACCGACCAGTGGAGCACCGCGGCGCGCTTCAACTACATCTACCGTCCGGGGAGCGACATCTACATCGTCTACGACGAGCTGCGCCGGAACGCATACGACGAGTTCGGCAGGTACAACGAGTTCGCGTCCTTCCGCGAGCGCCAGCTGATCGTCAAGGTCACGTACCTGTTCTCGCGGTAACTACGCCGGACCGCCCGCGTGTTCCGCGACCAGGAAGCGCCAGCGCAGTTGCAGTCCAAACCAGAGCAGGGAAGCGACGGCCAGGATCAGGGTGCCGAGCGCCGAACTGAGGAGCGCGACCTTGATGCCTCCCGCCACCAGCGTCGCCACGACCTCGCCGGCCAACTCGATGAACTGGAAGGTGATGATGATGCCGACCAGTGTGCCCAGCACGCCGCTGATGGCCGCGAACCCTCCCCAGAACAGGATGGCGTCGATCCAGGCCTTGGCGTGCCGGCCCGGCATGGCACTGTGCCACACCAGCGCGAGCGACCACAGCGCCAGGGCGACGACCACCAGCAGCGAGAAGGTGAGTGGCCAGCGGATGACGCCGAGGGCTTCGAAGGCTTCCATCGCGGTCATGATGATTCTCCCAGGGATGCGGGTTGGTGTGGACGCGCAGGGTCGAGTGACCGCGGCGCCCCGGGGCGAGCGTCCGGCATGGGATGGCCCAGCAGCTCGGCGTGCGCGCCGGAAACAAGTGCGAGCCAGTGTGCCGGAATGAACCAGGCCAGCCCTCCGGCGAGGGCCAGGAGCAGTGAGAACGAGAGCAGGACGCTGCTCGCGGGCAGCCATTCGAGCAGGAGCGATCCGGCCAGTCCGGGCTCGGCCTCCAGAACCCCCGCGAGCCGCAGGAGGTCGGCAAGGGCGCCGAAGATGCCGGTGGCGAGCGTCAGGCCGGACAGGAACAGGATGACGCGGAGGTTCGCGGCCGGATCCTGGTGGTCGCGCTTGACCCACAGCCTGAACGAAAGCGTGGCGATGGCTGCGAAAAGGAGTGTGCCCAGCCCGAGAACCGGCCACAGGAAGGGCGATGCATGGCGGAGCCAGTCGGCCCGCAGGAGCAGGAAGGTCTCCGCGAAGAGCACAACCGCGGTGGCTAGGGCCAGCGCCGACCGCTCGATGGTTCGCAGGCGGCCGGGGCTGAAGTGGCGGGTGAGCCGGCGGTAGTGGGAGGCGTGGAGGCGGTCGAGTTCGCGGAGCGTCGCCCCATCCGGTACGAGGGCGTCCAGCGCACGGGCGCGGGCTTCGTCCTGGGGCGTACCCCGGGCTTCGAGTTCGCCGGAGAGCGCCTCGAGGTCGTACTCGAGCTCGCGCAGGATCCTGAGGCGGTCCGGAATGGGAACCGTCAGATCGCGGTCCAACCTGCGAAGCGTCGGCTGGAACGCACTCACGCCGGGAGCTCCCGCGCGCGGCGAAGCATCCGCATGAGCCCGGACAGGATCTCCTGAACCCGGTCCGTTTCTCCGCTGAGGTGCCTGCGGCCGATGTCGGTGAGCGAATATACCTTCCTCCTCCGCCCGCCCCCGCTCGACCAGCGGCCCTGGATGAGCCCGTTCCCCTCCATCCGGTGCAGGATCGGATACAGGGTGCCGTGCCGGAACCGGAAGACCCCGTTGCTGTGCGCCTCCACGTCCAGGGCGATCTGGTAGCCGTGCCTGGGGCTCTCCCGCAGCGCGGCGAGGACCAGCAGCTCGTGGATTCCCCGGGCGAAGCCCTGCGCGTCGAATTCCTGGTCGCCGGTGGGGTGTGTTTCGCTCATGGCTGATCTTGCCTCCGTGAGTGCGCGTCGAGTGCTGGACCGTCCGCCGGGTCCGATGCGATGGGTCGAACCAGTCGGAAGCCGGTCATGGTTTCCCGGTCGTTCCACGGGCCCGGCCAATGGTAGCGGCGGTAGGCGGCCGTTACCGACCACGAGTAGGATGACCAGCTGCTGCCTCGCTTGACAGGCCGTATGCAACCGCCGTCCTGCCACCATGGAGATTCTTCTATCCTCGCGGAGCCGTCGCCGGGATTACCGGCGTGAGTGGCATTCCAGCAATCGGCAACCCATTCCGTCACGTTCCCGATTGTGTCGTGGAGTCCGAACGGGTTGGCCGGGAACGACCCTGCGGGAGTTGTGTTCCTGAGTTCCCATCGGCGGCCCGGGCAGCCTTCACAGGTGAGCATGCCGGCGCCGGGCCCGTCCCCCCAGTAGCGGGTTGTCGTCGTGCCGCCTCGCGCGGCGTATTCCCACTCCGCCTCGCTGGGCAGGCGGTAGGCCCGGCCCGTGCGCTCGCCGATCCATGTGACGTACTGGTCGACATCGGGACGGGCGAGGTTGATCACCGGCCGGTCGCCGCGTCCCCAGCCGTTGTCGCCGGGCACATACGTGCACCCTCCGGCGTCGACGCAGAGGTCCCATTCCCCGAACGTCACCTCGTACTTGCCGATGGCGAAGGAGTAAGCGATCCGCACCTCGGTGGGCGGGTTCTGCGCCTCCACCAGCCACTCGGGTGGCGGCGGGTTTCCGGGATCCGGCTGCTCGTGCGCGCCTCGTCCCATCACGAACTCGCCTGGAGGCAGTTCGACCATCAGGGGGCATTCCGGGCAGTCGCGGAACTCGTGAAATCCGGCCGATGTCGGAACCGGCGGGTTCACGGCCGCACCGCTCTCCGTCGCCAGCTCCCGACCGGAGTCCGCCGGCTCCCGACTGGAGTCCGCATCGGCCAGACGGTAGAGCGATACGATCGTCTCTCCGGTTTCCTCCAGGCGGAGACCCGCGAAGATCGAGTCGGAGATGAACGCAACGGGAACCCCGGGCAGCTCGAACGAGCCCGCGTACCCTCCGGAGGAATCGAGGATGTCGACGATGCGGGGCGTCATTCCGTCGGTGCTGCGCGTCACCCACAGCCGGCCTCCGGGAGCTGCGACCATACTCAGCACCGGCGAGACCTGCTCCTCGTATCCGACCGCGGCCACGATATCCTCCGCCTCCAGCCCGAAGCGCCGCATGAACATTCCATAGGGACCGGGGCCGAACTCCGCACCTCTTACGGCCATCTCCCGTGTAACGTCGATCGGATCCACGGACCGTCTGATGCTCGACACCACCGAGCCGCCGGCATGCTTGTCGATGCGATAGCCCGGCCCGTTCAGGAAAAAGATGGAGTCTCCCCGGTGCGTCCAGATGACCGAGGGAGCAAGCACCCTGGGCCCCGGAAAGGATCCGCCGCCGAACTCCATGACCGCCAGTTCCATCGGGACCTCGTGCAGCGTCGTCGTCGTTTGTCCTCTCTCGACGACGAGTCGCTGCTCCGTGACCATTCCCGATGACGACGTGGCGCTCGTCACCGTGGCGAGCCAGTCGCTTCCGATCGCGAATCCCGGACCCCAGTAGGCCAGCTCCGGGCGCTGCTCGTTCAGGAGATCGCCCTCGCTCGACCAGCGATTCAGGATCTGCCGGCCGGTGTCCCACACCGTGAGAGCTCCGTACGGGTCCATGGATACGGCGGCGGGATTGCGAAACTCTCCGGGTCCGTCCCCCGAGCGTCCGTAGCTGCCTGCATAGGCTCCTGAAGCGTCGAAGGCCACGACTCTCTCCCCTGTCCAGTCCGCCAGGTAGATCCGGCCTGTCATCGGATCCGCGGCCACACCCCACGGAACCGCCGTAAGCGCGCTGTCGGGGGGTACGAGATCGACCGTTCGCACGGCTCGGATGTCAAGCATTTCGTCGGGGCCGTCGTTGTCGATGATGGTCACGCCCGCGGAATCGCGCGCAGGCGCAGGTTGGGCATCGCGGCCCGCCGGGTCGCACGAACTGGTAGTCAGCGTCAGCAAGGCGGCGATCCATGGAATGCCTGCTTGCGATGAGCGACGCTGCATGACGCCGCGTGGCCGGATGAAACGCGAACGCTTGCGCATTTCCGAAACCTCCTCCCGGGGACAACATATCGGCCACCGTCATATCAGACAACATTATATCGATTACCGATATATCATCGCAAGGCCCGAGTGAACTTCTCCGGAAGGGACTCGACGGTGCCTGTCGGCCCGTCCTGCAGATGCGGAAACGTGAAAACCCGCCGAGCCGTCGGGATGTCCCCGGCGGTTTGTCCGCGTCAGGAGGTCATGGCAGTCAGTTCGATGTCACGGTTGACGCTGAGGCCGCATACGGAGCCGGTGATCATCGCGGTCGGAACGGTGCCGCTGAGGGCGGCATCCATGAGCGATATTTCGGAGGTGATGGTGTTGTCGAGATCGCAGCTGCCCGACCTGGTCCCGCTCGTCCAGCTGAACGAACCGGTAGACATGATGTTGATCGAGAAGCTGAAGGCTTCCAGTGAAATGAAGATGGTGCCCGTCTGTGCCAGACCCGGATCGCTGTCCAGGACGAAGGTGGCGCCACCGCCGGTGAACGTGCAGCCGCTGGGGGTCAGGGTCCCCGCCAGCGCCAGCTCTATGGAACCCTGAGCCTCGTTTATGGAGATCGTCGCACTTCCCGAGAACCCGGCTTCGCCGCCTCCGGTGCAGGGAGCGGCACCCTCCAGGGGAAGAGGCGCTCCAGGCGGAACGAGCGTGAGCATTTCCGGATCGGCCTGGAGAAGCAGCCCTCCGTAGGACAGAAGGCTTCCACCGTACAGCCCCTGCACGAGGGCGTTGGCTTCGTTCTGGGTCATCTGGTCCCCGTCCGGCTCTGTAGAGCTTTCGCAGGCCGTCAGCGCGAGGGTGGTCGGGACGAGCAGCAGGACGAGGAGGAGTCCGAAGGATATCGGCTGACGATTTTTCTTTGAGGACATTGTCCGAAGCTCCTGAGAATGGGATTGGCGGCGTTCCCTCCGCGGTAGTCCGATTACGCGAAGAAGAGAACGAACCCTGCCACACGTCATCCTACCCTTTCCGGGATGGGATGGTTCGGACCCGCGTTTCCGTCGTGTTGATGCTGCTTTTCGCGCCATTTGCATGTTTTTGGAGCGCTCGAGAGCAAGGAACCGCCATTTGACACTTACGGTTTTTCTTCGGTATCTTGTCGGCCCATGTCTCACGTGCCGAAGACGAAGCGGCGAGCGCTGGAGGCGCTGCGCGAAGAGATCCGCCGGATCGAGATTCCGGGCGAAGCCGGGGCGGCGTGCCTGCCGCTGGGCATCCCGGAAATCGATGGCGCCCTGCCCGGAGGCGGGCTGCGCGCGGGGTGCGTCCATGAGATCGGCGGGGACGAAGCCGCGACCGGTTTCTGCGCCGTCCTCCTGGCCCGTGCCGGCGGGCCGCTCCTGTGGCTGGCGCGCGGGAATGACCTCTATCTGCCGGGGCTGGTCCGATACGGGATCGAACCGGGGCGGTTGCTGGTCGCTTCGAGGCTGCGGCGGCGGGCCGACATGCTGTGGGCCATGGAGGAGGCGCTGCGCTGCCGGGCCCTGAGGGGGGTCGTGGCGGAGTTGGACACTCTCGACCGGGCGGCCTCCCGGCGCCTGATGCTGGCCGCCGAAGGCTCGGGCGTGCCCGGGCTGGTGCTGTGGCCTGAAGCCGGGGCAGGAGGAGCGGGCCGGGTCAGGGTACCCACGGCCGACAGCCGGTGGCGGGTCACCACCGTTCCGGGGACCGGGCTGACCCGGTGGCGCGTGGAAGTGGTGCACTGCCGGGGAGGAAGACCGGGGTGTTGGGTGGTGGGGATGGCTGCCCGCGATCTTGCGCGCCGCGCCGGCTGACCCGGCCGAAACCCATGAGCGTCCTTTTCACCCCCCGCCGCATCCTTGTCGCCTGGTTCCCCTGGTGGCCGGTGGAGAGGCTGGCCTGGCGCTGTCCCGAGGCGCGCACCCGGCCCTTCGTGACCATCGGCGAGCAGCGGGGGCGGCTGATGATCGAGGCGGTCAACCCGCTCGCGGCGGGGGCGGGGCTGGCGCCGGGCATGCCGCTGGCCGACGGGCGGGCCATCGCGCCCGACGTGATCGCCCACCCCGCCGATCCCGCCGCCGACGCCCATGCGCTGAAGCGGCTGGCCCGGTGGGCGGACGGCTTCACCCCCCGGGTCATGCCGGCCGGCGCGGACGGGCTCTTCCTCGATGTCGGGGGGTGCACGCATCTCCATGGCGGCGAGGAGGAGCTGCTGGCGGCGCTGGGAGCGGGGTTGGGGGGGCTTGGGCTCACCTCTCGGCTGGCGCTCGCCGGCACGCCCGGGGCGGCCTGGGCGCTGGCCCGCCACGGCGAGGAGTCTCCGGCCATCGTGCCCCGGTCCGCGGGTCCGGACGAGGTGAGGGAGGCACTGTCCCGGCTTCCCGTCGCCGCCCTCAGGCTCGATACCGATGTCGTGGAGGCACTGGTTTCCTTCGGCCTGGACAGGATCGGAGCCCTCTATCCCTTCGACCCCGGAGCCCTGGCGAAGAGGTTCGGCCCTGCCCCGCGCCGCCGTCTGGAGCAGGCTCTCGGCTTCGCTCGGGAACCGGTCATCTCTCTTCCGCCTCCGCTTCCGCGCGAGGCCCGCCGTGCCTTTGCGGAGCCGATCTCGACAGTGGACGCCATCCACGCGGCGGTGGAAGCCCTGCTGGAGGATCTGTGCCGGAACCTGAGCCGGGCAGGCGAGGGCGTGCGGCGCATGCGGCTCGTCTGCCATCGAGGGGATGGAGCGCGTTCGGTTCTGGTGGCGGGTACCAGCCGACCCCTGCGCCGCTCAAGGCTCCTCATGAACCTGCTCTCCGGGAAGCTGGAGCGGATCGACCCGGGTTTCGGCATCGAGGAGATGGTGTTGTCCGCCGAAGTGGTCGAGGTCGTCGAGGAGGAGCAGGAGGACTGGTTCGCGCGGGCCGAAGCAGCAGCAGCGGGCTGCGGCGGATGGATCGGAGGAGAGGGTGGGACGGGCCGCGAAGAACTGGCCGGCCTCCTCGACCGGCTGGGGAACCGCTTCGGGTTCGAAAGCGTCGCCTGTCCGGTCCCGCGCCAGAGCTGGCTGCCCGAGAGCGCGGTCGAGCTGCGTGAACCTCTGGCCGCGCCGCAGGTTCCCGTCCCGGGCTGGCCGGAAGGACGGCATCGGCCGGTGCGCCTGCTGTCTCCCCCGGAACGGGTGGAGGCCGTCGCCCGCGAATCCGGCGGGATGGCGCCAACGGGCGCGCCGGTCTTCTTCCGGTGGCGCGGGCGGCGGTACCGGCTGCGCGTGACCGAGGGGCCCGAGCGGCTGGAGTGCGAATGGTGGCTGGGGGACGCCCCTTCCCGCGACTACTACCTGGCCGGAGATGAGGAAGGCCGGCGCTACTGGCTCTATTGTGAACGCCCCGGCGACGGCTCCGGTTCTCCGCCGCGCTGGTTCCTGCACGGGTTCTTCGCGTGAGCGCGGCCGGGGGCGATCCCGCGGCGCGCATCCCCGGCGGTCGCGTGGGGGGAAGCTCGGCGGCCCGGGAGGGCGGCTACGCGGAACTCCAGGTCACCAGCAACTTCTCGTTCCTGCGCGGCGCCTCCCAGCCCGAGGAACTGGTGGAGCGGGCGCATGCGCTGGGCTACCGCGCTCTGGCGCTCACCGACCGCAACACCCTGGCGGGAGTCGTGCGCGCCCATCACGCCGCCCGGCAGACCGAACTGCGCTTCATTCCCGGCGCCCGCCTCGACTTCGAGGACGGACCACCCCTGCTCTGCCTGCCCGTCTCCAGGAAGGGCTACGGCCGCCTGGCCCGCCTGATCACCCGAGGGCGCAGACGCGCCCCCAAGGGGGAGTGCCGGCTCGTGCGCGGGGATGTCGTGGAAGCGGCCGGAGAGCAGATCTTCGTCGCCCTGCCGCCGGAGGTGCCCGGTCCCGGTTTCGCCGAACGGCTGGCATGGTACCGGGAGCGGCTGGACACACCTCTCTACCTGGCCGCCACCTACAACCACCGGGGCAACGACGTCCGCCGCCTGGCCGCTCTCGCATCCCTCTCGGAGACGGAGCGCGTGCCCCTGGTCGCGACCGGCGACGTGCACCAGCACATCCCTGAGCGGCGTCGGCTCCACGACCTGCTCACCTGCATCCGCGAACGCTGCACCATCGACACCGCCGGCTGGCGCCTGGCGGCCAACGCCGAGCGTCATCTCAAGTCCCCCGCGGAAATGGCCGCGCTCTTCCGCGATCATCCCCGCGCCCTGGCCAATGCAGTGGAGATCGCCGAACGCTGCCGCTTCTCTCTCGGAGAGCTGCGCTACGAATACCCCGAGGAGGTGGTCGGCGAAGGCCGCACGCCCCAGCGGGAGCTGGAGATTCTGACATGGGAGGGCGCGGCCCGGCGCTATCCCGGGGGCATCCCTCCCAGGGTGCGGGCGATGCTGGAACACGAGCTGGCGCTCATCGGAGAGCTGGAATTCGCCCCCTATTTCCTGACCGTGGCCGACATCGTCCGGACCGCCCGCGGCATGGGCATCCTGTGCCAGGGGCGTGGCTCGGCCGCCAACTCGGCGGTGTGCTACTGCCTGGAGATCACATCGGTCGACCCGGACCGCATCGACCTGCTGTTCGAGCGCTTCATCTCCGCAGAACGGGGCGAAGTACCCGACATCGACGTGGACTTCGAGCACGAGCGCCGCGAGGAGGTCATCCAGTACATCTACCGCAAGTACGGCCGGGAGCGGGCCGGGCTGGCCGCGACGGTGGTGACCTACCGCGTGCGCAGCGCGTTGCGCGACACCGGCAAGGCCATGGGACTGAGCAAGGATACGGTCGACCGGCTGCTCTCCATGGCTTCGGTCTGGTCGAAGCCGGTAGACGAGGAACGCGCCCGGGAGGAAGGTTTCGACCCGAAGGACCGGCGGCTGCGCCTGACCCTGGAGCTGGCCCGCGAACTCCAGGGCTTCCCCCGCCATCTGTCCCAGCACACGGGCGGGTTCGTCATTTCCCGCGGGCCGCTGTGCGAGATCGTCCCCATCGAGAACGCCGCCATGGAGGATCGCACGGTGATCGAGTGGAACAAGGATGATCTCGAGGCGCTGGGGCTCATCAAGGTGGATGTGCTGGGGCTCGGCATGCTTTCCTGCATCCGGCGCTCCTTCGAGTTGCTGCGAGCGCACTACGGCGTCCGCCACACCCTGGGAGACGTGCCCGCGGAGGACCCGGGAGTCTACCGGATGATCCAGCGGGCGGACACGATCGGCGTGTTCCAGATCGAGAGCCGGGCGCAGATGGCGATGCTCCCCCGGCTGAAGCCGGCCACCTTCTACGATCTGGTGATCGAGGTGGCGATCGTGCGTCCGGGACCTATCCAGGGGGACATGGTCCACCCCTACCTGCGCCGGCGCAGGGGCGTCGAGCCGGTGGAATATCCTTCGGAGGATCTGCGCGAGGTGCTGGGGAAGACGCTGGGCGTGCCGCTCTTTCAGGAACAGGCGATGAAGATCGCCATCGTCGGGGCCGGGTTCAGCCCGGCCGAGGCCGACCAGCTGCGCCGGGCCATGGCCAGCTTCCGCAACTACGGCACCATCCATCGCTTCCGCGACAAATTCGTGGATGGGATGGTGGGGAAAGGGTACGAGCTGGAGTTCGCCGAGCGCTGCTTCAAGCAGATCGAGGGGTTCGGCGACTACGGCTTCCCGGAGAGCCACGCGGCCAGCTTCGCGCTCCTGGTCTACATCTCCTCGTGGCTGAAGCACCACTACCCGGAGGTCTTCGCCTGCGCCCTCCTCAACAGCCAGCCCATGGGCTTCTACGCGCCTGCCCAGATCGTGGGCGATGCGCGCAGGCACGGGGTGGAAGTGCGCCCGGTGGATGTCAACCACTCGGAGTGGGACTGCACCCTGGAGCCGCCGCGCCTGCCACCCCGCATGGCGTTGCGGCTGGGGCTGCGTCAGATCCGCGGTCTGAGGGAAGAGGATGCCACCCGTATCGTGACGGCCCGGGAGGAAGGGTATCGCTCCCCGGCCGAACTGCGGCAGCGGGCGGGAACCAGTCCGGCCGTTCTGACGCGTCTGGCCAGGGCGGATGCCTTCACCTCAACCGGGCTGGACCGCCGCCAGGCCGCCTGGTCGATCCGTTCCCTGGACCAGGTGGAGCCGCTGCCGCTCTTCGATCCGCCCGGGGAGGCGGAGCCGCCCCGCCCTGAACCCGCCCTGCCCGTCCTGTCCGCCGGCGAGCAGGTGGTGGCCGATTATCGCTCCACCGGGCTGTCCCTCAAACAGCACCCCACCGCCCTGCTGAGGGAGCGGCTGGCCGACCGGGGGGTGTGCCCGGCCAGCCACCTGGAGGAGGTCCCCGCCGGGGCGCGCGTCACCGTCGCCGGCATCGTGCTGTGCCGCCAGCGGCCGGGTACGGCGGGCAGGATCGTGTTCGTGACCCTGGAAGACGAGACCGGATCCTCCAACCTGGTGGTGTTTCCCTCGGTCCAGGAACGTTGCCGCCGCGCCCTGCTCACCGCGCGGCTGATGGTCTGCCGCGGCCGGCTGGAGAAGGAACAGGGAGTGATCCATGTGATCGCCGACCGCATCGACTCCCTCAACGACTGGCTGGACGGCCTGGCCGGAAGACCGGGAGCGATTCCGGGGGGCGCATTCGTGGGCAGAGGACGATTTTTCCACTAGCGACGCGCAGGTAAATCCGTGCGAGCACCGGGAGCGGGGACGCGTTCCATCACCTCATATCCGGGCTCCCCGCGTCCGGAGACACAACAAAACCGGGTCCTGACCTGTCGGAGAATCAAGAGGTAGACCTGTCAGGATCGGCGGTGTTATGTTGCCTGACTTGCTGTTTCTGGGCCAGCCATCGCCGTTTTGTAGACCCCACCCCCGGTAGGCGCGCACTGGATGTTCTCATCCTCCCGTGGTCTGGATTCCTTCGATCAATATCTTCAGGACGTAGAGAAGTACCCCTTGATCCGGGATCCCGAAGAAGAACGCGAACTGGCCCGGCGTGCCCGGACGGGGGACATAGAAGCGGCCGAACGGCTGGTGACGGCGAACCTTCGCTTCGTCATTTCCTACGTCAAGAAGTACCAGGGCCGTGGTCTCGGCCTGGCCGAACTGGTGTGCATCGGCAACGAGGGGCTGCTGAAGGCGGTCAAGAAATTCGACCCCGACAAGGGGGTCAAATTCATCAGCTACGCGGTCTGGTGGATCCGGCAGACCGTCCTGCAGGCGCTGGCCGAACAGACCCGTTCGGTGCGCATCCCGCTCAACCAGAACTCCAACCTCGCCAAGCTGGCGCGCACCGACACCGCGCTGACCCAGGAGTTGGGCCGTTCTCCCACCGATCAGGAGATCGCCAAGGAGATGCAGGAGCCCGTCGAGACCATCCGCGCGCTGCGCCGGGTGGCCGCGACCGAACTCAGCCTGGACGCTCCCATCGACCGCCGGGACCGGGACAGCTCGAGCTTCGGCGAACGCTTTGCCGGCGTGGAGGCCGCGGACATCGAGCTGGACGTGGAGGCGCTGGCCCGCCGGGCCTTCATGGAGGACATGTTCGAGAAGTACCTGACGGAACGCGAACGCAAGATCCTCTACCTCTACTACGGCCTGGACGACGGCGAGGAGCGCACGCTCGAGGAGATCGGCGTGCTTCTGGGGGTCACGCGCGAACGGATTCGCCAGATTCGCAACCGCGCATTCGAGAAGCTTCGCGACAGCCCGCACGGGGATTCGCTGTCGGGTTTCTGGAGCGCGAACTGACCCGGTCTTCGGTTCAGGACATTCCTCGCTGGTTTGCGCCTCCGGCATCCCGCCGCCGGCGCGCTCGCAGGCTCGGACCGCACCCCACCTCCGAGGGCTGCAGGCACATACCCCTCCTCATGCGCACTGTCGGTCTGGCGCTCGCCCTCGCCACCGGCGCGTTTCCCGCCTCGGCCCAGCAGGCTTCCTCCTGGGACGATCTTCGGGTGCTCGATCTCGTCGAGCGGGGGACCGCCACCCGACAGGCCGCCGCCATGGACGGCCTTCGCGCGTATACGGCCGACGCACGCGGCTACGTCTATTTTTTCCTCGACCGTCAGGCCGGCGAGGAACGCAACCTGATCAAGACCGACCAGCTCGCGGTGCGGGTGTACTGGAAGGCGCCCGGCCTGACCAGGCAGCACATTCTCGGTCGCCGCGACGACCGGCGGATGCCCACCAACATCCGCTACCACCTCGACCACCTGGTCATCATCCAGGAGAACTTCGGCGACGTGATAAGGATCGGGGACGGGGACGAGGTGTCGTCGGTTATCCATCCCCTCGCTCCCGGCGCGGCCACCCGCTACGAGTACCTGCTGGCTGACTCGATCACGGTGGCCTTCGGGGACGGCCTCGCTCCCGTCCGGGTGTACGAGGTGCAGGTGCGGCCGCGCGATCCGGACCAGCCCGGCTTCGTGGGCACCCTTTTTCTCGATCGGGAGACGGCGGCGGTCGTGCGCATGAACTTCACGTTCACGCCCGCGTCCTACGTCGACCGGCAGCTCGACTACATCCGTGTGTCGCTGGAGAACGCCCTCTGGGATCGCCGGTACTGGCTCCCCCACCGGCAGAGCCTCGAGATCCGGCGAAAACTCCGGTTCCTGGATCTTCCCGTGGGCAGCGTCATTCGGGGCCGCTGGGAAATCGCCGGCTACGAATTCCAAGCCGATCTCCCCGACCTGTTCTTCATGGGGCCGCCGATCGTGCGCAACCCCGATCCGATGCTGGCCTTCCCCTTCGAGCGCGATCTCTACGCCCAGGTCGATGAGGAGGGGCTCGCCCCCACCGCCGAACTGATCGACATCGAGGCCGAGGCGAACCGGCTGGTGCGCGGCCGATACCTGAGCGGGCTCGGCCGCCTGCGTCTCGCGATGCCGCCCCTCTCCGAAACGGTACGCTACAACCGTGCCGAGGGCTGGGTTACCCAGGGCGGCTTCAACCTTCGCGCGACCAACCGCCTGCAGGTCGGAACCCTGCTGGGCTACGCCCATGCCGGAGACCGTCCCCTGGGTCGCGTGAGCGCCGTGTTCGAGGACCCGGACCGCGAGCGACCGAGCACCGTCGGTTTCGACGTCTTCCTGCGCGAGCCGCGCGACATCGGGCCGGTGCCCGGGTCCAGCCGGATCATGAACACCCTCTCTTCGCTGCTCCGCCAGACCGACTGGACGGACCCCTACTTCGCGACGGGCGCCCGTGCCCGCGCAACCCGCTCCTTCGGCCCGGTCTCGGCGCGCGCCGACGTGCGCTACGAACGACATCAGGGCGCGGGTGTCGTCTCCGGCGGGGAGCCAGGCGGCTGGCGTCCGGTGCGGGCCATCGACGAAGGCGACCTGACCGCCGTTCGGCTGTCCGCGTCGCTCGGCTCTCCCGACCGCCTGTTCGCGGAAGCAGGCGCCGCCTGGGCCGCCTTCGACGGCGCCCCCTACCGGGAGGCGTCCCTGCGTCTCGCCGCCGGCCGCCGCTGGCTCGAGCATGGCGTGGCACTCCGCTCGACCCTGGACGCCGCTGCCGTGTCCGGGGGCGCGCCGTCGCAGTCGCTCTACCTCCTGGGAGGCCGCGAGACCCTTCCCGGATACGACTACCGCTCCCTGGCCGGCAACGCCTTCTGGCTGCTCCGGGTCGAAGGCTCCCGCCAACTCCTCAGCCCATGGCTGCGGCTCCGCGGCGTGGGCGCGGCCGGACGCACCCGGCTCGGCTCGGCCGAGGTTCCGGAAGCGTGGGACGCCCACCCGTCCCGGATCACCCGCTTCTCCGCCGGGCTGGGACTCGCCCTCGGCTGGGATCTCGTCCAGGTCGATGTGGTGCGCGGCCTGAACGGCGGTTCCTGGGAGATCGTTCTCGACCTCAACCGGCGCTTCCGCGACCTCTTCTAGGATTCCGGGGATGAATCCGCGCAGGCACCGGAGCGGCGTGGCGCCGGACTCACCGGGTGCCTTGAGGACTGCTAGTCGTCGCTCCGCTGCGAGAGCAGCACCAACTCGCGCGCGCTCACGTCGGCTGTGGGAATGGTGACGCCGTCCCGCTCATAGGAGTCGTACTCGAGCCGGCCCTCCACATACACCCGGTCTCCCTTCCGCACGTAGTCCTCGACGAACTGGGCGGTCCTGTTCCACACCGTGATGCGGTGCCAGTCCGTTCGCTCCTCCACGTCGTTCGGCCCGCGGCGGATCCGCTGGTTGGTGGCGAGCGAAAAGTGCGCCACCTTCTTGCGTCCCTGGGTCTCGTGGACGTCCGGATCCCGCCCGACGTTCCCGATCAGGATTACCTTGTTGACGGACCGGCTCATCGGCGTCTCTCCTTCCTTTGCGCGTGAAACTGGATTCCTCCCGACGACTCTCATGTTCGCGGGGAAATCCGGGCGAAGGAATGACAGGATGAGCCGATCGAGGCCCCGGTCCGGCAGGGGTCAGCCCTTGCACTCGAACCAGCTTTCGCCAGCTCCGGTATCCACGACCAGCGGCACTTCGAGCGCGGCCGCGTTCTCCATGTGCGACACGACCATGTCCCGCACCGTCTCCAGCTCTGCGGCGGGCGTCTCGAGCACCAGCTCGTCGTGCACCTGGAGGAGCATCATCGCCCCCGAGCCAGCTTCCTCCAGAGCCTGCTGAACCTCGATCATCGCCTTCTTGATGACATCCGCGGCCGTACCCTGGATGGGCGTGTTGCGCGCGATCCGCTCCCCGTGCGCACGGATGTTCCAGTTGCGCGAGGCCAGCTCGGGCACGTAGCGCCGCCGCCGCGCGAGCGTCTCGACGTAGCCCCGTTCCTTCGCCAGGGAGACCTGCTCGTCGAGGAAGGCGCGCACGCCGCTGAAGCGCTCGAAGTACTGGTCGATGAAGCGCCGCGCCTCGTCCTGCGGAATGCCCAGTTGCCGCCCAAGGGAGAAGGCTCCCTGCCCGTACAGGGTGGCGAAGTTGATGGTCTTGGCCTGGTCGCGCATGCGCGGGCTCACCTCGTCCACGGGCACATCGAAGATCACGGCGGCGGTCTGGCGGTGGATGTCGCTGGCTTCGCGGAACGCGGTCACGAATGCGGGATCGCCCGAGAAGTGCGCCAGGATGCGCAACTCGATCTGCGAGTAGTCCGCGGTCAGCAGCACGTGTCCCGGTGCGGCCACGAAACCCTTGCGGATCTCGCGCCCGATCCGGGTGCGGATGGGGATGTTCTGCAGGTTGGGGTTGCTGGAAGACAGCCGGCCGGTCGCCGCCACGGTCTGGTTGAAGTGCGTGTGGATGCGCCCGGTGCGCGGATGGACGAGACCGGGGAGGGCGTCGATGTAGGTGCTGCGCAACTTCTCCATGCGGCGATACTTCATCAGCAGCCGCGGCACCGGATGGCCGAGCGCCTCGAGTTCCTCCAGCACCGAGGCGGCCGTGGAGGGCCCGGTCTTGGTCTTGCGGATGACCGGGAGCCCCAGGTCCTCGAAGAGCACGGTGCGCAGCTGGGGCGTCGAGTTGAGATTGAATTCGGATCCCGCCTCCCTGAAGATCTCCTTCCGCACCCGCTCGAGTTCGTGCTCCAGCTCCCGGCTCATCTCGCTGAAGAAGAGCGGATCGATGCGGACTCCGTTTCGCTCCATGCACGCCAGCACCGGCACCAGGCGCATCTCGACGTCGCGAAACAGTCCGTCCAGAGCGTGTCCCTCGAGTCTGGGCCGGAAGTGTTCCCGAAGCCGTCCTGCGCAGTCGGCACGCTCGCAGGCGTAACGGAGGACCGGCTCGGGCCCGAGCCGGGTCAGCGGCACCTCCTTCTTGCCCGTGCCGACAAGCTCCTTGAGCCGGGTGGTCTCAAGGCCGAGCCTGTTTTCCGTCAGGGTCTCCAGTTCGTGGCCTCGAAGCTCCGGTTCGAGGAGATAGGAAGCCACCATGGTATCGAAGCGGGCCCCGGCGAGCGCGATGCCGGCCTCTGCCAGCGCTACGATGCCGTGTTTCAGATCGTGCCCGGTCTTGGCCACCCCGGGGTCCTCGAGCAGATCGCGAAGCGGGGCCAAGGCGGGGGAATCGAGCCCGGGCAGATTGTTCACCGACGCCGCGGACTCCGCCAGAGCCCCCATCTCCAGATCGAGCGCGGCTTCGTGGGCCAGAGGGAGGTAGCGGCCCACGCCCGGCCGGCTCGAGAGGGCGATTCCGGCGATGGGTCCCCGCATGGGATCGGGGGACGCCGTGAGTACGGCGACCGCGACTTCACCCTGCGCGCGCGCTTCCCGGACCACCTCGTCGACCCCGGCCCGGTCCCGCACCAGCTGGTAATCGACGTCCTCCTCCCTGGATGCCGGCCCCCCGGCTCCCGGCGAACTCGCGAAGCGCTCCAGGAGGGTGTGGAACTCGAGTTCCAGCAGCAGTTCGCGCATCCGCTCGCGGTCCGGAGCGCGCACGGCCACGCTATCGAGATCGAAGGTCACGTCCACGTCGGTGAGCATGGTCACCAGCTGCCTCGAAAGCCGGATCTGATCCGCGTGGTTGAGCAGCGACTCTCGGGGACGCTTGGCCCGCACATCTTCCGCGTGCGCGAGAATCCTGTCCAGATCTCCATACTGCTCGATGAGCTTGACCGCGGTCTTGGGCCCGATGCCCGGCGCTCCGGGCACGTTGTCCGAGGAGTCTCCGATCAGCGCGAGGTAATCGATGATGCGATCGGGAGGGACCCCGAACCGCCTGCTCGCATTCGACTCGTCGACCCACTCCGCCGAAGTGCCGGCGCGTCCCCCGCGCGCGGGCCGGAACAGCCGCAGGCCGGGGCGCAGGAGCTGGTAGAAATCCTTGTCTCCCGAAACGATGACGGCCTCGATGTCCTCCTCGAGCGCGAGGGCCTGCCGTGCCAGCGAAGCGATCACGTCGTCCGCCTCGAATCCCTCGACTTCGACCACGGGATGGTGGAGGGCATCCAGCACCGACCGGATGCGTCCCAGGCTCTCGCGCAGATCCTCGGGCATCTTCTCCCGCGTCGCCTTGTACTCGGGATAGAGCTTCTTGCGCTGACTCGATCCGGCGTCGAAGACCACCGCGAGATAATCGGGCGCGAACTCTTCCCGGATCCGGATCAGGTAGTTGAGGAAGCCCCACTCAGCGGACGTGTTTTCGCCCCGGGAGTTGGTGAGGGGCCGGTTGGCGAAGGCGAAGAACGACTGATAGATGAGCGCGTAGGCGTCGATCAGGAAGAGGGTAGGGCGGTTCATGGCCCGTGGCCGCGGTTCATGAGTCGTCGCCGTACAGCCAGCGATAGATCCTCAGGTTGCGCTCGACGCTCTTCACGTAGTTGCGCGTCTCGAAGAAGGGGATCCGCTCGGTGAAGCGCTGGAGGTCCGAGGCTTCCGGAAGGCGGCGCCAGCGGTTGGCGCGGGAGGGACCCGCGTTGTAGGCCGACAGCACCAGCGGCAGCCGGCCGTCGTAGCGGCCGAGCATCTGCGCGAGGTAGCGCGAACCCAGGCGCAGGTTGACATCGGCGACCCGCAGGGCCGTGGCCGAAAAGGGGTTCGGTCCTCCCCGGCGCGCGAGCTCGCGTCCGGTCGCGGGCATCACCTGCATGAGCCCGATCGCTCCCGCGCTGGAGACGATTTCCGCGTCGAAGGCGGATTCCTGGCGCATCAGGGCGGCCATCAGGAACGGGTCCACTTCGTGCCGGGCCGCCTCGTCGAAGATGAGGTTCCGATAGGGGAGCGGATAGGCCGCGCGCACGAGCCGCGGCGAGCGGGGATATCCGGCGCTCTGGGCCCGTCCCCCGATGCGGATGCCCTCGATGTACATGCCTTCGGCGATCAGCCCTTCTGCCAGCCGGAGCAGCGCTCCCGGAGACCCTTCGGCCCGCTCCAGCAATCGTGCCGCGATGTCCGCGGCGGCCGAGCTCATTCCCGCGCGCCTCAGGAGCGCGGCTTCGCGCAGCGGCTCATACATCCAGAAGACGGTGGACTCGTCGAAGGGGGGATCGGGCTCCAGTTCGGGGTCGTAGTCCTCGCCGAGCAGCTCCGCTCCGAGGAAGGCGTAGTAGGAAAGAGGATCGCCGCGGGTGACGAGCGCCACATGCCCGGTAGCGAGCTCGCGCTCGCCCAGCCGAAGGCGGGTCCACGCAGCCCAGTAGGCGGCTTCCTGCCAGCGCCGCCCCCGGGGAAAGTCGGCGAGGTAGTCTTCAAAGACCTCGGCCGCCTGCCGGTGATCGCCAGCGCCGATGTGGAGCTGGCCGAGCCGCATGCGCGCCAGACCGGCGCGATCCATGGTGGGCGCCATCGATGCGGTTTGCCCGTACCCCTCCATGGCCCGGGAGAGCCGGCCCGCGTCGTGGTCCGCGTCTGCGCGAAAGAAGATGAAGTCGACCGCCGCGCGGCTCCCCGGGAAGCGCTCCACCATCTGCTCCTGCGCCGCCTCCGCTGCTCCTCCCGCACCGAGCCGCCGCTGCACCCGGGCCAGGTTGTCGAGGGCCGGTGCGCCCACCTCCGGGTCATCGCTTCCGGCGAGGCTGGTGAACTCGTCCCTGGCTTCCGAAAGCCGCCCCGAGCCCGCCATCAGGCGCGCGCGCGCCAGGCGCAGGGTGGCCGGGGGAGCGGTGGAGGTTTCCTCCAGGTAGCGATCGTAGACCTCGAGCGCGAGTCCGGTCTCGCCTCCGCGCTGGAGGACGCGCCCCAGGGCCGGGAGGTCGTCGGTCGAGGCGGTGCCCGATTCGGCCAGGGCGGTGGCGGCAAGGGTGGCGGCGCTTCCCCGGTCGACGGCGTCGAGCACGGCCCGGAAGGCCGAGAGCGCGCCTTCCCGGTCGCCGCGCGCCTGTCGCAGTTCGCCCAGCATCGCCCATCCGCGCGCCCGTCGTCCGTCGTTCGAGATCGAGGTGACGGTCTGGTCGAGGAAGATCTCTGCGGCGGCGCTGTCGGCCACGGTCAGGTATGCGTCGGAGCGGAGCAGCCAGGTTCGTTCCCGGATCTCGTCGTCGGTGATGCCCGCGCTCGCCAGCCGCACGCCGGCGGTGTCGCCCAGCGGGGCGAGAATGTCCGCGACCTCCAGCCGCATGCGGCTGCTGAAGAAGCCCGTGCGACCCGAGGCGATCGCCTCAAGCGTCTCGAGCGCGTCTCCGGAACGGTTCAGACGGGCTCGAATCGGGACCAGGCGCAGGACAGCTTCCTCGTCGCGGTTTCCACCGGCCAGGTAGGCGCCGAAGGCTTGCTCGGCGGCTGCCCAGTCGCCTTCCACCTCGGCTGCCCGGCCGAGAAGGAACCATCCTTCCCCGGAATTCACCTCGTCGAGCCACTCCGCGCCCGCGAGCAGCTCGTTCACCTGTGTCCAGTTCCGCCAGCCCGCCTCGGCGCGGGCCAGCTCCAGGATGGCGGCGGGTTCCGGGGAATCGGTTCCGGCGAGTGCCTCCCTCAGCGCGACCGCGGTCTGCCAGGGCCGTTCGATCCGGTCACGGCTCCCCGTTGCCGCGGCCTGGGGAGTCGCTCCGGGCCGCGACAGGGACAGGGGCGAGGCAGCGGCGGGGCTGGCGATGGTCAGGGACGCCGCGGTGGCGAGAATCAGTACGTTCACGGACGATGGTTTCATCTTCAAACGCCTGCCTGAAAATGACGAAAGGCCACCCCTTGGGGTGACCTTTCGACTGCGAAACCTCGGGTTCCGGCTATATGGACGCCCTCCCGGTCTCCATCGCGTGGAGCGCATCGATCATCTTCTGGGCCGACTCCTCCATGTCGATGACGAGCGAGTCGATGCGGGAGACGAAGAAGTTGTGGGCGATGCTTACGGGGATCGCGATCGTGAGACCGGCCGCGGTCGTGAGGAGCGCCACCTTGATGCCGCCCGCCACCAGCGTCGCCTCGACCTCGCCGGCCAGCTCGATGGACTGGAACGCGATGATCATCCCGATCACCGTGCCCAGGAAGCCGAGGAGCGGGGCGATGTTGGTGAGGGTCGCCAGGACCACCAGGCCGCGCTCGAGGCGGCTCAACTCGATGAGTCCCTGGTTCTCGATGGCCTTCATGACCCGGTCGGTGCCTTCCTCGTGCCGCTCGAGGCCGGCGTAGAGAATGTTCGCGGCGGGCGAGTTGGACTCGCGGGTGACCTCGATCGCCTCCTGCAACTGGGCGTCGGCAAGCAGCGCGTCAACCTCGGAGAGGATCTTCTTGGTGCGTCCGCTCTTGGCCATCAGGTCGAAGAACTTCCAGATGATGACGATGATGCCGACGACGATGCAGGCGGCCAGCGGGTAGCGCATGAAGCCCGTCTGGTCCCAGATGAAGCCCATCTGCTCGCCGAGAGTCTGGTCCGGCGCTTCCATCCCGGGGATCTGCATCAACGCGACGTAAAGGGGAGTAAGTGCGGCCAAGGGAGTGCCCTCCATGAGCGGGTTGCAAGCAAACGAATGACTGCCCACAGCGGACAGCCCACCGAGTCTGCCGGAACTTATCCTAGCATCGGAGCAGGCAAGATGAAAGTAGTCCCGGGATGTGTCAAGGGTGCCAGCGCACCGCGCTCCGGGCAGGGGGTCGAGTCATAACTGCGGAATGCCTGACACATCCGGGGCGGCACCGCAGCCGGTGCCATCGATGGCGATGCCGTTCATGGGAATACCTCCGATGGAGCCCGGCGTCCGCCACTCCGCGGAAGGCAGATCCGAGCCTGGCGTCAGTCCTCCGATGCCTGCGCTGCCCGTTGCAGGATCGCGCGGTCGAGCACGGCTCGAGCCGTTGGGGACACGTTTCGCAACCGGACGGTGTTCATGAAGCGGAGCGCTCCCGTGCGTACGAAGAGCTTGCCGAGAAACTCGTCCGCGAAGCTGCTCGAGACGACCGATATGTCGCCGAAGTCGATGTTGACCGGGTAGTTCGGATACATCGCCATGAGGTTCTCGATCTTCGCGCGGGACAGCCTGCCGGACGATCTCGATCCGACGGAACTCGCCTCGCTTCGCACCACGAAGTGCAGAACAGCGTCGCTATCATCCTCATAGCGGTTCTCGATGTAGTCGCCGGCCGGGTCGGCGCCGGTGTCGTGGATGTCGAGGGCTCGCCACAGCGCCTCCGGGTCGGAATAGTCGAGCGTGACGACGACCAGGGTACCGGCGACGGGCACCGTTTCCTCGCGAGCCCTCAGGTTGGAGCGGATGCTGGCATGTCCAGAATGGATTACGAAATCACCCGTACCCACTTTGGACGCCCGGTGCGTCCCGAAAAGGCCGTTTCCCTGCCCTACTTCCTTGTCACGAGTGATTCCACGCTGGATGGAGAGCTGCAACGCATCCGGGTCCGAAATCGAAGGCCTCGTGGTTCTCATGGTATCGGGGATTCCTCGACCGGCATCGGCTACGGTGAACTCCAGTTGCTTCCTGTTGGGATGGTGATTCAGCTGCACCAACCCGCCCTGCGCCGAGTCGGCGTGTTGAAGCACATTGTCGGTAATCTCGTTCACCGCCCACTCGAAGGCCGCGAGACCTGGACGCGCGAGCCCCGCGGGAGAAGTAAGCACCGCATCGACGATCCGGCTCACGATTTCATCCTGCTCCTTCGGCGATCTGAACCGGCTGGCGGGCAGCCCGGAGGGGGGGTGCCACGTTGACTTCGAGAATTTCTGCGGTGCTACCAGATGCGCCCAGTTGGCGTTCGAAAAGAGGCGCCACACCTTTCCCGCGCCTGGGCGAACCAGGGAAAAACCCACATCGAATTCGTCGCGGAGCTGGATGCAGAATGCGAGTACGGCGACCATCGGGCCGGGGTCCACCCAGGTCGTGGCGGAAAAGTCGAGCGTAACTTCGGCGTGACCTTTCTCGATCGCGGCCTGGTGTATCGCTGCCAGCAGGCCGCGAAACGAGTCGAAGCTCAAGCTGCCGGAGACGAAAACCTGATTGCCGGTGTGCTCGACCGGTTGGCTGGTCGGAACCATATCGATCACGGGAGAAGAGGCGCATGTGACTCGCCACAAGGCTGGCACAGCGCGAAATCTGGCGGTTCCTTACCGAAGGTCAACGTACCCGCCCGGTCCACGCATCATCTTTGACTCACCGGCGCAAAGTCCACTCATGCGACCGATAGCGCCGCTCCAGCGCCGGAATCAACCGCTCCGCCGCCTGAGGCAGTTCGCCGATGAACGGTTCCGTTCCCAGCTCCGCGGCGAGCCCTTCCGTGACCGCCGTCGCGACCTCCCGCCACGCTGGTGCGTGGCCGAGTTGTTCGCGGAGGGTCGTGGAGGCGGGTGGTGTGTCCGGGTCCGGGGACGGTCGACGCAGTTCGCCGATCAGTTCCTGGGTGCCGTCGATCAGCACGGACCCGTGCTGCAGGAGTGCCCGGGCGATGCGGGCCTGCGCGCTGCCGGCGAGCTTCCGCCCCCCCGCCACCACCTCCCCCCCGGCAGTCGCGTCGAAGCATGCTCCCGCCCGCGGCGGGCCCGGCGCCACCCCCGCGGCCAACCGGGCGTCCGCCCCGAGGGAGCGCAGCCCGGCGGCCAGGCCCGCATGAACCACCCCGTAGGCCGCCCGCACCCGCCCGACCGCGGCGACCGGGGCGACCACCGCGTAGGTCAACTCGGCGTCGTGCAGCACGCCCCGGCCGCCGGTGGGACGGCGCACCACGTCGACCCCCAGCCGCTCGGCGCGCCCGAAGTCGTAGGCGCCCGCGGCCGGCTCGTTGCGGCCCAGCGAAAGGGTGGGCCGGACCCAGCGGTACAGCCGCAGCCACGCCGCGTCGGGCTCGACGGCCTCGGCGAGGGCGTGGTCCACGGCCATGTTGGCCGGGCCGTCACGAGGCGGGTCGAAGACGACCGTCCACCGGAGGCGAGCCATTCGGCGGACCGTCTCGCGCCACCCGGCTGCGCCGGCCGCATCCCGGGCGGCCGAGGGATCGCTCAGGGATCCGGGGCCGGTCAGCCTCCGCCCAGCTCCAGCACGTCTCCGCTGGCCATCACCTCGACCCGCGCGGCGTCCCCCACCAGCGCGCGGAACGCCTCCGGGTCCTGCACGATGGGCGGGAAGGTGTTGTAGTGGATCGGCACCACCACCGAGGGCTGGATGAAGTCTACCGCGATGGCCGCGTCCTCCGGGCCCATGGTGAAGTTGTCGCCGATCGGCAGCAGGGCCACGTCCACCTGGCCGCGCAGGAGCTTCATGTCCGTGAGCAGCGCGGTGTCGCCGGCGTGATATACCCGTGTGCCGTCGGCGTGGAAGAGCAGCCCGCCCGGGACCGTCGTGTACGCCCCCGTGTTGTCGCCGTGCACCTGACCGCCGTGCAGCGCGGGGGTCATCTTCACGCGCCCGAAGGGGAAGTTGAAGCCGCCGCCGATGTGCATCGGGTGCGCGTTCTCGACCCCCTGGGTCTGGGCGAAAGCCACGATCTCGAAGGTCGACACCAGCGTGGCGCCGGTGGCGTTCGCGAGCGGGATGGCGTCCGCGAAGTGATCGAAGTGCCCGTGCGAGCAGAACACGTAGTCGACGTCGCCCAGATCCGCGAGCGACAGGTCGTTGGCGGGGCTCTCCTCGTACCAGGGGTCGATCGAGATGCGCGTGCCGTCGCCCAGCTCGAGCAGGAAGGTGGCGTGTCCGTGATACGTCAGGCTGGCCATGGTCAGACCTCCGAATAGCTCTCCACGGGGGGACAGACGCAGACCAGGTTGCGGTCCCCGAATGCGTTGTTGACCCGGCCCACCGAGGGCCAGAACTTCGCCTCTTTCGTCCAGGGAGCCGGAAACGCGGCCTGCTCCCGGCTGTAGGCGTGATTCCACTCGCTGCTCACGACCACCGCCGCGGTGTGCGGGGCGTTCTTGAGCGCATTGTCCTTGCGGTCGGCCAGCCCCAGCTCGATCTGCTGGATCTCCGCCCGGATCGAGACCAGGGCGTCGCAGAAGCGGTCCAGCTCTTCCCTCGACTCGCTCTCGGTGGGCTCGACCATGATCGTGCCCAGCACCGGGAACGACATGGTGGGCGCATGAAAGCCGTAGTCCATGAGGCGTTTGGCCACGTCCTCGTCGGTGATCCCGGTCGCCCGCTTGAGCGGCCGCAGGTCGAGGATGAACTCGTGCGCCACCCGGCCGCGCGCGCCCTTGTAGAGGACCGGGAAGTGCTTCTCCAGCCGGTTCGCCATGTAGTTGGCGTTCAGGATGGCCACCTCCGTCGCCTTCCGCGTCCCCTCGCGCCCCAGCAGGGCGATGTAGGCCCACGAGATGAGGAGGATGCTCGCGCTCCCCCACGGAGCCGCGGAGACGGCGCCGATCGCCTTTTCGCCTCCCGTGTTCACCAGCGGATGGCCGGGAAGGAAGGGGGCCAGGTGCTCGGCGGCGCAGATGGGGCCCATCCCGGGTCCGCCGCCGCCGTGCGGGATGGCGAAGGTCTTGTGCAGGTTGATGTGGCACACGTCCGCGCCGTAGTCGCCGGGCCGCGCCAGCCCCACCTGGGCGTTCAGGTTGGCGCCGTCCAGGTAGACCTGCCCCCCGCGCTCGTGCACGATGTCGCAGGCTTCGCGGATGCGCTCCTCGAAGACCCCGTGCGTGGACGGGTAGGTGACCATGAGCGCGCTCAGGCGGTCGGCGTGCCGGTCGGCCTTGGCGCGCAGGTCATCGACATCGATGTTGCCGTCCGCGTCGCACTTCACCACCACCACCTTCATCCCCACCATGACCGCGCTGGCCGGATTGGTGCCGTGCGCCGAGGAGGGGATGAGACATACGTCGCGATGGGTGTCGCCGCGGTCGTGGTGGTAGGCGCGTATGACCAGCAGGCCGGCGTACTCCCCCTGGGCCCCCGAGTTGGGCTGCAGCGAGGTCGCGGCGAACCCGGTGATCTCGGCCAGCCACCGCTCCAGGTCCGCGACGATTCGCCGGTATCCCTCAGCCTGCTCCGGCGGCGCGAAGGGGTGCATGGCGCCGAACTCCGCCCACGAGACGGGCGTCATCTGCGCGGTGGCGTTCAGCTTCATGGTGCACGAGCCGAGCGGGATCATGCTCGTGGTCAGCGACAGGTCGCGGCTCTCCAGACGGCGGATGTAGCGCAGCATCTCCGTCTCGGAGTGATAGCTGTTGAAGACGGGGTGATCGAGGAACACCGTCTCCCGGGCGAGCTTCGCGGGCAGGGGCGGCACGTCGGTCTCCCGGGCGAGACCCGCGGCGTCGAACCCTGGCCCGCCCTCGCCCGAGAAGACGGCGAAGAGATCGTCCAGGTCCTCCGGTCCCACTGTTTCGTCCAGCGACACGCTCACGTGCCCGGCGCCCTCGCGCAGGTTGATTCCGCGCTCCCGCGCCCGCTCCACGATCCGGCGCGCGCTCACGCCCGCGGGCTCGATGGTCAGGGTGTCGAAGAAGACCTCGTTCACCACCCGGTGGCCCAGTCTGCGCACGCCCTCCGCCAGCACGCCCGTGAGGTTGCGCACCCGGGTGGCGATGCGCCGCAGCCCGTCCGGCCCGTGGTAGACCGCGTACATGCCCGCCATGACGGCCAGCAGCACCTGGGCGGTGCAGATGTTGGAGGTGGCCCGCTCGCGGCGGATGTGCTGCTCCCGGGTCTGCAGCGCCATGCGCAGCGCGGGATTGCCGTGGGCGTCGATGGAGACGCCGATGATCCGGCCCGGCATCTGGCGGCGCATGTTGTCGCGCGCGGCGATGAAGGCGGCGTGCGGGCCGCCGTAGCCGAGGGGGACGCCGAAGCGCTGGCTGTTGCCCACCGCGATGTCGGCGCCCATCTCCCACGGGGAGGTGAGCAGGGTGAGCGCGAGCAGGTCGGTTGCCATGACCACGAGCCCTCCCGCCGCGTGAACCGCGTCCGAGAGCGCCCGGTAGTTGCGCACGCTGCCGTCGGTGCCCGGGTACTGCACCAGCGTGCCGAACACGTTGTCGTCGAGCGCCCAGTCGCGCGGGTGTTCGACCACCACCTCGATGCCGAGCGGCTCCGCTCGGGCACGCACCACCTCGATGGTCTGCGGGTGGCAGTCGGAGGCGACCAGGAAGCGGTTGCGGCCGCGGTCGCGGGTGGACGCCAGGCAGAGCGTCATGGCCTCGGCAGCGGCGGTGGCCTCGTCCAGCAGCGATGCGTTGGCGACCGCGCAGCCCGTGAGATCTCCCACCATGGTCTGGAAGTTCAGCAGCGCCTGCAGCCGGCCCTGTGCGATTTCCGCCTGATAGGGGGTGTACTGCGTGTACCATCCCGGGTTCTCCAGGATGTTGCGGAGAATCACCGGCGGGGTGATGGTGCCCGCGTAGCCCATCCCCAGGTAGGAGCGGAACACCTGGTTGCGCGAGGCGATCTCCCGCAGCCGACCGATCAGCTCGTGCTCGGAGATCCCCTCGGGAAGATCCGGTTCGCGCCGCAGGCGGATGGATTCGGGCACCGTGTCCGCGACCAGCCCGTCGAGGGACTCGTAGCCCAGCTCCTCCAGCATCGCGCGCACATCCCGGGGCCCGGGACCGAGATGTCGGCGGGGGAATCGGTTCTCGTGCGCGATGTCGGGCATCAGTCGGGGGATCCGCGAAGCGCGGATGCTCTGCTCCTCACCCGTCGATGTGGGACTCGTAGTCCTCGGGGCTCATCAGGCCCTCGAGTGCGTCGTCGTCCTCCGCGCGCAGCTTGATCATCCAGCCGTCCCCGTAGGGATCGCCGTTCACCAGCGCCGGATCGAGGTCGATGGCCTCGTTGATCTCGACGACCTCGCCCGCGATCGGGCAGTAGAGATCGCTGACCGCCTTCACTGCCTCGATGACGCCGAACACCTCCATGCGGTCGAAGTGCGTGCCGACTCTCGGCAGTTCCACGTACACGATGTCGCCCAGCTCCCCCTGCGCGTAGTCGGTGATCCCGACGACGTAGACGCTCTCCTCGTCGGTTTCCCCCACATACTCATGCTCCTCGGTGTAGTAGAGATGCTCGGGGATGTCGGACATGGGTGCTCCGGGCACAGGAGTGATCGGGGGTGGATTTCGGTTCGGGACTATAGAAAGCGCGTTCCCGCCCCGTCAACCCCGATGCCGGCACCCCGGCGCCAAAGCCGGATCGGCCCGGGGCTCAGGGTTCTTCGGGGGAACGCCGGCTGGCCTCAAGGGGTTGTACGGCGCGCCGTGCGCGCATGGTGCTCCGGGCACCGCCCACGGATCGGGAGGCGGTTCATGGACCGGTCTTTCTTCCACTTCCAGCGCAGGAACGGAGTTTTTCATGCAGGCAGGCTTCGCGGACGGAATGCGCGCCGCGCTGACCTCCCTTGGCGAGGAGGAACGCTTCTTTCAGCAGGCAGTGCGGGACTTCGCGCGCAGCGAGATCGCACCCAGGGTGTCCGCGATGGACGCTGCGCACGCCATGGATCCGGCGCTGATCCGCAAGCTGTTCGAGCTGGGGCTCATGGGGGTGGAGATTCCCGAACGCTTCGGGGGAGCGGGCAGCTCGTTCTTCGCGGCCGTGCTCGTCGTCGAGGAGCTCTCCGCCGTGGACCCCGCCGTGGCCGTGCTGGTGGATGTGCAGAACACCCTCGTCATCAATGCGCTCCTCCGCTACGGCACCGAGGAGCAGCAGAGCCGCCATCTGCCGCGCCTGGCTTCCGATACGGTCGGCGCCTATGCGCTCTCGGAGGCCGGAAGCGGGTCGGACGCCTTCGCCCTCCGATGCACCGCGGTGCGCGCGGGCGACGACTGGATTCTGAACGGCCAGAAGCTCTGGATCACCAACGGAGCCGAAGCCGGGCTCTACATCGTCTTCGCCAACGTCGATCCGGACTCGGGATACCGCGGCATCACCGCGTTTCTCGTGGAGAGGGAAACACCGGGTCTCTCGGTGGGCAGGAGGGAGCAGAAGCTGGGGATTCGCGCGTCGTCGACGACCGAGGTGGTGCTCGACGGCTGCCGGGTCCCCGGCGGAAACCTGCTGGGCGAAGTCGGCCTCGGGTACAGGATCGCGATCGCCACCCTCAACGAGGGACGCATCGGAATCGGCGCACAGATGGTGGGGCTGGCGCAGGGAGCGCTCGGCCACACCCTCCGCTACACGCGCGAGCGGGAGCAGTTCGGCCGTTCGGTCTCCGAGTTTCAGGGGGTTCAGTTCCAGCTCGCGCAGATGGCCACCGACGTGGAGGCGGCGCGCCTGCTGGTGTACAATGCGGCACGCCTGCGCGACGGTGGCTTCCCCTACATTCGTCAGGCGGCGATGGCCAAGCTGTTCGCATCGCAGACGGCGCAGAGGGTGGCGTCGGAGTGCGTGGATCTGCACGGCGGATACGGCTTCACCAGCGAGTACCCCGTCGAGAAGCTCTACCGCGACGCGAAGATCGGCACCATTTACGAAGGGACGACCAACATGCAGCTTCAGACCATCGCGAAGCTGTTGTTGCGAGAGGCGGGAAACTGACAGCGGGCGAATTCATCCACGGGCTGCTACCTTCCACAGGTCGACCCACGACATCGAGGCGAGAACATGTTCGGTCCAGACCTGGTCTTTGTGGCGCTGCCCCTGCTGCTGGGATTCAACGAGATCCTTCTGGCGCTGGGTCTCCTGGTCCTCTTCTTCGGAGGCCGCAAGATTCCCGAGTTCGCCCGCGGGGTGGGCACGGGCATCAAGAACTTCAAGCGCGGCCTGAAGGAAGGGCAGGCGGATGAGTTGCCCCAGCTCCCCGAGGCGCCCGAGGAAGAAGTAGCCCGCGAGTCCTGACGGCCCGTGGACGCACCGCGCCCGGCATTCGAGCGGCGCTGCATCCGCGCCCGACCACGTCGCTGACCCGCCCCATGCCGGGAGATGTGCCGGCGGAGGCCTCTCCGCTCTCCAACGTCGTGGTCGTGCTGCACGAGCCGCAGAACCTGGTCAACATCGCGGGTACGGTGCGGGCGATGATGAACATGGGGCTCGACCGGCTGCGCCTGGTTCGTCCCGCCGAATTCGACGCCTGGCGCATCACCGGGATCGCCCACCGCAGCGACCACGTGGTCGAGCGCGCCGAGATCCACGACACCCTGGCCGACGCGCTGGCCGACACCACCTTCGTGCTCGGCACCACGGCGCGCGCCCGCACCGCCCACCGCAACTACGGGCGGCCGCGCGAGTTGGCGGCCCAGGTGGTCGAGCGCGCCACGCGGGGCACCGTGGCGGTGCTCTTCGGCCGCGAGGACCGGGGGCTCTCCAATCAGGCGCTGGACCTGTGCAACCGGGTGGCAATCGTTCCCACGCTCCCCGAGTACAAGAGCCTCAACCTGGCCCAGGCGGTGCTCATCCTGGCCTACGAGATCTTCCTGGCGGCGCACGACCCGGCGGATTTGCCCCGGGGGCGGCGCGCGACCGAACCCGCCAGCAGTGCCGAACTGGAGGAAACCTACGCGGTGCTCGAACGCGGACTCGACCGCATCGCCTTCTTCACCCGCCGCGCGCCCGAAGGGGTGATGCGCACCCTGCGTACGATCATCGCGCGCGCCGAGCCGGACACCCAGGAAGCTGGGATCCTGCGCGCCGTCGGCTACGAGATCAGGCGCTACGCGGAGCGCGCGGAAGGGTTGGCGGCCAGGCGCGACGGGGCCGAATCCGTCGATGGGGCTCAACCCGCCGACGAGGCCGAATCCGCCGACGGGGCCGATTCCATCGAGACCGGGTCGGCCGCCTCGGCTCCGGCGGAGCGGGCCGACTAACGCGCGCCAGCGCGCAAGCCGGGACTCGATCGGTCCCGATCTACCATTCCTGCGCACGGGGCTTGGCGATAGCCTCATGGGTCGCCCGTCCGTCCACACTCCGCGCGGGATCTCGCTCTTGGCACATCCCTCCGGGCCCAAGGCGTATTCAGACGGACGCTCCAAGCAGAAATCGGCCCGGGTCCCCCGCCGGAGGGCGAAGGCCGAGCCCCGGCACCCACTGCCCTCTCGACGCTCGCTACGTTCGGGAGCTGGAGCTGAGGTTGCGCCGGATGGAGCGGATCGCGGAAGCCAATCGGCGGCTGGCGCTGACCGATCCGCTGACCGGTCTCCCGAATCGCCGCCACCTGGAGCGCCATCTGGATCGGGTCCTGGCTCGCGGTGTCCCCGCGGCTGCCCGCCAGACCGGTTCTCGCCTGTGCCCGTTCTCGCTGGCTCTGTTCGACGTGGACGACTTCAAGCGCTTCAACGACCGACACGGGTACCCTGAGGGCGACCGGGTGCTGGCCGCGGTGGCCAATGTGTTCTCAAGAGCCTCGGCCAACGCCTCGAGGCGATTGGAATCGCGCGGGTTCTCCGATCGGCCCGAGTCGCACCACGGTCCGTCCGGTCATTCCGGTTCCATACCCGGTTCGCCATTTGCAGCGCGGCTGGGCGGCGACGAGTTCGTCGTCATCTTCGCGAATATGAGGGCCGGCCGGGTTCGCGCGGCTGCGGACGGCATCGCGCGGGCGGTCGCACGGCATCCATTGCTCTCGCCGCACGGGGTTACGGTCAGCTTCGGTCTTGCCGTCCTGTGCCGCTGGCGGGACGCCCTGGCGGCAGCGGACCGGGATCTCCGTCGTCGTCGCGCGGCCGTCCGCTCCCGGCGGACCGGGGCTTTCGGTACCTTTGGGCGCAAGTGCTCGGCGTGCGCGGGCTTCCCCGCCCCCCGCGGAGCACCGACTCGTCGCCGCACCTCGTCCGATCTCCACCATGAACGCAACCCATCCGACCCCCATCGAACTCGGTGACCTGGCGCGCACGGCCGAAGGGTTTGCGCGCGCCGCCGGAGAGGTCGCGCTCGGGTATTTCGGCACCCGGATCGGGGTCGAAACCAAGGCCGACGACACCCCGGTCACCATCGCGGACCGGGAAGCCGAGAGCCTGTTGCGCGCGGAGATCCGGCGGCGTTTCCCGGATCACGGCATCGTCGGCGAAGAGCACGGAGAAGTGCTTCCCGGAGCTTCGGTGCGCTGGATTCTCGATCCCATCGACGGCACGAAGTCGTTTGTTCACGGGGTGCCGCTGTGGGGCGTCCTCATCGGCATCGAAGTGGAGGGCGAGCCGGTGGTCGGGGTCGTCCACCTCCCGGCACTCGGGGAGACGGTGACGGCCGCCAGGGGCCTGGGAGCCCGCTGGAACGGCGAGCCCTGCTCCGTCTCCAGCGAGAGCCGGCTGGACCGGAGCCTCCTGCTCACCACCGACGAGGCGGCCTTTCACGGTCACTCCGGCGAGGCGGGATGGCGGGCCCTGGCCGCCGCCGCACGCATGACCCGCAGCTGGGGCGACTGCTACGGCCACGTCCTGGTCGCCACGGGCCGGGCTCAGGTCATGGTGGACCCGGTGCTCGCCTCCTGGGATGCGGCGCCCCTGCTGACCATCGTCACGGAGGCGGGCGGGTGCTTCACGGACGTGTCGGGCGAGCCCACGATCCACGGCGGCTCGGGGGTTTCCAGCAATCCCGCACTCCACCCGCGGGTGCTGAAGTTGCTGGCCCAGGGAGCCGACCCGGCCCGCTGAAGCACAGTGCCGGGCTCGGTCATGGACCACCGGCGCCTCGCGCACTGGCTGGTCAGGCCGGCCCGGTCCGGCGCCGACTGCCGCTCCGACGGTCTCTTCAGCTCCCTTCGTTCCTGCGTAACCGGTGGAGCGCCAGGACTGTCTCTCCGAACTCCTCCAGCCGAAGCGCCACGAAGGTGGAATCGGACACGAACGCAACCGGAACCCCCGGCGCATCGAACGTGCCCTCGTACCTGCCGGAAGCGTCGAAGACATCAACGGCGTGGGGAGTGAACCCGTCAAGGGTGCGGGTGACCCAGAACCGCCCTCCGGGGGCCGCAGTCACCCTCATGACGGGCGGGATCCGCTCCTCGTATCCGAGGGCGGTCACGATGTCCTCCGCCTCCAGGCCGGACCGGCGCAGGATGGCGGAATACGGTCCGGGACCCGACTTGATCTTCCCGACGGCCAGCTCCCGCGTCACCTCGATGGGATCCATCGACCGCCTGAAACTCAGCTCCAGCACGCCACCGACGCTCTTGTCGATGCGATAGTCCGGCCCGTTCAGGAAGAAGATGGAGTCTCCCCGGTTCGTCCAGACGATTATGGGGGAGAACAGCTTCGAGGCTGGAATAGACCCCCGACCCAATTCCAGGAGGCCCACCTCCTCCGTGACTTCGTGCAACGTCGTGGTGCTTCCTTCCTCGTGCACAACGAGTCCCAGTTGCCGCCCCGGGACTATTCCCGTCGCCATGTCCGCCACTACTGCGAGCCAATCGTCTCCCACCGCGAACCCGGGCCCCCCGTAGTCCAGATCCGGACGTTCTTCGCCCAGGAAATCGCCTCCGCTCGACCAGCGACTGAGGATACGCCGACGGCTGTCCCACACAACAAGCGATCCGGAGGGATCCATGGAAACCGCGTCGGGGTCGCGAAACTCTCCCGGCCCGTCCCCGGGGCGCCCCAGAGTGCCCGCGTACACTCCCGAGGGTTCGAACACGACGACGCGGTCATTGGGTCGATCCGCCACGAAAACCCGCCCCGTCGCCTCATCGACCGTGACGCCCTGGGCAACCACCGTGAGGGCGCTGTCGGGAGGTATGAGATCGGCCAGCGGCGTGACCTGGACACCCAGCGGCCGGTCGAGCCCGGGGTTCTCGATGATGGTCACGCCGGCGGAGTCGTAAACGGCCGATGTGCCGCCGTCCCGCTCCTCGCTCCCGCACGAGGCTGCGGCCACCACCGCCAGCGCAACCGCAATCTCCGTCCCTGCAGCAAGGCCGAAGCGCCTTTGCGGCGTGAGTGGAAGGGTGCGCCAACGCCCGTCCGGACCAAACGAAGTGCACTTCATCGCCTCGAAAACACCTCCTGAGGCGGATCGGCTAACGGACCCCGGCTTCCTCCCGCGTCACCTCCAGATCGACCATCTCCAGCTGCTCCGGCGGCTGCCAGACCTGAACCACCGGAAACGTGCTCAGGAACCAGCGCAGGCTCCACAGCAGCGGGCCCAGGAAGACCAGCGTCACCAGCACCTCCCATGCGCCGATCGTCGGTCCATCCAGGCGCAGCGAGGGCGCGATCAGCAGATGGTGCTCGAGCCAGAGCCCCGCAAGGATGACGCAGACAAAGCTACCGAGAATCACCGGGTTCATCTTGGGCCGGCGCCCGATGAGTCCCGCGAAGGGAATCACGAAGCACATCAGCACCAGGGCGAGTGAAAACCCTCCCCAGGTCTCGCCGGTCCGATGTACGATCCACGCCTGCTCCCACGGCAGCTTGCCGTACCAGATGACGATGTACTGGGCGAAGACGATGTAGGTCCAGAACACGCAGAAGGCGAAGGTCAGCTTCCCCAGGTCGTGCATCTGCTGGATGCCCATCAGGCCATTCAGATCCGCGTGCCGGCGTTTCAGCAGCACGACGATCAGCGCAGTGGACGCGATTCCTCCCCAGAAGCCGCCCATGAAGTACCAGGCCCCGAAGATGGTCGAGAACCAGTGGGGTTCGAGCGACATGGCGAAGTCGTAGGCCACCATGCTCATCACGGCGGCGTAGACCAGGATGAAGGCGGGAGCCAGACGGCCCATCCTGCGCGCGCTGGCGGTCTCCTCGGCTTCCTGCCCCATCCATCCCGCGGTAAGGGTGGCGCGCCAGCGCTTGCGCCCCGCATCGCCATCGCCTTCAACCAGCCCCATGTCCGGACGCACGGCCAGGTAGGCCCCGTAGAGGCTCAGCCCGATGAGGAGCAGCAAGCCGGCGACATTGCGGGCGACCAGGAAGGGGATGTTCAGGTACGCGGCCTTCGCCTGCACGATGGCATCGCTCTCCATCGCCTCGATCCAGGGGAAGTACGACTCCCGGAGCCCCAGCATGGGGAGAAAGAGGATGAACGCGATCGGCAGGTAGGCGGCGAAGGCGAGGCTGACGCGGCGCACCGACCAGTTCCACTTCGCCTTTACGATGGTGGTCACCGCGCACAGGAGCATCGCGCCCTCGGCAACGGCGAAGAAGAAAAGCCAGTTGGCCGAGTAGGCCTGCTCGGCGCGCGCGGGATCGGCGGCGCGGAGCACGAAGAGCGAGATCACGCCGACGAGGAAGAGGGCCCCGCAGAACATCGAGAAGCCCCGCGAACGCTCCAGGTGGCGAACCGGGATGTCCGCCGGGACGTGGATGTGGGCCATACCGCTACTCCCCCGGCGCCGGGTTGCCCGCCTGCGCCTGCAGCTGCCGGACGTAGTTGACGATGTGCCAGCGGTCGTAGTGCGGAATCTGGTGCCCGTAGGCGGGCATCAGTGCCCGGCCCACCCGGATGACCCCGTAGATGTAGCCGTCCGGGCGCGCGGCCGTGACCGCGCTTGAGAGGTTGTAGACCGGCAGCACGGGATGCACCGGGGCGAGGACAGCACTGGCGCCCACACCGTCCACGCCGTGACACGGGGCGCAGAAGCGGTTGTAGAGCCTCTCGCCTTCCGCCAGCGATGCCGCGTCGGCCTCCACCGGGTTCACCATCTCCATCACCACCGGCGCCTCGCCGGCCACCTCCGCCATCGTGAAGAACGGCGGCATCTCGGCCGACGGGTCCGGCTGTCCCAGGGAGACCTGGTTCGGGCCGGCGGAGAAGTTGCCGGCCGAGAAGGGCACCGAACCCTCCGGCGGCAGCAGCGTGTTCTCGTACGGGTCGAACGAACGCTGGTCGCGCATGCTGCGCCCGAAGATCTGCACCATGAGGTCGTCGAAGGGCGAGCAGGCGCTCACCAGCCCGGCCAGCAGGGCCACCGCGACGAAGCGGACGGGGGTGCGTGGGCGAGGTCGGTCAGCCATGGGACGGGGCCGGTTCTTCCGTGAGTTCGGCCGGATCGCTTCCGTTGAGGATCCGGCGGGCTTCTTCAATGCGGTCCGCGGGGGCGCTCACGTGCACCCCGAAGCGTCCGCCGCTGAACCCGGGATCGTAGACCACGGGCGGGCGCAGGCGGGGGAGCCTTGCGTTGATGAAGACGCCGATGACGGTGGAGAGCGCTCCGAACAGCACCGCCATCTCGAAGGCGATGATGAAGTAGGCCGGGATCGACACGATGGGCTTGCCGCCCGTTACCAGCGGCCAGTCCATCGATGTCCAGGTGGTGAACGCGAAGCCGGTCGCGGCGCCGGTAAGGCCGCCCACCAGCGCGAAGACGCGCACCGGGCTCTGGTCGTACCCCAGGGCTTCCTCCAGATGATGCTCGGGAAGCGGGGAGTAGGCGGTGATCTTGCGGAACCCCGACTTGCGCAGCGCCTTCACGGCGTCCACCGCGCCGTCGAGGTAGTCGAAGGAGGCCAGCAGGCCGGCTTGCGCGCTCATCGGGCAGCCTCCTTGCGGGCGCGTGCACGGAGTGGGGCGGGGAGCACTTCCTTGAGTTCCGCGATCGCCACCGGCGGCAGCAGCCGGGTGAAGAGCAGGAACCAGAAGCAGAACCATCCGAAGCTGCCCAGCACGATGCCCATCTCCGTGAGCGAGGGACGGTACATGCCCCAGGCGAAGGGTTCGTACTCGTGCGAAAGCGAGGTGACGATGATCACGAAGCGCTCGAACCACATGCCGATGTTGACGAAGATCGAGATTACGAACAGTGCCGCGATGGAGCGCCTGACCCGTTTGAACCAGAGCAGGATGGGCACCAGCCCGTTACAGACCAGCATGGTCCAGGTCGCCCACCAGTAGGGCCCGAACAGCCGGTTCCAGAACACGCCGCGCTCGGGAGGCTCGCCGGAGTACCATGCCATGAAGAACTCGGTCAGGTAGGCGTACAGCACGATCAGCGAGGTCAGCAGGCACAGCTTGGCCAGCGCGTCGAAGTGCTTGTTCGTGAGGTAGGCCTCCAGCCCGAAGAACTTCCTCATCGGCACCGCCAGGGTGATGACCATGGCGACGCCCGAGAAGATGGCGCCCGCGACGAAATAGGGGGCGAAGATGGTGGCGTGCCAGCCGGGCACGATGCCCATGGCGAAGTCCCACGACACCACCGAGTGCACCGACAGCACCAGCGGCGTGGCCAGCGCGGCCAGGAAGATGTAGGCCTTGCCGAAGTGGTGCCATTCGCTGTCGGTGCCGCGCCATCCCAGGGAGACGACGCTGTAGAACTTCTTGCGCAGCCCGCGCGCCTGGTCGCGCGCCGCGGCCAGATCCGGAATGGTCCCCAGGTAGAAGAACACGGCCGACACGGTGAAGTAGGTCGTCACGGCGAAGACGTCCCAGACCAGCGGCGACTTGAAGTTGGGCCAGAGGAAGCGCGAGTTGGGATAGGGGATGAGCCAGTACGCGTGCCATACGCGGCCCACGTGAATCAGCGGGAAGAGGCCGGCGGTCATGACCGCGAACACCGTCATCGCCTCCGCCAGCCGGTATACCGACTGCCGCCAGGGCGCGCGGAAGAGAAAGAGGATGGCCGAGATGAGAGTGCCCGAGTGGGCGATGCCGACCCAGAAGACGAAGGTGGTGATGTAGGCGCCCCAGCCGACCGGAGCGTTCAATCCCGACAGGCCGATGCCGTTGATGATCTGGTTCGCCCACGAGCCCGCGAATACGGCGAGCCCCAGCGAAGCCAGTCCGAAGAGAATCCACCACCCGCGCCCGGGACGCCCCAGGATCTTGAGAACGTCTTCGTTGACCTGCTGGTAGGACCCGACATCCGGGTGGGCTACCGCGCCGCGGGGTGCTTCCGTCGCTGTCGCCATCCTTCTCCCGGGCGCGTCTCCGTCGGCCAGCGGGCCGGCGGGCGCCCTGCTTCTAGTGTCCCGCCGCCGCCGGCTCGTGGAACGTCACCTTCCGCTGATAGGTGACCGCCGGCTGTGTGTTGATCAGATCGTCGAGCACCCGGTACGAACGCTCGTTCGCGGTGACCTGGGCCACCCGCGAGTTCGGATCCCGGATGTTGCCGAAGACGATGGCTTCGGCCGGGCAGCTCTGCTGGCAGGCCGTCACCACCTCGCCGTCCGCGATGGACCGTCCTTCCAGTACCGACTGGTTTTCGACCTCGCGAATCCGCTGCACGCAGAACGTGCACTTCTCCATGACCCCCTCGCCCCGCACGGTGACGTCCGGGTTGTACTGCCAGTTGAGGGGCTCGGGCACGTCCGAATACTCGTACCAGTTGAACACCCGCACCTTGTAGGGGCAGTTGTTGGCGCAGTAGCGGGTACCGACGCAGCGATTGTACACCTGCGCGTTCAGCCCGTCCGGGGTGTGGTAGGCCGCGAACACCGGGCACACCGGCTCGCAGGGCGCGTTGCCGCAGTGCTGGCAGAGCATGGGCGTGAAGCGCACGTCGACCGGGCCCGCGTGAGACGCGTCAACGGTTTCCAGGTAGTTCTCGATGCGCATCCACTGGATGTCGCGGCCCATGAGGAGCTGCTCTTCCTGGACGACGGGCACGTTGTTCTCGGCCTGGCAGGCGGTCACGCAGGCGCTGCACCCGGTACACTTGTCCAGGTCGATGGCCATGGCCCAGCGCGGAGTCGTTTCCGGATCGTACTCACCGTGCCGGGCTCCCGGGAGCGGGAAATCACCGGGCTCCCCGTCCGCGGGGACGGGGACGAACCCGCCGACCTCCTGCAATTCGTAGAGGTCGTGCTCGGCGTGCTCCTCTTCGGCGTGGCCGATGTCGGCGAGCGCGACGGCGGGCGCGATGTTGCGGTCTTCCTGGGTATGTCCCGAGCCGTGAACGCTCGCGAGCTTGCGCCACTCGCCGGTGGGCTCGACCGTCACGCGGGTGGCGAGATGGACCAGACCGCCCGAGGGCTGCTCCGACTCGGCCGGGAGCAGCGCCATGGGGTTCACCCCGTTGCCGTCGGCGTAGCGGCCGTAGCCCGTGTGTCCGCCGCCCATGGCGATGGCGGCGACGTCCTCCCGCACGCCCGCGTAGGGCCACACGGGCAAATCCACCTGGCCGTGCGGCGAACTTACGCGCACGATGTCGCCCTCGCGTAGCCCGTGTCGCTCCGCCGTGGCCGGATGCAACTCCACCCAGGAATGCCAGGTGATCTTGCTGACCGGGTCGGGGAGTTCCTGCATCCAGGAGCGATTGGCCTGGCGTCCGTCCCCGAAGCGGGAAGACGGGTACACGACCAGCGCCAGACCGTCCTGGTCGCCGTCCAGGGCGGGTACGTCGAACCCGACGGCGGGGTCCGGCGCAAGCAGCTCCGCTGCGTCCTCTTGCTCGCCGGTCGCGGAGAAGACCACGCCCCGGCGCAGGGCTTCGCGCCAGAAGCCGTCGAAGTCATCACCTCCCGCGAGCCCCATCTCCTGCCAGCGCGCGCGCACATACCCCTGGAAGTCGCCGGCGCCAAGATCCAGGCCCAGGGCGTTCGCCGTGGACAGCAGCACGTCTCCGGTGGCGCGGGCGTCGAACAGGGGAACCGGTCTCATGACCGGCTGCTGCACGGCGTGCACGCCCGGGCGCGGGTGCGAATCTCCCCACGACTCGAGCGGGTGGGTGTCGGGGAGGATCAGGTCGGCGAGGTGCGCGGTCTCGTCGAGCGCCGAGGCGAAGGACACCTTGAAGGGCACCGCGCCGAACGCGTCCGCGAAGCCCGCGGCGGGCGGCAGCGAATAGGCCGGGTTGGCGCCGTGCACGAGCGCGACCGCAACCTCCCCCGCCCGCATCGAACCCATGGCGGACTCGAGCGACGCGTAGGGCGAGGACGCGGCTGCCTGATCCGGCGAAGCCAGGTGCACGGAGCGCCCGATGTTGCCTGCGACGTGGTTGAGCACCAGCGCCGCCAGGTTGGCGCCGGTGGCGCCTCGATGCTGTCCGCTCACGCCGGGTCCCAGCGCGAGTCCGGGCCCTTCGGCCACGAAGCGCCGTGCCAGGTCCGCGACTTCCTCCTCCGAGAGCCCGGCGGCACCGGCCGCTGCGGCAACGTCGAAGCTGCCCAGCAGCTCCCCGTAGGGTCCTGCGTCGGCCCCGTCACCCGCGATCACCGCGGCCATGGCGAGCGCGATCGCCGCCTCGGATCCCGCACGGATGGGGAACCACTCGTCGGCGTTCTGGCCCGTCAGCGAGAGCCTTGGCGCGAGGAAGACGAAGCGTCCCTTGGAGCCCATCTGGTCGATGGCGCTGGTGCGCGCGAAGCCTCGGCCGTACGCCGTCGGCGACAGCCAGGTCTCAAGGAAATCGGCGCCGAAGGAAAGCACGAAGCGGGCCGCTTCGAAGTCGTAGGCGGGAACCACATCGCGTCCGAAGGCGATGCGCGCAGCCGCCCGCAGCGGGGCCTCCGACAGTGCCTCGTATTCGACGCGCGTACCGCCGGTCACCTCCACGAACCGATCGAAGAGGTGACCGAGCGCTCCACCAGCGCTCCCCGTCAGGAGCAGCACGTTTCCGCCCGCCGCGCCCAGCCGGTCGACGAGCTGCGCCTCGGCATCCTCCCAGCTGACCGGAGAAAAACCGTCGCCGTCGCGCGTCATCGGGCCCGTGAGGCGATCGGGATTGTACAGCCCCTGAAGGGCCGAATGCCCACGCGCGCACAGCGCCCCCCCCGAGACCGGATGCCCGGGGTTGCCCTCGATCTTGACGGCGCGCCCCTCGCGCGTGCGCACCCAGGTGCCGCACCCGGCCGGGCATTCTCCGCACACGGACGCGTACCAGGTCGCGACCCCCGGCGTGATCTCCTCGGGCGGGACCACATACGGGATCAGCTTCTCCACGTTGTCCGTGGAGCAGCCGAACATGGTGGCCCCGGCCCCGGATGCGCCCACCACCCGCAGGAAGTCCCGGCGTTGGATGCCGCCGCTCATGGGTTCTCGCTTCTCACTGGTGTGCCGCTTCTGGTCATGGGCTCCGCGTTCTCGCTCCCGGCCGTTAGCTGCTCTTGATTCCGGTTCGCTCAGTAGTGACAGACCGCGCAGTCCCGGGAGACGTCGCGCTCCACGTGACACTGGACGCACCATCCCATGGACAGGGGCTGGTTCACCGCCTCGATGACCGCCATCTCCTGCACCGGGCCGTGGCACTCCTGGCACTGGACCCGGGGTTCGCCGGACTGGTCGGGCGCGACGTGCCGCATGTGCGGGAAGCGCACGTGGTCCGAGACCTTGTAGATGCGCACCCACGGGATGGCTTCCTGGCGCTGGGCATAGTCGCGCACCTTGGCCACTTCCTCCGGATTGTTGCGTCCCGCCACGACCAGATGGCAGCCCTGGCAGGTGGCCACCGGGGGGATGCCCGCGTCGACGGAGCGCTCGGCGGAGAAGTGGCAGTACTGGCAGTCCATGCCGAATTCGCCGGCGTGGATGTCATGGGGAAATGCGATGGGCTGCGCCAGCGGATCCGGATCCGCGGCCGCGATCTCGGCGGCGGCGTCCTGGCTCTCCTGGGGGGTGTCGCCCTCCTGAACGAAGGCGAGTGCGCCGAGCGTCGCGACGACTCCGGCCAGAACGGCAGTCCGCTTTCCCTTCATGAAGCGCGCGGTTCCTCGGCGGGTGGAGGTTTCGGGAAGGGTTCGCGCCGTTCGCATCCGGCGGCGACGGAGACACGCGGCCCATTTGGTTCGGGCCGCAAGTTAGGGGCACCGATGGCGAGCGTCAACGGAACGGGTCCAGTGGATCGGTTGGAACCCGGAGACCGCCGTTCGCGAAAGAACACTCACTGGAACGGATGCGCGAGCGCTCGCGCGAGGAGGCTGCTGCAGTATGACCGCGTCACGACGGCAGGGCACGCGACGAGACCGCCACGGGAGAGCGCCCGCGGTACCCGGCCTGCCCGGGTCCGGGCGCTGGATTTCCGGGGCTGCGGATGATAATGTAAGCGACCATGATCGACCCTGCGGTACCCTCCGACCTGAGGCCCATGCCGGGCCAGCATCTCGCCACCATCACGTACCAGAATCGAATCTGGGACGTCTATCTGGAATTCGAGACCAAGCGTTCCGCGAGCGGGGAACCGTGCCGGGCGAAGCTCGTCTACTCGCCGGCCGATGGCGAATCCGGGGACGCCGCGCAGACCGCGGCCATTTTTGTCGAGGAATCGTACGAGCTCGCGGTGCAAAAGGCCCAGAGCTTCAGGCGCCATCAACTGGAAGCGCTGCTCCGGTCCATTCTTCCCTGACAGCCTTGAGCCGGTCGCTTCCGGGACCCCGGGGAATCCTGGCGTGGCTGACGTGCGCGCTGGTAATGCCCCTGCCCGCCTCGGCTTCCGCGAACGCCGTCCGGCCCGCGGCATCCGCGCCTCAGGAGCCGTCCGCGCAGGCAGCCCCCGTCCCGCGCGCCGTGGCCCGGGCCACGAGCCTGCTCGAAGCCGGGGACACGACCGCCGCGCTCGGGCTGCTCCGCCGGGCGCGGGAGGAAGACGATCGAGATCCCCACATCGCCTTCTCCCTCGGCAGGCTGCTGGCGCGCACCGCACCCCTGGAAGAGACCGACTTCAGACAGCGGATGGAGGCCGAAGCGCTGCTGGAGGAGGCGTACGCGGGACTCCACGAGGACGCAGGGGTGCTGCTGGAGATGGCGCTGCTCAAGCGGCGCCAGTTCATGCGCGTGGACGCGCGCAGGATTCTGGAGCGCACGGTGGCGTCCGAAAGCAGCCGCGCCGTGGAACCCCGGGTCCTGGCCCAATCGCACTTTGTGCTGGCCCGCATCCTCACCGAGGAGATGGAGGACTTCGAGCATCTGGTCTTCCTGCCCGCAGGATGGCGGCGGGACGGGTCGCCGGGGACCGACGAATACGCGGGATCGACGCGCTGTCCCGCCGGGGTCCAGGCCTTCTGCCTCAACTACACGGAACCCCGTACCTTCAACCGCCAACTGGCCGGCGCGGGCCGCGCCAGCGACCGGGACGTGGACTATCCGCCGCGCATCGAGGCCCAATACCGGGCTGCTCTGTCGTACGTACCCGACCACCCGCAGGCCGCCCGCGGACTGCTCGCGCTGCTCCATCGCCAAGGCCGTTTCGAGGACATGGCGACCGAGGCGCAGCGCCTGGCCGAGGTGAACCCCGACGACCCCTACGCGCACATCTTCCTCGGGCTGGCGTTCTACGAGTCGCTGGACTGGACCGCCGCCCGCGATGCCTTCGACACCGGCCTCGCCCTCATGCCTCCGGCCGAGCGAGCCCCCTACGACAACGTGTCCTTCCTGCTTGACGAGGATGACAGGGCCTCGTACGGACAGCTCGAAGCGGAGCAGGCGCGGGAATACGAGCGCATCCTTTGGGCCAAGTCCGATCCGCTCTTCCTGATTCCGGAAAACGAGCGGGCGATGGAGCACATCGCGCGCGTCACATACGCGGAGCTGGCCTTCGGAGACCCCGAGCGCCGCCTGCCGGGCTGGAGCAGCGATCGGGGCCAGGTCCTCATACGCTACGGCCTGCCGGAGAGCATCTGGATGCTGCGTCAGGACGGTGCCGGCGCGGGCGCCAACGGGCGGTGGATCTTCTGGAACTACCGGCTGGAGGTGCCCAGCTTCGTGTTCAGCCGAGAGCTCGGGTACAACCGGGTCCACTTCGACTTCGACGCCAACACGGGACAGTACCTGCGCCAGGTCAGCGAAACCGAGGCCACCACCACCTTCGAGAGCCGTGCCGTCAACCGCTGGACGGAGATCCCCGCGCAGATCGCCCGGTTCCGGGGTGCCGCTCCCGGGCAGGTGGAGGTGCTGGCCTTCCTGCGCGCCGACCCGGACTCCTTCAACCTGTTCGAGGGCGACTCCGTGCGCGTCGGCATGTTCCTGTTCAACCGGAGTTACCAGGACTCGGCCAGCGTGACGCACGCGGTGAAGGCCGAAGACACGGGCAACGTTCTCTTCACCTTCGAGTTGCCCCGCGGAACCTTCGAATACTCGCTCGAGGGGCTGGCGGCGGAGTCCCGCGTGGCCGCGCGCAACCGGGGGACGATCAGTGCCATTCCCGTACCGCGCATGGGCCTGTCCACGTCCGATCTGGTCCTGGCCGGGGGCGTGGTGCCCCGTGTCGACCGGCCCGGCGGATGGCGCGATTTCGCCATCGGCGCCTCGCGCGACCTGGTCTTCGACGCGCACGACGACATCCACGTCTATCTGGAAATCTACGGTCTGACCACCGACTTCCTGGGCTCCTCGGAGTACACCGTGGAGGTGACGCTGCAGGACGCGGAGCGGCGCAGCGTGGGCGCGCGCCTCCTGCGCTCGCTGGGCAACCTGATAGGCGGCGCGGAAGGCGATCTGGCCGTCCGTTTCGTGCGCAACGTCGAGCCCGTCGACGGGGTGGTGCCCGAGTACTTCTCCGTCTCCGCCGATGAAGCCGGGGAGGGAGCGCACCGGCTCATCATCGCCATCACCGACCGGACCACCGGAGCCTCCGTCAGCGTCGAGCGCGAGCTTGCCATCCGCAGGCCGGAGGACGACCCCCGATAAGGGCACCCGTCAGGGTGCGGCACCCGCGTCCGGACCTGGGGCAGGGTGGGCGGGCGGGATGTGGAATCCGGGGGAGACCGGCTGCAGCCCTGTGCAAAGGTCTTGCGTTCTCTCTAAGTTGGAAGATGGGCGTGCACCAACGTTCCGGCCCGGGACGCGCCCTTGGGGCCTGCTCTGCCAGGCCACACCAGGAAACCACTTCCGGTCTTGATTCGATTCCAACCACAGGGAAAGCCATGGCCATCTATCGCTCGCTGTACTACGGCGACGTTGTCGTGGGAGTTGGGGGCAGGATCACCATCCCCCAGGAGATGCGCGACGAGCTCGGCATCGTGGAGGGGGACATGCTGCGGGTGAGGGTGGAGGCTTCGAACGGGTCGCGTCAGCTGGTTGTCTGGCGCTCGGAGGACCAGCCGGAAGACGACTAGGGGGGCGCGGGTCTTCTACTCCACTTCCCAGTCGACCCAGCGGACGAGCGCCCGCAAGGGGTCGCCGCCGTCGTGGTGCCACCAGGCGGGCGGCCACGCCATCCGCCGTAGCGAGGCCACCCGGGTGACGCCCGCCGCGCCGAGCTGTTCGACCAGCGAGGCGGTGCGCGCCCCGGCCCCGCACAGTCCGGCGGTCTGCAGAAACGGGCGCAGTCCGGCGAGGAGCCCGGCGACCCGCTCCAGGTCGGGAACGGGCTTCACCCAGGCAAAACGGCCCAGGCAGGACGGCGAGAAGGCCGGGTCGGGGTCGTAGGCGACCGTCCACTCCGCGCCCGCCGGGCGGAAGACGCGCACCCCCTCGCCGGCTGCCTGCTTCAGCTCCCAGGTGCCGCGCAACTGCTGCACCTTCGATGCGACCTCCGGGGGAGGGGGACCGGCGGGGAGATTCCGCTCGAGCGCGGCCATGGCGGCAGCCAGGCGGGCAGCCCACTCGGCGGGGGTGAGCGCGCCGCCTTCCTCCACCCAGAAGAGGTGGGGGGAAACGCAACCCCTCTGGTCGAATGCCGCTACGGCGCGCGCGGCGTCCATGGCGGTTCGGTTCGCCTGCCCGGCGGCGAGCGCTTCCCGGCCCACCAGGGCGACCCCGACCCTGTGGGAGTACGCCACGAGGGCGGTGGTGGCGGGGATGCGCTCGCGCACCGCCTCCACCGTGTCGGCGCCGCCGTACACCACTGCCAGGCCGGCGCGGGAGAGCACCTCCGTCTCCACCGTGTCGGCGCCGCCCGGCCAGTAGAGCACGGCCAGGGCTGCCGCCAGCCCCGGGTCGCAGTCGGCCAGGGCGCGGGCGTAGAGCACCGGCAGCACGGCGTCGTGGAGGCCGGGCTTGAGGAGCACGGGCGAGCGCGCCAGGAGCGCCCGCGCCACCCCTCCGACCGACACGCCGGCCACGTTGCCCGCGCCCAGTTGCACGATCAGGCGGTGGCCGAACGCCCGCACCCGCGACCCACCCGGCCGCGGCCGGAAGCCGTCCAGCACCGCCGGGTCGGGGAACTGCGCGCGCACCAGTTGCGTCAGGCGGTCCGCGGTCCAGTCGCGCGCCATCCCGTCGAGGACCTCCCGGGCCATGGCGGTGGAGAGCCCGGCGGCGGCGGGCAGCAGGTCGAGCGCCGCCTTGCGGATCGGGTCGGCGGGATCCAGAAAGCGCGAACCGGCACGGCCCAGCGACGCCACCAGCGAGTCGGTGCGGCGCTCGTGCAGGCGGGCGCCCGCTTCGACCAGCTGGTCGCACAGGCGGCGCGCAAACGCGGGGTCGGGGGTGGGGAAGCGGAGCCGCAGGTCGTCGCTCACGGGGGCGGTGGAGAGCATCGCGGGCCCGCCGTCCGGCACCCCGGGGGGCAGCCACCAGGCCGGGAATGTCGTCACCATGCCGGGCCGCGGAGGGCGGTCATCAGGTCGTCCATCGCCAGCGAGCAGCCGCGCGGCTCCGCGCCGGGGTTCCGGCCCAGCACGCGGAAACCGTGTCCCTCCGCCTCCGGGGGCTCTACGCCCAGGTCCTCGGTGAGAACGCAGCAGACGGAGCCCAGGTTGGCGAGGTCGAAGTGGCACAACAGCCCCACGCGGCCGGGAGGAAGCGGCTCCAGCGTCGCCGGGTCGAGCACGCGCGTACGCACCCACGGCGGGGGATGGTGCAGACGCGCTCCCCCCGTGAGCACGGGCTCGTAGAACTGGGAGAGCAGCTCCGTCATGCCGTACTCGTTCACGATCCGGTCCGACGGAATGCCGAGTCGGCTGTCGATGGCCGCGTAGAGTTCCTCCCTCGGAACGGTGCGGCTGCGTCCCTTGAACCCCCCGGTCTCCATCACCCGCGAGCCGCCCGGCAACCGAAAGCGGGTGCTCTCCCTCGCCAGGGCATCCAGCAGGTGGACGAACGCGAAGGCGGTGCCCACCACCAGTACCGGATCGCGCGCGCCCTCTGCGTCGCCAAGGGCGGATCGCAACCGGTGCTCGTCCAGCCTGCCGTCCCTGTCCACGAAATAGCGGGTCCCGGGCGCCAGTTCGGCTTCCACGACGCCGATCATGTGGCTGAGCGAGGAATCCGGAACTTCGCACGGAGGCGGGATGAGCGAGAGCATCGGCAGGCGCGCGCCATCGGGAAGCAGATGTGCCTCGAAGTTGGGGAGCAGCGAGGCGTGGTAGAGCGACAGGTCCGGGACGCGATGTTCTCCGCGCTCCGCCCCGCCGCCTGTGGTGCCGCTGGTGCGGAAAACGGCCTGCGCCGGCCCCCGGGAGACGAGGCCGCGCTCCCGGAATGCGCGCGCGGGCACCGGCGGCAGGTCCCGCCACGAGGACCACGAGCCCGGCTGAACGCCGCGCGCCTCGCAGAAGCGGGCGAATGCCGGGTTGCGCTCGCACTGGTGTGCGGACGCCCGGCGTGCGAGGTCGTCGAAATCCGCGTCGGACAGGGGCGTGCCGACCCCCGCTCCCATGACGCCGATCAGATCGTCACGGAGGCGGGTGCCGTTCATCCATTCCGGGCGGAGGCACGCCGAATTCGTCCGGGCTCCAGGCCTCCCGCCACGAGGATCTTGTGTTGCAGCCGGCGCGACTCATCGTCCACGAATTCCACCACCTGGCTGAGCCGCCCCCGGGCTTCCTCGTATGCGTGCCCGGGGAAGTCATCGCCCTCCGCTCTGGCGAGCGCCCCTTCCAGCGCATCGATTTCCCGGTGCGCCTTCTCCAGCGCCCGCCGCAGTCGATTTACAGCTCTGCGCGCCTCCGCTTCGGCCTGTGCCATCTTCGACGCTCCCTGAGGATGTGGCAGGTGCTCCATCGGTACGCTCCAGCCCGAGCGGCGTTCCCGCGCGGGTGTCCATCCGCGGGATGGCGCGCAGGCGTCCCGGGCACCAACCCGTGCATGTCCGGGAGGACATACGCCTCTGGAGTTCCGGGTTCGGAGCATAGATTAGTAGGTTCAGAGCGTAGATGTTTCTCGGGTCGGCGCCGCGAAAACCGACGACGCAAGGAAGATGTCCGATATGGAAGCGCTTTCCGCCGGAGGCGGGATGGCCAGCGCAGGCGAACCCGTCGACCTGGCGATTGTGGGTGCGGGGCCCTGCGGCCTGGCGGCGGCGAGCGCGGCCAGGGTCGGAGGGGTCTCGGCCATCGCGTTCGACCGCGGGTTCATCACCGAATCGATCGTCCACTATCCGCCCTACATGACCTTCTTCTCCACGGCGGAGAAGCTGGAGATCGAGGGTGTGCCCTTCATTCTGGCTTCCGGCAAGCCGTCGCGCCGCGATGCGCTCGTCTACTACCGCCGGGTCGTGCGGCATTTCGGGCTGGATGTGCGCCAGCATGAAGAGGTCATGGCGATCGAGGGCCGCAGGGGCGACTTCCTGCTGCGTACGCGCCGCCGTGACGGTGCCCGGGCAAGCCACCGCGCGCGCGCCGTGGTGATCGCCACCGGCAGCTTCCATGAGCCCAACTACCTGGGCGTTCCGGGAGAGGACCTGCCCAAGGTGCACCACTACTACAGGGAGCCCGATCCCTACTACGACCAGGACGTTCTCGTGGTGGGGGGGCGGAACTCCGCGGTGGAGGCCGCGCTGGAGCTCTTCCGGGCCCATGCACGGGTTACGCTGGTCCACATCTTCGACGGCATAGACCAGGGCGTGAAGCCGTGGGTGGTTCCGGACATCACCAACCGGATCAGGTTCGGGGAGATCGCGACCCATTTCACGACACGGGTCGCGGAGATCCGGCAACGCAGCGTTGTACTCGAGCATCTGCAGACGGGCGAAGTCACCGAACTCGCCAACGACTGGGTCTTCGCCATGACCGGCTGGCGGGCTTCACCGCTGCTGCTGAAGAGCGTGGGCGTCAGAATCGATGGGGAAACCGGTATTCCCCGTCACGACCGCGCCACCATGGAGACCAACACGCCCGGCATCTACATCGCGGGAGTGCTCGCCGCGGGCTACGACGCCAACAAGATCTTCATCGAGAACGGGCGCTTCCACGGTGGGCTGATCGTGGACCACTTCAAGGCCTCGCGGGACGGCTGACCGCGTTCGAGGGGTGCCCGCCCCCTCAGCTCAGATCACCCGGCTGAAGCTCCCAGCCGCCTTCCCCGAGCGCCCGCACCCCCACCGGCGCCCCGTCCGGGCCCCCCAGCCGAAGCTCGGCGGGCGGGACGACCTCCCGGCGCACGAAACCCAGCGCGATGGTCTGCCCGAAGGCGGGCGACAGGGCCGCGCTGGTCACCTGCCCGACCGGTTTGGCCTGCGTACCCGAGTACAGGGGAGTCGCCGGCGCCGGAGTGGGCACATCGCCGAGCAGGAGGCCCCGCAGATGACGGTTGACGTGGCCGCGATCGCGGATGCGCACGATCACTTCCTGTCCGGTATAGCAGCCCTTGGCGTGGTCGATGGCGCGCGCGTCGATGCCCGCTTCCGTGGGGATGGTGCGTTCGTCCATGTCGAGGCCGAACTCGGGCCGCCCCGCCTCGATGCGCAGCGTCTCGAAGACGCCCATGCCGGTCGGCGCCGCGCCCAGGCGAACCAGCTCGGCACCCAGCCGTGCGAGCGCGGCCCGGTCACCCAGAATGTCGAAGGCTGGCAAACGGACCTCGGCGAGCCGCGCGACCAGGAGGCCGTCCGGCGGCCGACCGGTAATGAGGCAGCCGTCCTCGTCGAGCGCCGCGACCTCGCCTGAGGCGACCCCGAGGGCGGCCTCCACCATCCCGGCCGCGTCCGGACCGGTGACGGTGACGGTGCCGGTCGCGTCGGTGACGTCGTCGACGAAGGCGAACCGGGGCGGCAGGAACTTGCGCAGATGGGCGACGAGGGGTGCATGCCCGGCGGCCGGCAGGTGCAGCCAGAGGCCGTGGCGGTCCTCGCGGGTGCCCCTCCAGGCGACCACCAGGTCGGTGACCATGCGCCCCTTGGGGATGAGCACGGCGCTGTAGGCCGTACGCCCGGCGAGCAGCCCGGAGGGGGTCGGCTCGGGGGGTGGCGGGACGCTGTTGGTGAGCACGCCGCCCAGCATGCGCACGGGCGCCCGCCCCGAGACCGCCAGCCGGCTGCGGTGCGAGCGATCGAGGACGGCCGCGGAGCCCACGGCGGCCCGGTACTCCAGGTCGGGCCGTCCGAAGTGACGGGCCGCCGGCCGCCCGTGGTGCCGCCCCATCACGGCGCCGGGCGCGACCTCGAGGGTCGGCGAGGTCAGTGCGTCGCGACCTCGGGCGCGGAGGACGAGCCGCCGGAGGTGAGCAGCGCCATCGGGTCGGCGGCCTCGACCGGATCCGCTTCGGGTGCCAGTCCGCCCGCGAACGCCACCCGGGTGACGTCGTCGAGGCCGTCGACCAGGTGCAGAACCAGGTCGGCGCGCACCTCGTCGGAGAGGTCTTCGAGGTCGGCGTGGTTGTCGGCGGGGAGCACGATCTCCTGGATGCCGGCGCGCACGGCGCCCAGGATCTTCTCCTTCAGGCCGCCGATGGGGAGCACCCTGCCCGTCAGCGTCAGTTCGCCGGTCATGGCCACGTCACGCCTTACCGGCCGTCCCGAAAGCGCCGAGATCAGGGCGGTCGCCATCGTGATCCCCGCCGAGGGACCGTCCTTCGGCACCGCGCCCGCGGGCACGTGGATGTGCACTTCCTTGTCCAGCACGTCCTCGACCGACATCCCGAGGCTCTTGTGATGGCTGCGGGCATAGGTCAGCGCCGCCCGCCCCGATTCCTTCATCACGTCGCCCAGCTGCCCGGTGAGCACCAGCTTCCCGTTCCCCGGCATGACGCTGGCCTCCACAAACATGATGTCGCCGCCGGTGGGTGTGTAGAACATGCCGGTGGCCACCCCCACCCGGTCCTCCTCCGCCATCACCTCGGGGTGCACCCGCGGGCGGCCCAGAAGTTCGCGCACGACATCCTGGTCAACGACCATCTGCTCGCATCCGCCGCCGGCAATCCTGCGCGCCACCTTGCGCGCCAGCTTTCCGATCTCGCGCTCCAGCTGGCGGACGCCTGCCTCGCGCGTGTACTCGCTGATCACGTTCAGGATCGCCTCGTCGCCCAGTTCCATCTCCTCGTCGAGCAGGCCGTTCTCCTCCAGCTGCCTGGGCAGCAGGTAGCGCCTGGCGATCTCCAGCTTCTCCTGCTCGGTGTATCCGCTGAAGTCGACCCGCTCCATGCGGTCGAGCAGCGGGGGCGGGATGCGGTCCCAGTAGTTCGCGGTCGCGACGAACAGCACCTCCGACAGGTCGAAGGGGATCCCCAGATAGTGGTCGGTGAAGGTCCAGTTCTGGGCCCGGTCCAGCACTTCGAGCAACGCCGCGCTGGGATCCCCCTGGAAGGAGACGCCCAGCTTGTCGACCTCGTCGAGCAGGAACACCGGGTTCTTCGACTTCACCTGGCGCATTCCCTGGATGATGCGGCCCGGCATGGCGCCCACGTAGGTCCGCCGATGGCCCCGGATATCCGCTTCGTCGCGCGCGCCGCCCAGCGAGATGCGCACATACTTGCGTCCGATCGCGCGGGCGATGGACTGCGCGATGCTGGTCTTGCCGACGCCGGGCGGGCCTACGAAGAGCAGGATTGGCCCCTGGCCGCTCGCGGGCGGCGTGTCGGCCGGCTCGTCCCCGGTCCGGGAGCCGTTCCGCGCGGCCCCGACTTCGGCCTCCTGCAGACCTTCCTCCGCTCCGGCATCCTCGTCTTCCACTTCTTCCGCGTCCGGCGCCCGTTCCGCGTGCAGCTTGCGCACGGCCAGGAACTCGAGGATGCGGTCCTTGACGTCCTCCAGCCCGTAGTGGTCTTCGGCGAGCACCTCCGCTGCCGCTTCCAGGTCGATCTTGTCCTCGGTGCGATCATCCCAGGGCAGTTCCGTGATCCACTCGAGGTAGGTCCGGATGACCTGGTATTCCGCCGACTGGGGATTCGTCCTTCCCAGGCGCTTGAGCTCCCGCTGGACTTCGGCGCGAGCATCTTCGTTGAGCCGCAACGCCTCGATCCGTTCGCGCAGATCGTCCAGTTCGGCCTTCTCGTCCTCGTCGCCCAGCTCGCGCCGGATCTGCTTCATCTGCTCGCGCAGGAGCATCTCGCGCTGGCGCTCGCCCAGCTCCTCCTGCACCCGGGCCTGGATTTCCTCCTGCGCGCTGAGCCGCACCAGCTCGCGCTCCACGGCCACAAGCGCCTGACGCATGCGGTCCTCGTCGTCGAGCACCTCCAGCAGCCGTTGCTTCTCGGCGGTCTGCAAATCGAGGTAGAATGCCACCAGGTCCGCGAACGCACCCGGTTCGTCCACCCCCTGAATGAGCTGGTTCAGGGATTCGGCGGGGACGCCACGCCGGGTTCCCAACCCGGCCGCCCGGTCGCGCAATTCGCGGTCCAGGGCCTGGAAGGCGGGATCCTGTTCGCTGCGTGGCGGGATTCTCTCGAGGTCCAGGACGATGGCGGCGAGCATGGCTTTGCCGCGCTTCTCGTAGGAGACGACCCGGGCCCGCCGGTCCCCCTGCACCAGGAGCTGGATTCCGGCCCGCACGCGGTGGGTCTGAATGACGCGCACCACCGTGCCGACCTCGTACAGCCCCTCGGGGGTCGGCTTGTCCACGTTCTCCCGCTGGGCCACCGCAAGCAGCTTGCGGTCTCCCTCGAGGGCAGCCTGAACGGCCTCTATGGTGCCGGGTCGACCGGCCGAGATGGGCACCGCCACGCCCGGGTACACCACCGTGTCCCGCAACGGAAGGACGGGTAGCCTGTATCGTTCACCCACGGATCCGACTCCTTGTCGTTAGCCCTGGCGAGACGGGTGGTCTGCCCCGCGAAGCCGGCCCTGCCTCGGGCCGCCGCGCGATTGACCTGTCAGAAAGGCAGATGCCCCGGCTTCCAGGCGGTTCGCTCGCCTTGCATGTTGACGAAATGCATGGTGTCGGGCCCAGATGCACGAATCGGGCCTGACATAATGGCAGACCTCGCGTGCCGGGACTGCCATTCTGGCAGACCGGGGTTCCGCACGCGGGGAGGCTGGCAGGCTCCGTTCGCTCCCCCTAGCTTGGCGCGGCACGCGCGTTTGCGCCAGCCGAACCGAGCCTCGGGGAGGGAGAATGGGTCCACGCTCAAACCGGAATGGACGGCCGTGACCGGACGATCCACCGTCTACGCGCCCAGGAGCGCCGCCGCCACCAGTCAGCCGCTGGCCAGCCGGGCGGCGGTCTCGGTTATGGAGCGGGGCGGGAATGCGGTCGACGCGGCCGTCGCCGCCGCGGCGATGCTGAACGTGGTCGAGCCGCACATGACGGGGATGGGCGGCGACATGTTCGCGCTGCTGTGGTCGGCGGAGGAGGGCCGGCTGGCGGGGCTCGACTCGAGCGGACGGTCGGGGTCGGGCATGTCGCGCGAGGCGCTCGCGGCCGCGGGGCTGGGGGACGTGCCCGCGAGCGGGCCCGGATCGGTGACGGTGCCGGGCGCGGTCGCGGGATGGGCGGCCCTGCTGGAGAGGTTCGGGAGGATGACTTTCGCGGAGGTGCTCGCGCCGGCCATCCGGGTGGCGGAGGAGGGCTTCCCGGTCACCCCCATCATCGCGGGGCAGTGGGCCGCCGCGGCCGACAAGCTGCGCGCCGACCCCGGGGCCGCGGCCACCTGCCTGGTCGGGGGGCGGCGCGCCCCGCGCGCCGGGGAGTGGTTTCGGTCGCCGGACCTGGCCGCGAGCCTCCGCCTGGTCGCGCGCGGGGGGGCGGAGGCCTTCTATACAGGCGCCCTGGGCCGGCGGCTGGTCGAGGGGCTGGAGGGGTTGGGCGGCTTCCTGACGCGCGAGGACCTCGCTGGCCACGAGGTGCGCTGGGTGACGCCGCTCTCCACCGATTTCGCGGGGCACACCCTCTGGGAACTTCCGCCGGCCGGGCAGGGGATCGCCGCGCTCGAGATGCTCCGCATCCTCGAAGGATTCGATCTCGGCGTCATGGGTCACAACAGCCCGGCGTACCTGCATCATCTCATCGAGGCCAAGAAGCTGGCCTTCGCCGACTTCGCGGGCCATGTGGGCGACCCGGACCATATGCGGATCCCGCCTCGGGCACTGCTCGCCGACGACCATGTGAACTCCCGCCGGGCGCTGCTGAACCGGCGCGCGGCCGCCGACCGGGTGGACCCGGGCGCGGTGGTCCCGGAGAGCGAGACCATCTACCTGTGCACGGCGGACGAGCACGGCAACATGGTGTCGTTCATCAACAGCCTCTACGAAGGCTTCGGCTCCGGCGTGGTGATCCCGGGAACCGGGTTTGCCCTCCAGAACCGCGGCGCCTGCTTCACCTTCGAGGAAGGGCATCCGAACCAGGTCGCGCCCCGCAAGAAGCCGCTGCACACCATCATCCCGGCGTTCGTCACCCGCGGCGGGGAACCGTGGCTGGCGTTCGGTGTCATGGGCGGCTCCATGCAACCCCAGGGACACGTTCAGGTGCTGCTCAACCTCCTCGTCTTCGGCATGGAGCTGCAGGCCGCCATCGAGGCCCCCCGCTTTCGCCACACGGCCGGACGGGATGTCGCGGTCGAGGGATTGGGCCGCACAACGGAGGTCGCGCTTGCCCTCATGGGCCATCGCGTGATCGATCCGTCGCTTACCTCCTTCGGGGGAGGACAGGCGGTGATGCGGCTGGAGCGGGGTTGGGCGGCGGGGTCGGACCCGCGCAAGGACGGGATGGCGGTGGGGCGCTGATGGACCGGTTTGAACGCCTGCCGCCCTCCGGCGTGGTGCCACATCCGGCCGCGACCGTCGTCCTGCTGCGCGAGCACGGGCAGGGCTTCCAGCTCCTGCTGATGCGGCGCAACCGCTCCGCCGGATTCGTGCCCGGGGCCTACGTCTTTCCCGGGGGGCGGGTGGATGCGCAGGACGCCGATCCCGCGCTCGTCATGCGCCTGGAGCGGCTCACGCCGGCGGAGGCGGCCGACCGACTCACCCTTCCCGGCGGGGATCCGCCCGCCATCGCGTACTATCTGGCCGCCGCGCGCGAGGCCTTCGAGGAAGCAACGGTGCTGGTCGCCCGGCCAGGAGGGCGATTCCTGCCGGACACGACGTCGGGCCGCGCGCACCTGATTCGCCTGCGCGAGCACCTCTTGGCGGGCGCCACGGGATTCGCCGAGGTCCTGGACGACCTGGGCGTGGGCATCGACGGGGCCGCCCTCGAATACATCGCCCACTGGATCACCCCCGAGGCCGAGACGCGTCGCTACGACACCCGCTTCTTCGCGGCGCTTGCGCCGCCGGGGTCGCGCTCGGCCCCCGACCCGCGCGAGATGACCGACTCGCTCTGGCTTTCCCCCGGCGACGCGCTCGACCGGCACCGCGCGGGGCAGCTCCCGATGATCTTCCCCACCATTCGCACGCTGGAGCAGCTGAGCGCGTTTTCCACGGCGGACGCGGTGCTGGCACATTACCGGACGCGCGACATCCCGGCCATCATGCCCGCCCTGGTGCGAACGGCGGCCGGGGTGAAGGTGAGCATTCTGGACGAGTAGACCGCTCCGAATCAGCGTCCGCCCATCTCCAGGCGATGCACGCTGACGTACTCGACGCCCAGCTCATCCCGGTATACCCCCGCCACGAGGCCGTCACGGATGGCGGTCACCGTCATGCCGCCCGGCGTCGCAACCACGCCAAGCCAGGTCCCTGCCGGGTCGAATACGTCCCACGACGGGGGCTCGCGCGAGAGCGGGTCGGCCGTGAATCGCCGTGCCCACAGGTTGCCATCGCCGTCCGCAAGCAGCCGGTCAAACGCCGGCTCGTGCGCCGGAACCTCCATCTCGTCCCGCCATTGCCGCCACACCGCCTCGGGCCCCTGGCCGATCTCGACGAGACTCTCGATCACCCGCCCGACATCAGCTTCCGACACCGGCTCCCGCGCGCGCGCCAGGCGGTACCGGGCCACCAGCGAACCGCCGGCATCGTGGACCACAACCTGCGGATCCGGCCCGCTGCCCACGACGAGGCGATCGCCCAGGGCCACCCGCAGCGGTCTTGGACTGAACGGCACCGGCAGCATGGATTGGCCGGTCCACACCCATCGCTGGCCGGGGACCGTGGCCAGCCGGACATCGTCCTCCAGCACCGGATCGTAGCGTCCCAGCCGGACGCTGTCGGTCCACGTGGTGCCTCGCTCGGGCGCCTGCCTCACGACCGGGAAGGCGACCAGCCAGGCGCCGTCGTCGAAAAGGTCGAAAGCCACCAGCGGGGATCCGTCCGGACCGGACCGGCGCTCGGTACCGAGCCGGTCTCCGTTCTGCCCGATGGCGGACACGCGAGAGAGCGCTCGGTCCCAGATCAGGAACGCACCGTCCTCCCGCCGCCCCAGGTAGCGTGGGCTGCGGAACTCTCCCGGCCCCTCGCCCCGTCCGCCGGTGCTCCACAGGTGACGGCCCGCCGCGTCGTAGCGGCGCACTTCGGCGGACCCGCCATCCACCACGATGACCTCCCCGCCGGCGAGCAGCGCGACATCGAGAATCCGGAAGAAGCTGGAGGAGGGATCGTCCCCGGCGTCGCCCAGCCGGAAGACGGGCTCCGGATTCACGCTCCACTCCGTCCCGGGCGGCCACGCCGGGGCCCGGCTCTCCACGATCCGGACGCCGGCGCTGTCGACCTCGATGGCGGCTTCCGGTTCCCGGTCCGCGCATGCCGTCGCGGCGCCGAGCGCGAGCGCGGGCACGAGCGCGAGGCGGGAGCGGACCACTGGGGATCTCACGACCTACATCCGGCGGTAGGCCGGCCCGCTGCCCCCTTCTCTCGGCGTCCAGCGCGGCCCGAGCACGTCGGTCGCCTTGCAGTCCACGCAGTTGGG
>JAJEBS010000044.1 GCA_022822425.1 Gemmatimonadota bacterium | reverse complement strand
CGATCAACCGGTCCAGGGAGTCCAGCGGCTTCACGCGCGCGGCCGCTCTCGCCTTGGCCCCGCCCCCGACCTGCATCCCCCTCTTCCCCGTCGGGTCAGGGCACGGCGGGCAGAACTTCGCCTTCACGTCCGGCAGGTCGAACATTCCCAGGAACACCGACAGGCCCGTCGCCACGTTCGTGCGCGTCTGCTCCGCCAGCTGCTTCCAGTCCTTCTCCAGCCACAGCTCGACCGACTCGAGCTCGCCGCGCTGGATCCACTCCATGTGCTCGTACTCTTCCTTCGTGTGCCCGGGCTCGGCGTCGCTGTAGCCGACGGTATAGACCTCCGGCTCCACCCCGAGGTGATGCCGGCAGTCCGCGACCGCGCGTTCGACCTGGTCCTCCCGATCCGCCGGGATCCGCGCCGCCATCCGGCCGTTGCTCGCCGGCTCCCACTCCCAGTTCGCGAGCTCCTCGCTCTTGGCCTCGTACAGCTCGCCATCGACGCACACGTCGACCACGTCCGGACCCGCCCACCGCTCGTCGAGGCGCTTCTTCATCGCCGCGATGTCTTCGGTGATCTTCTCCTCCTGCAGCACGTAGTGGTACAGGTCCACCATCGTCACCCACGACGGGTACTCCAGCCGCTTCAGGACGATGATCCACTGCACGAAGTTCGTGTACGCCTGCTGCCAGAACGGCTCCTTCCCCTTGCCGGCGACCTGGTTGATGAGCGAGGCGATCGTGCCGGCCAGCGACTTGGGGTCCAGCCACGGCGCCGCGAGCGGGTTCCACGCATAGCCGTCCGGCCCCATGTTCAGCTCGATGTAGTCATCCGACCGGTTGCACTTCTCGAGCATCTCCTGCACGTCGAAGCAGAAGTCGCCCTTGACCTCCAGGCAGAGCGCCGCCGCGCGCATCTCCGTGCTCTTGGCCTGCCAGGTCAGGAGCTGGCGCACGAAGGGGCGCATGCACCCCGCCGTCTTCCCCGTGCCGACCGCCCCCAGGATCAGGAGCCCCGTGAACAGGCCCCTCTCCGGTATCGCCAGCCACCGGGGGTTCCGGACCTCCTCGAACCGCGTCCGGTGGTGCTGCTCCCCGATCACGAGCGACAGCTCGGGGTCGTCCGCAGACTGCGGCCAGGGCGGCAGCTCCCCGCGGCCGAACACCTCCGAGACGCGCGACTCGAACCATACCCGCTTCACCGACCCCGCGATGAGCGCGAGTATCAGCATGATGACGCCCGGACTCGCCAGCGACCACGCGCGGAGCGCCTCGTGCCACATCGGCGACTGAAGCCGCACGAGGCGCACCGCGGGGTCCTCCGCCGGCCACGGGAAGTACCACCACCACGCCAGCGTGACCGCCAGGGCCGCGTTCACCTTCCAGGTCAGCAACCGGCCGAGACCGTCAATCATGCGGATCATGCGGGCACCTCCTCCAGCGCCAGCTCCTCCGTCTTCGCCACCCCGCGGCCCACTTCCGTCCGCGCCGCCTCGATCGACGCCGCCAGCTCGCGGCGCCGGCGGGCGACGCCCACCGCGCCGCCGTGCGCCTCGATCACCGACGGAGCGTTCCCGCCGAGCACGTAGTCGAGCTGCGTATCGAACCAGATGCTCCGGACCGCACGGTGGCTCTCGGCGGACGCCTCCCAGCCGTTCAGCACGTCCGCCACCGGCACCGAGAGGGTCTGCGCGCTGCGCGCCACGACGACCGTCGTCTGCACGCCGACGCGCCCCAGGGCCTGCCACAGGGGAGCGTAGCTCCGGCCCCACTTACGGAGTCCCTTGCTCTCGTCTCTCTCCTCGATCACCAGCGGGCAAACGAAGAGACAGAGGTTGCCGTCGGCCGCGTGCGGGGAGCGGTCGGGGAAGTAGCTCGGCCGCTCCTTGTCCCGCGTCCCGTAGCGAGTCTGCGGAAGCACCGCGCGGTCGAGTCCCAGGCCATCGCACCACGCGACCGACGCACCGACCGAACCCAGCCACGGATACCACCACCGAGCCAGGACGGCGCCAACGCTAACCAGCCGGCGCTTGATCTCAACGATTGTCGACGTCTTGTCCGCCGGGAGACGCGCACGGCTGTTCTCCGTCCCGAGCTCCCGGTACAGCTTTCGACCCACGAACTGATGCACGTCCACGCTACGGGTACCCTCGCGCTCCAGCGGGAACTTCTTCAGCGAAGCAGCACCCAACTTGTCACCAAGACCGCCAATCCATCTCCGTACATTCGCACCCGTATCCGGCAATCCGCGTGACTGACGCCATGTATCGACTTGATCCGTCAGAAACAATCCCCCGTTCCGGCCGACGAGCACGACGAACTCCGCCTCCACCTGGTCCAGCCCGAACCTCTCCCGCAGCCGGCCGGCCATCTCTTCCGACCGCGCCTTCGCCTCCCCGCTCCCCATCACCGCACCACCTCGCTGGCCTCAAGGAAACTGATCACGAGCCCGATGGGGTTGTCGAAGACGAGAGCCCGGTCCACCGCCGTGAACGAGAACTGCAACCCCAAGGTCACGCTGGCGCGAGCAGTCTCCCGACCACTCACGTAGGTCACGCGGTCGAACCGCACCTCCGCACCGTAGGGAGGCTCGACGCCCGGGATCACGCGGATCGCCACGTCCTCCACCCGCACCTCGTCCCTCAGCCGCCCGGACAGGTAACCCGTCACCTCGTCGGAATGCTCCACGACGAGAGCATCCGCCACCGACTGGGACACGAAGTGGAACGAACGGCCCCAGCGCTCCTCCACCACCGCCGCGCGCCGCTCGTACTGGTCGACGACGAAGCGCCGGATGAAGAACAGCGTCTCTGGCGACGCCGGCGCCACCGCCTCCGGCAGGTAGTCCACCACCTCCGCGCGCCCGACCTCGTCGACCCGCACGACGAGAGGCGGCGGCTCGGGCTGCAGCGCGGCCGCGCAGTGCCCCGCTGCCGACGCCGTCAGCCCCAACGCCAGCAGCAGCACCACCGCGCGGTACTGCCGCGCACGATGCATCTCCTCGCCCCAGATCTCCGCGAACTCCCGCGCACCGGCCATCCGTCAGACCCCCGCCCGGGTGAAACGCCTCGCCGCCATCGCCCCGGCCCTCAGCGCCACGCTCTTCCCGGCCGTCATCGCCGCGAGCGCCACGCCCGCCATGCCCGACGTCGGCGCTCCCATGCCGGAGACCAGCGCCGCGGTGAACTCGCCCACCTTCAGGGACATGAAGAGGCAGCACACCATGATCGGGAACCACTGCAGTATCGGCAGAATCAATGTTGCCCACAGGTTGGCGGTGAGCGCGGTCACCCCGCCTTCTCCCGGAACCGTATTGACGGTATCGATCATTTCCGCCAGCGCCTGCACCGGACCCAGCGCCAGCTCTCCAATCAGGACCATCATCATTCCTCCCACGAAGACCTGCAGCGAGTACTGCAGGATGGCCTTGAACCACGACCAGAACAGGAACGCGAGCGGCTCGACCAACAGGAACGGAACGAAGACCGGCCCGGCCAGACATCATCCCCACCGCCACGTCGGCCCATAGCGTCTGCACATAGACAAGGAGCAGCGCGACCAGGATGATGGCGATGCCGAGGACGGCAAAAATCATTATCGCGACATACAGGATCAGGAGTCTCAGCAACTCGACGAGGGCGCCGAAAATGCTCCAGGTCCACGCCTCGTTGCTGCCCGCGTCGCCAAAGACCGCGATCTGCAACACCTTTCCGAAGAGCTGGCCGACTGCACGCAGCACGTCCCCGAACGCGGTAGACCAAGGCCCCGTCGGCCCGTTCAGCGCCTCCGCCATGTCCCGCCCTTGACTCGTCACCATGGCGACGAACGTCTGGTTCCCGAACAGCTCGTAGTCCGTGTAGAAGCCGTCGAGGATCATTCGCGGGACCGCGATCCAGAAGAGGAACTTCACCAGGTCGCCCATCTCGAAGCGCCCGCCGAGCGCGACCTGGATCCCCTGCCAGACCACCATGATCAACGCCATCGCACCCCACAGCGAGACGCCGAGG
>JAJEBS010000235.1 GCA_022822425.1 Gemmatimonadota bacterium | reverse complement strand
AGAGCGATCCGGGAGCAACGCCCCTGTACGCCGCGGTCCATCTGCAGTGGGTTCCCAAGTCCTTCTACCCGCAGCCCACGGCGATCAAGCAGGAGAACACCACCTACCTCGAGCTCATGAAGGCGCTGCTCGACGCCGGCGCCGACCCCAACGTGCGCCTGAAGCGGCACCTCTGGTACACCTCCTTCAACCACAACGTCCTCGGAGTGGATACCTGGGGCGCCACGCCCTTCTGGCGCGCCGCCTACGGCACCGACGTGGACGCGATGCGGCTGCTGGTCGCCTACGGCGCCGACTATACCACCCCGACCTTCCGCCCGCCGGGGCGTCCTGCGACCGGCAACGGCCGTGACGACGGCGAGAAGAAGCCGGATCCCTCGGGGCTCCCCGTGGTTCCGATCGGCGGCCCGGGCGTGCAGCCCATCCACGCCGCCTCCGGCGTCGGTTACGGCCTCGGCCTGGCGGGCAACGCCCATCGCCACGCCCCCAACGGCTGGCTCCCGTCGGTACGCTACCTGGTCGAGGAGCTGGGGGCCGACGTGAACGCGCGCGACTACAACGGCTTCTCGCCGCTGCACAACGCAGCGGCCCGCGGTGACCGCGAGCTGATCGAGTACCTGGTCGGCCGCGGCGCGGACGTCACCGTGCTCACCCGCAAGGGCGAGACCACCGCCGACATGGCGAACGGTCCGGTGCAGCGTGTCACCGTCTTCCCGGAGATCGTCGCGCTGCTGGAGAGGCTGGGCGCGAAGAACAACGACAACTGCGTGTCCTGCTGACGGACCGGAGGTTCTTCCAGGAGGACAGTTGTCCGCAAAAACCATAAGGGTCTTCACCGGCGCCGCGGTCGTACTGGTCGCGGCGCTGGTCATTTTCCGCGGTCCGACGCGCGCAACCTCGCCCCAGGTCTCTGCCGGACTGCCGATCGAGCCGCTGGCCGAGACCGTGTGGATCGAGGAGTTCGACCTCTCGCCCGACGGCGGCCTCCTCGTCTTCAAGTCCGCCGCGGGCGGCTCCTACGACCTCTGGACCGTGCCCACGGCGGGCGGCGAGCCCACCCGCATCACCACGATGGCAGGCCGGGAGATGGCGCCGCGCTTCAGCCCCGACGGCCGCTGGATCGCCTTCGAGGCCGACTTCGGCGGAACCGACGTGCGCGACATCTACGTGGTGCCGTCCGGCGGCGGGGAGACCAGGCGCCTCACCGATCACCCGCTGAACGAGTCCGGCATCTCGTGGGCGCCCGACAGCCGCCGGATCTACTTCAACACCGGCATGTTCTGGGACAACTCGGTGGCGGCCGTGGACATCGAGAGCGGCGAGATCGAGCGGGTCGGCCCCGGGGGCAGCGGTCAGCTGTCCGCCGACGGCGCCATGTTCGCCTTCACCCGCAACACCCGTCCGCAGGACGACGCCCAGAGCAACCAGGACATCTGGGTGATGCCCGCGGCGGGCGGGGACGCGCGCGCCCTCACCCCCAACACCTTCGACTGGCGCGACAGCGAGCCGCGCTGGTCCCCGGACGGCACCCGGCTGGCCTTCGTCTCCGACCGCAACGGCTTCAACAACCTGGGCGTGCTGGACGTCGCCACCGGCCAGGCCACCATGCTGCTCACCGAGGATGTCGAGCACAGCGAGCCGCGCTGGTCCCCGGACGGCCGCTGGATCTCCTTCACGCGCAATCTGGACTACGACTACCACATCTTCCGCGTCCCCGCCGAGGGCGGCGAGCCGGAACAGCTCACCCACGCCACCGGCGTAAACGGCGGGTCACGCGCCACCGGCCAGACGCGAGGCGGACACCTCTGGCACCCGGACGGCGAGCACATCGTCTACACCCACTCGGGGCCTTCGCGGACGGGCGACCTCTGGATGCTCCCGGTCGACGGAGGCGAGCCGCGTCAGATCACGGACCACCAGCACCCCGCCCTTGCCGACCCCGACCTGTTCGTCGAGCCGGAGTTCATCGAGTACACCAGCTTCGACGGTCTCGAAGTCGCCGGACTCGTCTACAAGCCGAAGGGCGCCAGCGCCGGCGACCGCCTCCCGGGACTCTTCTTCTTTCGCGCCAACTCCAACGGACAGCATCCGAAGCAGTGGCATCCCTACGTCCAGTACTTCGTCAGCCGCGGCTACCTGGTCTTCGCGCCCAACTTCCGCGGCAGCACCGGACGGGGGAAGGCATACCGGCAGGCGGTGCACACCCACGGCGGCGACCACGACCTGCGCGACGCCTTCATCGGCATGGATATGCTCGCCGGGCAGGGCTGGGTCGATCCCGGGCGCGTGGGCGCCTTCGGGGGCTCCACCGGCGGCTTCTACACCACCACCGCGGTCACCAAGGACCCGGGCCGCTTCCGCGCGGGCATCGTCTGGTACGGCTCCACCGACCTGGTCACGCTGTCGACCTACGGCGGCATGGAGGGCTGGAACCGGTTCCTGATCGGCCGCACGCCGATGGAGAACCCGCGCAACTACTACGAGCGCTCCATCATCTACCACGCCGACGAAATCGATGTCCCGCTCCTTTTCCTGTACGCGCAGGGGGACGGGGCGGCGCGCTTCCAGCAGATCGAGCAGTACGGCATCCAGGCCGAGATCCACGGCAATTGGTACGACTGGGTCGTCTACGGCGGCGAGCCGCACGGCTGGTATCACTGGGGCCCCTCGAGCGTCAGGCAGTCGCTCGAGATCATGAGCGCGATGTTCGACACCTTCATCCTCGGTGACGAACACGACGTGCAGGCGATGGCGGAGGGACAGCGCGAGGGCATCCGCATCCAGCGCAATCCGACCATCGAACTGTGGAACTCGCTCATCAACGGCCGGCCGCCGGGCGGCGAGTAGACGCCCCACGTTTCGCGGGCGGCGGCCGAACCGCCGATTGCCGGCGCCGATGATCCCGGCCGGCGGCCGCAGTGCCCGGCATGGCGGCAGGCGCATCTTCTTGATCCCTGCGTGTCCGGGGACTATTGTGGGCGTTGCTCCACCGAAGAACGAGACCAGGTTCTTCCTCCGGGCTGACATCCAGCCCCGTTTTCCTGTCCGCAGCAGAGGAGGCCAAATGGCGCATCCAAGGTCAGACCACACGAATCTGCGAGCCGGCATGGCCCGGCTGAGGAGGGCGGCCCTGGCCGCCGCGGCGGTAGTTCCGCTCGCGGTGGTGTTCGGGTTTGCGACTCCCCGCGCGGTTGACGCCCAGGAGAACGGTCAGGTGATCGGTCAGGTGACCGATCAGGCCACGGGCCGTCCCCTGGTCCAGGTGCAGGTCTATCTGGCGGGAACCGGGCTGGGCACCCTGACCCGGGGCGACGGCCGTTTCCTGCTCCTCAACGTGCCCGCGGGCAACTACACGCTCACCGCGGAGCGTATCGGCATGCGCACCGCGACCGCGCAGATCACCGTCCAGGACGGCCAATCCACCGCGGCAGACCTCCAGCTGGAGGAAGAAGCGCTCGGCCTGGACGAGATCGTGGTCACGGGCACCGCAGGGCAGGCGCGCCGGCGCGAGGTGGGTACCTCCGTCGCGCAGCTGGACGTCGCCACCCTTCCCGACCCGGTACCCTCTGTGGACCAGCTGCTCTCCGCGCGCGCGCCCGGGGTGGTCTCGGTGCGCAGCTCCGGGATGTCCGGCTCCGGCTCGCAGATCCGCCTGCGCGGCAACGTGAGCGTGGCGATGTCGAACCAACCGCTGGTCTACATCGACGGCGTGCGCATCCGGAGCGACGGCCTCGCGCTGAACCACGCGGTCGGCCAGCACGTCGCCTTCGGCCCCAAGGACGTGATGGGGCCGCTGAACGACATCAACCCCAGCGACATCGAGCGCATCGAGATCGTCAAGGGACCCGCCGCTACGGCGCTCTACGGCACCGAGGCCGCGGGCGGGGTGATCCAGATCTTCACGAAGCGCGGATCGGGAGGCGACGCACAGTGGTCCGCTCAGCTCGACCAGGGCGTCAACTGGGTGCAGGAGTTCGGCCCCGAGAACGCACCCTACATGCGCCTCGACCCCTGGCTGCGCAACGGTCGCCAGCAGCGCTACTCGCTCTCCGTCCGGGGCGGCACCGAGGCGGTTTCCTATTATGTATCGGGAAGCCTCGACGACAACGAGGGCATCCTCCCGAATGACGCCGACCAGAAGTACCTGGGCCGCATCAACCTGGGGTTCCAGCCCCGCAGCGACCTCGACATCCAGGTCAACACCTCGATCACGCGCCAGCACGTCGAGAACTCGCCCAGCGGGTCGAGCCCGTACAGCATCTCGCACAACGGCTACAAGAGGGCACCCCAACGCCAGGCCCACGCCACCTACGTGCGCACATGGGAGGAGGACGTCATCACCCGCCTCCTCGATTACCAGATCGACACCGACGTGGACCGCGTAGTGGCCGGCATGACCACGACCTACACGCCGATGCCGCGCTTCACCAACCGGCTCACGCTGGGGCTGGACCGCCTTGCGAGCAACATGCGCAACATCCGGCCCTTCGGCTACGTCAACGACCCCAACGGCTCCATCTCCGACCGCACCTGGACGGCGGAGCAGCTGACCGCCGACTACGTGGGCAGCTTCGACCTGCGGCTCACCGAGACCTTCCGCACCAGCCTCTCATGGGGCGGACAGTCGGTGGTGGCGCGCGACACCGACCTGGGGGCGAGCTCCAACTCGCTTCCCGGACCCGGCGAGCACACCGTCAGCAGCGGCGCGTCCTACCAGGCCCAGGAATCCCGCTCGCGGGTCGTCAACGCGGGCATCTTCGGCCAGACGCTGCTCGACTTCAGCGACCGTTACTTCGTGACGCTGGCGCTGCGCATCGACGGCAACAGCGCCTTCGGCAGCGACTTCGGCCTTCAGCCGTATCCCCGCGCCACCTTTTCGTGGGTGATGTCCGACGAAGCCTTCTGGCCGCAGGACATGGGCGAGATGAAGGTGCGGCTGGCCTGGGGGCACGCCGGAAGGGCTCCGGGCGCCTTCGACGCGGTCCGGACCTGGCGGGCCATCCCCTGGCTCGACCGGACCTCGTTCAACCCGCTCAACGTGGGCAACCCCGACCTCGGACCCGAGCGCACCATCGAGCTCGAGGCGGGCGCGGACGGCGTCTTCCTCGACGAGCGCCTCAGGGTCGGATTCACCTACTACAATCAGGAGACCCGCGACGCCCTCATCCCGGTGCAACTGGTGCCGAGCGAGGGCTTCACGGGCTCGCAGCTGCGCAACGTGGGCGTGCTCTCCAACAAGGGCCTCGAACTCGACGTCAACGCGACGCTGGTTCGCGGCCGCGCCCTGAGCTGGGACATGGGGCTCACGGTCTACACCAACAAGAGCGAGGCCGTGGACCTCGGCGGCAGCGCCGGCTTCGGCGTGAGCGGAGGCGGCTGGCTGGAGGAGGGCCATCCGGTTCCGGCGATCCGGTACGACCGAATCACGAACCCCGACGCCATCGGGGAACCGGTGGTGGAGGCGGACCACATCTGGGGCCCCAACCAGCCGACCCTCACCATCACGCCCAGCACCTCGGTCGCGCTGGGCGGCGGCATCACGGTGTCGGCACGCGCCGAGTACATGGGCGGGCACTACATCTATGACCGCCAGAGCTCCTCGTCGGCGAACCGTGGCCAGGTGAGCCCTCTCTGCGACGCGGCCGTGCCCCGGCTCCAGGCAGGCGATCGAGCGCAGCTCACCGCCTTGGACATCTTCCTCTGCAGCGGCGACTACGACCCTCGCCTCGTCTATCCCAACGACTTCTTCCGCGTGCGCGACCTGACCGTGCTCACGCCGCTTCCCTTCCAGGTTCCCGGGGCTTCCAACGCCACGCTGACCCTCTCCGTGCAGAACTTCTGGACCTGGAAGAACGAGGACTTCCTGGCCATGGATCCGGAGATGGCAGGCAACGAGGGGATGAGCTCCGGGATCACGCGCGCGATCTGGGAGCATCCACCGCCACCGGCGAGCTTCATCGCATCCCTCAGGATGAACTTCTGATGAGGCCGGCGAGGAGGACGAGAATCATGGGAACGAACAGGAAGGAGTCGCCCAACATGCGTTCGCACCGTAGAGCATTGGCTTCGCGCCCGGTCCGGGTGGGCCTCCTGGCGGCCCTGGTGGCCGGATGCGATCTGGAGGTGACCAACCCGGGACCCGTTCAGGACGAGTTTCTGGACGACGCGCAGGCGTTTCCGTCGCTGCTGCAAGGCGTCCGGCGCGCCTCCGCGCTGGCGTACACCCGCCTGGCGCTGGATGGCGGCATGACGAGCTACGAGGGCACCCCGGGCGGGCTCTTCGGGCAGGAGTTCATTGACGGCAAACTCACGTCGGTGAACGTGAACGATCACTGGTCGCGGGCCCAACAGGCGCGCTGGATGGCGGAGGACGGCGTGCGCCGGCTGCGCGACGCCCTGGGCGGGGAGTTCGCCTCCAACGAGATCGCCGGCAGGCTGCTGGTGCTGTCCGGCTACGCCAACCGCACGCTGGGCCACAACATGTGCATCGCCGTGTTCGATGGAGGCCCCGAGCAGCCGTACACCGACTATCTGACGCGTGCCGAGGGGCACTTCACGGAGGCGATCACGGTGGGGAACGCCTCGGGCGCCTCCGACATCGCGATGGCCGCCCAGGCAGGACGGGCCGACGTGCGCATGTGGCTGGGCGACTGGAGCGGCGCCACCGCAGACGCCACCGGGATCCCGGAGAACTTCGTCTTCCAGCTGCACCACTACGATCTGGACGACTTCCCCGACCCCAACGAAGTGTACTTCCGCGGGGCGTCGGATCCGTGGCGGGAATACACCATCTGGGGCACGTTCGCGGAGGGCTACTACACCGAGACCGGCGACCCGCGCATGGCGTGGATGGAGGTTCCCGACGGTGTCACCATGGTATACAACCTGCCCTTCTACGTGCAGCAGAAGTTCACGAGCAAGACCGCGCCGCACACCCTCGCCTCGGGTCGGGAGATGATCCTGATTCGGGCGGAGGAGATTCTGGTCAACAACCCCGGTAACTTCCAGGCGGCCATGGATCTGATCAATCAGGTGCGCACCACCGTGGTGAGCGACCACACGGGAGAGGCGCTCGCTCCCGCGACCGCGAGCGATGCCACCGAGGCGTGGACGGCGCTCAAACAGGAACGGCGCGTGGAGCTGTGGTTCGACAACCGCCGCTTCGGCGACCTGCGTCGCTGGCACGACGAGGGCCGCCCGGGCCCGACCCCCATGGAGGACATGTCCAGCCGCAGCCGGTGCTTCCCGGTGGGCGTGAGCGAGGTGAACACCAACAGCAACCCGCTCAACCGGGTGAGCTGACGGAGCACACCACACGACGCGGGAGGAGCCCGCCGGGAGGTCTTTCGTGCAAAAAGGTACGGTCGATGCCGGCCAGGACGTCATCTTCGACTGGAACCAGTTGCACAAGCGGGCTCCCCTCGCGCCGGGTCGCTTCGACCTGGTGGACGAGACCCTGAGGGACGGACTCCAGTCCCCTTCGGTCACCGACCCCACCATCGAGCAGAAGATCGAGCTCATCCACCTCATGGAGGACCTGGGCATCGGGATGGCCGATATCGGGCTTCCCGGCGCGGGAGCGCGCGCGCAGCGCGACGTCCGGGCGCTGGCCGAGGAAATCCGCGACAGCCGCATGAAGCTCAAGCCCATGTGCGCCGCGCGCACGATGGTGCAGGACGTGGAGCCGATCGCCGACATAGCGCAGAAGACGGGAATGCCCATCGAAGTCTACGCCTTCATCGGCTCCAGCCCCATTCGACTCTACGTCGAGTCCTGGAGCGTCGATACGCTTCTGCGCCGCATCGACGAGACCGTGTCGTTCGCGATGCGCGAAGGACTCGAGGTCTGCATCGTGACCGAGGACACGACGCGCTCGCGCCCGGACGTGCTGGATCCCCTGTTCCGCGCCGCCGTCCGGCTGGGCGTGCGCCGTCTCTGCCTGTGCGACACGGTGGGGCACGCGACCCCCGACGGCATAAAGAACCTGTTCGACTGGACGCAATCGTTGATCC
>JAJEBS010000192.1 GCA_022822425.1 Gemmatimonadota bacterium | reverse complement strand
ACCCGCCAGTGCCCACCAAGCTCTCCATAACTCCGGGATCGGTTGTCTTCACAGCGATCGGCGACACTGCCCAATTCACTGCCCGGGTTCGCGATCAGAACGGCAACGTGATCACGGGAGCCACCGTCAGTTGGGCCAGTTCGGATCCTTCCGTGGCATCGGTAACCGCCTCCGGGCTGGCGCGTGCAGCGGCGGACGGAACAGCCACGATTACCGCCTTTGCAGGCGGCGCCGTCGACAGCGCAGGCGTTTCGGTGCGCAGGCATGTCGCCCGAGTCGCAGTCTCCCCCGGCGCCGTCGGAATCGACGTCGGAGACACCCTTCGCCTCACGGCAGAGGCGCGGGACAACAATGGCAATCCGGTCGAATGGGCCGAGTTCGTCTGGGTGTCTCGCAACGAACACGTCGCCACGGTGGACTCCACGGGTCTGGTGCAAGCGCGCGTCAGGGGTGACGCGACGATCATCGCCGCGCTGGACACCCTCACAGGCACCGCGGACGTGACCGTGACCATGCCGCCGATCCCGCCCAACTTCGCAGTGGATGAGGGGACGTCCCACTCGCTGCAGTTCGCGGGCGTTTACGTCAACCACATGCAGCTAAGGCGGAACCCGTCCGAGTACCATTACCCTGCCGCCATCGCATACCTGGATCTCAACGGTGACGGCCACATCGACGTCTTCCACTCCCCCTCAGGTGGGTCAATGGACCCAGTCCCTGCACAAGTGTATCTCAGCGATGGGATGGGTGGGTTCGACATTGCGCCTGCGTTTTTTGGCGAAGACGATCCCGGTGGCATCGCGCCCCGGAAGGCCTTGCCCGGAGATTTCAATGGTGACGGAAAGCCCGATGTCTTCGTGGTAGACCACGGATATGACCATCCGCCGTTTCCTGGTGCCCCCGCCTATGCCCTGCTGTCTTCGGGCAGCGGGTACGTCAAGGCCGAGGGGTTGGACGAAATCGTTGGATTCCAGCATGGCGGAGCATCGGCTGACATTGATGGGGACGGCGATCTCGATGTCGTTGTCACGAACGGTTACGGCTTCGATGCCCCGTTCTTCTTCGTGAACGATGGTGCAGGGGGCTTCGTCTGGGATACGACACGAGTCGATGGCATCACTCAAGCGATTTACACCTCGGAACTGGTGGATGTCGACCTGGACGGGTACGTCGACTTGCTCGCTGCCGGGCACGAGTACGAGGGCTTCCCGACCCAGATACTCTGGGGCGACAATACGGGCGTATTCAGCACCCTGAAGGCTTCGATTCTTCCAGAGATTCCAGGTCATGGCATTATCGTCGACATCGACGTGGCCGACACCGACGCCGATGGCGACAAGGACGTTGTCGTCACCCGCACTGGAGATGACACGGGCGTGGGTTGGTACACCGGATACCGTCTGCAACTGCTGGAACAAACGGCCCCACGCAACTTCGTCGACATGACGGAACATCTGGTTCACCAGAACGACAGTGCCGATGCAGATTGGATCGTCTGGCTCCGCGTTTTCGACATCGACGGCGACGGCGATCCCGATCTCCTGGATGACGAGAGGTCGAGACGTCTAATCTGGAAGAATGATGGGTTCGGCCAGTTTCGACGCGGCTTGCTTCGAGCCGTGCCACCGAATCCCTCAGTGGATGAAGGGACATCCCATTCCCTGCAGAATCCGCCGTTCAACATTGATCACTCAGCCGTGCGGAATGGTAGACCCGGGTGGGTTGAAGCCATCGCATATGGCGACTTCGATCATGATGGAGACACCGACATCTTCTATGCCCCAAGAGACGACCCCCCTCGGCACCTTCCGGCAGAACTCTACGTCAACGACGGAGGCCGCGAGTTCTCGCTGGACACAGGGTTTATGGATGGGAACCCACCGCGAATGACTTCGCCAACCAAGGCTCTCCCTGGCGACTTCAATGGAGACGGTCGGCTTGACATCTTTGTGACCGCGGCGCAGCACGGAGGTTCGGCTGAATCACCCTACGTCATCTTGTCATCGGGTGAGGATGAATACACGAGAATGGTCGACGTTGCGATGGGACACAACACGGCCGCGACTTCAGCAGATGTCGACGCCGACGGAGACCTGGATGTGATCGTGACAGACCCACCGTCGGTGCTGTTCAACGACGGGAATGGATCGTTTCGCCGGGGGCAGAGCCCCGAGGGTGTTCAGGTCGAGGTACGACTGGATCAGTTTCTGACCGCGGCCGAATTGGTGGATGTCGACATTGACGGATACGTCGACCTGCTCGTTGGCGGACATGAGCATGAGGCACCAACACAGATTCTTTGGGGCGACAGCACTGGTTTATACAGTACAGATCGTCGCATGACCATCCCCGAAGTCGGCGGGCATGGCGTGATTCGCGACATCGATGTGAGCGATGTCGACGCGGACGGGGACAGGGACATCGTCGTTTCGCGGACAGGTGACGATCAAGGGGGCGTCGGATTCTACGCAGGGTATTATATCCAACTTGTAGAGAACCTCGGTGACCGTCGATTCAGAGACGCTTCAGGGCAGGTGACGGGAAATCGGGATGACCGGGCCAGCCCCTTCAAATGGGTTCGCCTGTATGATGTCGACGGCGACTTGGACATCGATATCGTGGTTGATGGGCGCGTCGGGTTGACCTGGAAGAACGACGGAGCGGGCCACTTTCGGCGCGATTCCCAGGGCTGATAGCGAGACATAGCCGGAGGCCAAGCCTCGGGAAGCACCGCCATCTCCAGACACACGTCGCACCTCTTTGCTACCCGAATTGCGATCTCGTATTGGGTTCACCTCTCTCTGCCTCTTCCTCACTGGAGAAGCGGACGCTCTTCAGAGGCAAGACGCCAGCGCGTTCAATCATCCTCCCAACCGTAGCGTGTACGACCCGGATACGGGGCGACTACCAAAGCTCCTGGCGACGATGAAATAGACGCCAGAAAAAGGAGCCGCGTATTGTAACAACGCGTTGGTGCCCTCTCCTCCATCGTCGTCGCTTGCCAAGATAGTTCTGTCGACTCCTACGACCATCAAGTACGCATCCACATCGTCAGAGTCCATCGCCACGACCAAGAGCTGACCCGCGCCTAATTCGACGCGCCACTTGTCATAGTTACTGGCGTTGTTCCAAACCGCGTCGGTAGGACTCAGCCTACCGGCTATCGATTGACCGGGGACCAGCGTCCCTTCAGGGACCACCAGAGACCATGCTTCTAACGCAGCTCTCTCTTCCGCCGGCATAGCTATGAACTCGTCCGCGGCATTGATCAACTCGAGTGCCTCAATGTAGTGTTGTCCTCCTTGGCCCGTGATCTCCAGATACCTGATCGCCGACGCCCTTGCCACCTGAGGTCGGCGTGCCTCCAGCGCCACACGCGCGTGGCTGAACCAGAACGGCGCCGGCAGTTCCAGATTGTGCTCCGTTTGCAGGTCCAGGATCTGGTCTAGGCTGGTCAGGGCCGCGCCGAAGTCCTCGTCCCGCATCTGTTGCTCGGCCAGCAGCAGAAGCCGGTCTGCCTCGATGGCGGGCGGCAGCTCCTGGGCGACCGCTGCGACCCCGCCAATTCCGGTCGCGATCGCGATCACCAAGGGGAGCAGGCCCCACCTCGCCGCGAGCGATGTTCGGCGCATGCCCATGTCCGACGTCCTCCATCGCATTGAGTGATTCCCTTGCCGGCAGTTCACCAACTCAGGGTCGCGTGTTGCAGCCCCAAACCCGCACTAGGCACGAGGTACCGCCCCGCTGCCTGCATTGCGCCAGCGCGTCGTCCTGGGTCGCTACCGCGCTGGCCCCCTTCGCCCAGCCGTATGCCGTGCTACCGCGCGTCTGGTCGGCCGCGAAGGCGCCGCACTGGTTGCTGAAGGTCATGACCACCCCGCAGCTCTCGATCCCGCATTCCGCAAGCGCCCGCCGGCTGGCCCTCCCGACCGTCCCGTAGTCCGCCGCCCAACCCCACGACGGGCCCTGATTCGAGTCGATCGCTAACGCGCCCCAGCGGCTTGCGGTCGGTGCCTGCGCGTCCAGCGTGGACGCGGGGGGGCCGGGCCTGATCCGGCCGATCAGCCGGCTCATCTCGCCAGGCACGCGCTCCGATGCCTGCGGAGAGGTGGTCGGGTTCGCGGCCCGCGCCGACTCGTCCGCCGGGGGAGCGATTCCGGCGCCGCCGCCGAACGTCCCCAGCATGTCGATCAGGGTGAACGTGTTGACGAACTCCAGGAACAGGTCGCCGAGTTGCGTCGCGTCCGCCGCATGATGGTACGTGCCTCCGCTGGCGGTCGCGATCTGCTGCAGATCCCGCGCCGCGGTGGTGTTGGGCTCGATTCCGAACCCCACCGTCTCGTGCCGGAAGATCACGCCCGAAGCCCGCAGCTCGGCCAGGGCGTCCGCGATGCTGCCGCAGTCGTTGGCCCCGTCCGCGAGCAGCACGATCATCTGGTCGCGGGCGCTGCTCGCACCCTCCGTCCTCATGAACCGGTTCGCGACCAGCACGGCCTCGGCCATCGGCGTGCCGCCCCCGGGCTCCAGGCTGCGGATGAAGCCGGCGAGGGTACCGAAGTCCGTCGTGAACCCATGGTACCGGGGGACCGGCCGGGAGCAGTCTCCCTCGAAGGCGAGCACCGCCACCTCCACGCCCTGTCTCCGCGCCGCCTGCGCCACGGCGGCGAGGGCCGCCGAACGGGCGGCTTCGATCTTGATGTCGGAGTTGCCCCCACCAACCGGGTCGCCCATGCTGCCTGAGGTGTCGATCAGCAGCAGGAGGCTGCTCGTGGGATTGCCCCCCGTCGAGTGGCCCGACAGGAAGAGGGTCATTCCGATGGCGAACAGAACGGTGACGGCGCGCCGCGCGGCTTTTGCTCTCAACATCTCGGCGCTCCCGGTGGCTGCGAGATTCCCGACAATGCCAACGTGATCGAAAGGGCCTGCACGGCGAGCCCCCCGTCCTCTTCCCACCAATCGACGGGTTGCTGAACCACGCTCCGAGGCAATAGAAGCGGTACAGTTCAACTCCGCAACGTCAAAATCGTGCAACTGTGCGCCAATATCAGACACCCAGACCTTCGACTGCGTGGCCGAGGGGGCAGACTTCGTTCTGACTTGGTTGTCCGTTTCTGACGTAGTGTGGTCTGTCGTTGACGTGCAACGTGGACGCAGGGAGGGCTACGTATCGCTTCCCGGTCTCATCTCAGATGCTTCGTAACGGGTGGTGTCGCTGGCGCGCGGGCAAGGGGGCTTCTGCTCGACCAGCGATGCGAGTAGCCCCGTAGCCATCCCCATGGCCTCGCGCCTCGGTAGCCCGGATGTTGGTTGGTCGTGGACTCCGGGCAGCCGGCGTCCACGCAGCAATGGGAGTTGCAGACGACAGGAGATCGAGCTAGAATGTTGTAAATGCTGCTAGGGAGTGCATGTTTTGCAACAATCTATTCCTCGTCCCGCGCTCGCGTTCCAGGTCACCCACAGCCTCGCGGAATCGCCTGCGGTCGCGCTGCTGGGTGCCCGCCAGGTCGGTAAGACCACCTTGGCACGACAGATCGCAGCATCCTGGTCGGGACCCGCCACCATCTTCGACCTCGAGGTAGCGACCGACCGGGAGGCGCTCTCCCGCACTCCCGCGCGCCTGCTGGGACGCCGCGAGGGGCTCGTCGTGATCGACGAGGTGCAGCGCCTTCCGCAACTCTTCGAAGCTCTCCGGCCCGTGTGCGACGACCCGGACCGGAGGGCGGTCTTCCTTCTCCTCGGCAGTGCCTCCTGGGACCTGGTGAAAGGGGTGTCGGAGTCGCTGGCCGGAAGAATCCTCTTCGTGGATGCGAACGGTTTATCGCTGGCAGAAGTGGCAGCGCCGTCTCTCGATCGGCTCTGGATGCGCGGCGGCTTTCCGCGCGCCTACCTGGCTCCCTCGGCAGTCGTCTGGTCGCGATGGATGGAGTCGTTCTCGAGAACGTTTCTGGAGCGGGATATCGCGGGCTTGGGATCCAGCGTCTCACCCGCCGCCCTCGCCCGCTTCTGGAGGATGCTGGCGCACGTGCACGGCCAGACCTGGAACGCCTCGCGATTGGCCCGCTCGATGGACGCGGACGCGAGGACGGTCAACCGCTACCGCGATCTGCTGGAGGGCGCCTTCATGATCCGCGTCCTGCGCCCCTGGTTCGCGAACCTCGGCAAGCGGCTGGTGAAGTCACCCAAGGTCTATCTGCGCGACAGTGGGATCCTGCACTTTCTGCTCGGCCTCGAAGACAGTCACGAGCTGGCCGTACACCCCTCATACGGGGCCAGCTGGGAAGGATTCGCTCTGGAGCAGACGCTGATCGCCCACGGCCAGCGCGACGCGTACTTCTACGGCACGCAGCGAGGAGCGGAACTGGACCTTCTGTTGCTGCGCCACGGCCGCTGCTGGGGATTCGAGTTCAAGTGCACCGAGGCGCCCCGCACCACGAAATCGATGCGCATCGTGACCAAGGATCTCGAGTTGGAACACCTCTGGGTGGTCTATCCCGGCGAGCGTGAGTTCCCGCTCGCGGAGGGGATCACGGCGCTGCCTTTGACGCAGATTGAGCACGTGGAACTTCGAGCGCAGGCGTGAGCCGGATCGCGGGAAACCGATATGTACACCGACTGGTTCAACGAATTCTTCGGATGCCCGTGGTGTAGGATCAGTCCTTGCTAATCGTGAACGACCACTGTTGATTAGCAGGTATGATTGAGAGGCGGCACAGGAAACTGATTCGACGGGACCTCGGGGAGGTGCCCGCGGTCGTCCTCCTCGGGCCCCGCCAGGTCGGCAAGACCACGCTTGCGCGGGCGATCGCGAGGGAGGATCCCGAGACTATGTACGTGGACCTTGAGGACCCGACCGAGGCGTCTCGCTTTTCCGAGGCGCGCGAATACCTGGATCTGCACCGCGACCGGCTGGTCATCCTCGATGAGGTGCAACTCCTGCCCGGACTCTTCCGCCTGCTGCGCGGGCAGATCGACGCGCGGCGGCGCGCCGGGAGACGAGCCGGACATTTTCTCCTCCTGGGGTCCGCATCGCGTGCGTTGCTGCGCCAATCCGCCGAGTCCCTGGCAGGACGCGTCGCCTATCGAGAACTCCCGGTGCTCGACGCGCTGGAGACGGAATCGGACCTGAACAGGCTCTGGCTGCGGGGTGGCTTCCCCGACAGCTTCACGGCGGGATCCGACGGGGCAAGCATGAGGTGGCGCGGGAACTTCATCCGTACCTATTTGGAGCGGGATCTGCCCCAGTCCGGATTGAGAGCTCCCGCCGAGACGCTCAGGCGCTTCTGGACCATGTTGTGCCACCGACAGGGCTCGCTCTTCAACGCCGCGGAGCTCGCGCGCAGCCTGGGCATCTCCGTTCCATCGGTAAACCGGTATGCCGACACTCTGGTCGATCTCATGCTGGTGCGCCGCGTCCAGCCCTACTTCGTCAACGTGGGCAAACGCCTGATCAAGACGCCCAAACTCTTCGTTCGCGACAGCGGCATCGTGCACTCGCTGCTGAATCTCGGGTCACTGCACGACCTCTTGGGACATCCGGCGGCGGGCGCGACGTGGGAGGGGTTCGCGGTGGAGAACCTCATCGGGGCCGCGCCCAGCGGCACGGACGCCTACTTCTACCGGACCCGGAGCGGAGCCGAAATCGACCTGCTTCTGCTCCTTCCGGGCGAAGAGCCGTGGGCCGTGGAGATCAAGAGGACGAGGTCGCCCCGAGTCCCGAAAGGGTTCCGCATTGCGACAGCCGATGTCATGGCGACCCGGAGCTTCATCGTCTATCCCGGGACGGAGACCTATCCCCTGGGTCATGGAGTCGTCGCGACTCCACTGCCCGAGTTGATGAGGCGACTGCTCGCGCGGAATTAGCTGGAGCTTGGGACGCAACCGTGTGCCTCGGACCCGACGCACTGGAAACCGCGGCATCATCTCATGGCGCCCGGACCCTGACGAACGTCCCCGAGCCGTCGTTCTCCCACAGGAAGCCCCGCGGCCAATAGTCATCGACCAGAATGTCCAGGTCGCCATCACCGTCGGCATCGAATACGCGCACCCAGTTGATCGACCCCGCCTCGGGGTCGCGATGGTCCGTCAGCGCTGCGGCCGTTGCGTCATTGAACCGGCGCGGGCCACGTTGCTCCAGCAGCTGGAGGTGGTATCCCTGATAGAAATCGAGGGCGCCGGTCCCGTCCCCCGTTCGCGTGACGACAAGGTCCCGGTCCCCGTCTCCGTCGATGTCACCCGCGTCGATGTCGCGAACGACCCCGTTGCCGGTGACCTTCGGGATTATCGTTGCGTGGGCGTCGGTGTAGGCGCCGGTGCTGTCGCCCCACAAAACGCGGGTATCGGAGTCTTCATGCTCGTGACCACCGAGTAGCAGGTCTACGTATCCATCGCGGTCGAGATCGACCCATTCGGCGGCGAGCACGAAGCCTGCGTCCTGCTCCAGCACCGGCCATTCGGTGAACGCACCCTGTCCATCGTTGAGCCCGACCAGCATAGCCGCACCGTAGGTGCCCGGCAGAAAGACATCCAGATCACCATCGGCGTCCATGTCTGCCGACGTAGCGGCATAGTGCGTGCCTGCGAGGTCGTCCAATCCGGCACCGAGCCGATAACCGGTCGCCGATGACAGGATCAGGTAGGTCTCCCGGTTACCGTGAGAGCTTCCGGCGCCCACAACCAGGACATCGGCGCGACCGTCCCCGTTGTAATCTCCGGAGACCGCCTTGGTCGCGTTGCTCACCCTGGGAGCGGGCCCGTCCAGGAGCCCGGACTGCAGCGAAAACCCATTGTTTCCATCGTTGATATGGAACTCAACAGGCTGAGGCTCCCCGCTCTCCACCAGCGGGGCATGGAACACGTCGACATCACCATCCAAATCGAAGTCGGCGTACGCAATGGCGGTCACCCACCCAGGCCGGCTGGACCTCAATGCCGAATGATCGACGCGAAGTCCGGCGTACTGCCGGGTGTGCGAACTGCCGGCGTCCGCGTTCGGATTGGGTGGAATGGGCCGCCGAGGTCCGCCTACCCTCGTGAAACGACCGGATCCGTCGTTCTCCCAGAAAAGATCCCTTGCCCCCCGCGTGGCAAAGGATTCGACATCGTCGACCACGATGTCCAAGTCGCCATCGTCGTTCATGTCGTACACCCGAATCCAGTCGAACCACTCCGCGCGAAGATCCTGGTTGTCCACCAAGTGGCTCGCTGTCACATCGGCGAAGCTGCGCGATCCCGTCTGGCTCAGAAGTTGCATATAATACCCGTCATAGAACCCGGCACCGCTGGGGTCACCGGTCCGGTTCACGACGACATCCCGATCCCCGTCGCCATCGGTGTCGGCCACATCGATATCGACCACGACGCCGTTCCCCAGCACAAGGGGAAGCAGGGTGGCACGGACTGAACTGTAGATTCCGCTCTCGCTTCCCCACAGCACCTGCGTACGGAATCCAGTATACTCGTGACCCGCCACGAGGAGATCGACGTAACCGTCCTGGTCGACGTCGACCAACTCTGCCGTGTAGATCCCGGCTTCATAGTTGATATCCTGTATTCGGTCCATGTCCTTTCTGAAGTTGCCATCTCCGTCATTGAGCAAGAAGAATGGACCCTTGAAGTTCTCGGTGACGAATACATCCAGATCTCCGTCCGCATCTACGTCTGCCGATGCTCCACCGTGGTGATACCCCACGATGCTGTCTAGGCCGACACCCGGCACGTATCCTTCATCTGAAGACAGGAGTACATAGTTGCTCTCCCCGGGGAACGGGTCTACGTCATATCCGCTGGCGAGCACGAATATGTCGGGGCGGGAGTCCCCATTGAAATCTCCCGTTAGCGCCTTGCGGGCGTGCACAGTGCTGGGTGCATCCTGGCCGAGGAAGCCGGGAACGTAGTGGAAGTTGTAGCTGCCGTCGTTCAGGTGGACTTCAGGGGGTAGCGGATTGAGGGTTCGGTTCAGGGGCGCATAGAAGAGATCTGTATCCCCATCCTGGTCCAGGTCGGCGTACACTACCGAGTGAGATGTTCCACTTCTTCCTCGCCGGATCCGTCCGTGTGGGAGCCGCCTTCCGATCGCTTGCAGCGTGTGCGACGTGCCCTCGTCCACCGCGTAGTTGGGCGGGATGGTAGATGGAGCCACGGTCAGGGTCGCGCTCCCGGTGACCCCTGCGGCCGTCGCGGCAATCGTTGCTTCGCCCGAGCTCCGAGCCCGAGCGAGGCCGGTGGAATCGACGGTCACCACGTCGGCCCTGTCGGAACTCCAGAGGAAGGCATTCCCGGAAATAGCGTTGGCATTGGCATCCCGGGCCTCTGCAGACAGGCGAAGCGTGTCGCCGACCACGAGAGAAGCGGTTCGAGGCTCGACTGCGACCGAAGCAACCTCCTGGCGAACCGTGATCTGCGCGGCGCCCGAGGCACTACCCGCGCTCGCGGTGATGCTGGCCGTCCCTGCGGACACCGCCCGCGCGAGGCCGGTCTGGTCGACTGCGGCTACCGAGGGATCCGAACTTGCCCACGCCACGGCGACTCCGGACATGGGCCGGCCCTGCTGGTCGCGCACTTCCGCTGTCAGTCGCGACGTTTCCTGGAGCGCCGTGAACACAACGGTCTCGGGCGTCACGACCACGGTCGTAGCCACGGGGGAGACCGGGGGAGTCGGCTCGGTTGTCGGAGCATCCCCGCAGGACAGACCCAGGGCAAGGACAGGAAGGAGCCGCAGTATCCCGTATCTAATGGCGATCACGCCATGCCCGCAGTCTGCCTTGGTGTCCTGAGCCGCCAGCGGGCTGTCGCCTGCGCCACGGCCCTCATCCCTCCCCCACCTCCGCCATGCGGTAGCCAACGCCCCGCTCGGTGAAGATGTAGCGGGGCTTGGCAGGGTCATCGCCGAGCTTCCTGCGGAGCTTCTTCACGAAGGTGCGCACCGGCTCCGAATTACTTCCGCCGGGGCGGTTCCAGATGAGGCGCAGGAGGGTGGCCGTGGTCACGACCCGGCCCGCGTTGACCGAGAGCACGCGCAGCAACTCGAACTCCGTGGCCGTGAGCTCGACTTCGCGTCCCGCCAGGGTCACTTCGCGCCGGTCGTAACGGATGCGGAGTTCGCCCGACACGAAGGGATCGGTCTCCGCGCGCCCGCGCAGCGTCGCCCGGACCCTCGCCACGAGTTCCGTCGGCGAGAAGGGCTTGACGATGTAGTCGGCGGCGCCGGCCTCGAGGGCCCGAGCCATGGTCTCGTCCCTGTTGTAGCCGGAGATGAAGATGACCGGAAGATCGGAGAGCTCGGGAAGCTGCTCCATCAGTTCGATCCCGTCCCGTTCGGGAAGCACCAGGTCGAGCAGCACGAGTGCGGGCTTCTCCGTCCGGATGAGGTGTGGCAGGTTCAGCGGGTCGCCCGTCACGAGCGGTGCGTAACCGGCCCGCGAGAGGGCGTCGCGAACGAAGCGCAGCGTCCGAGGATCATCGTCGACGACGAGAATGCGGGTGCTCTCGCGCTCTTCCGGGGCCTCGTCTGCGGCAGCCCCGTGGCCCCGGCTGGACGGAATCTCCTCGGCAATGGGCAGGGTGAAGGTGAAGCAGGCGCCCCGGCCCACGCCGGCGCTATCGGCCCGAATCCGCCCTCCATGCGCCTCCACCAACCCCTTGCAGATGGCGAGGCCCAGCCCGTGGCGCACCGCCGCGTCGTCCCCGTCGCGGCGGGCGTGCTTGCTGAACAGGTACGGCAGCCGCTCCGGCTCCACGCCTCGGCCTTCGTCGGACACGGAGATGGCGACGTGCACGCCATCGCGCATCGCCTGGACCCGGATAGGGGTCGACTCCGGCGAATGCCGGGCGGCGTTGGTGAACAGGTTGTTCAGGACCTGAACGATGCGCCGTCCATCGGCCATGACCGGGGGCAGGTCGGGCGGCAGATCGATGAGGATGGCGTGCCGGCGGCCACGGCCCACGAACGTGTTCCTCGCGCGATCGACCAGAGTTGCCACCTCGAAGGGCTCCGTCGAAACCGAGAGCGTGCCCGAATCGATGCGCCCGGTGTCCAGAAGATCGCCGATGAGGCCGCGCATCTGGTCGGCCTGCTCGTCGATGATGCGAGCGAACTCGCGCTGCTCGGCCGGATCCAGCTCGGGCGATGCCGTCAGCAGGGTCGTGCTCGCGCCCTTGATGGAGGTGAGCGGCGCGCGCAGCTCGTGGCTGACAAGGCTGAGGAATTCGGTCCGCGAACGCTCCAGTTTCTCCAGCGGCGCCAGATCCTGTGCGGTGACGATGATTGACTCGACTTCGCCGTCCTTGCCACGGACCGGGCTGGAGTTGATCAACGCCTTGACGCTCCGGCCGTCAGGTACCACGAACTCGACCTCCTCGGCGCGTAGCCACTCGGCCCCGCCGAGTTGCTCGGCCAAGGGGAATTCGCCCAGGACGATCGAACGCCCGTCGCTGAACCGACACGTCATCCCATCGAGCACGCCCGTAAGCGAAGGGCCGAGGCGCTCGCCGAGCGCTCTCGCCTCCCGGTTGAACACCGTGAACTCGACCGTCCGGGCGTCCAGGACTGCAACGCCCACCGGCGAAGTATCGATCAGCGCCTCCAGGCGCGCCCGGGCCAGGTGTTCGTCCCGATAGGCGCGGGCGTTGGCGATGGCCACCGCCGCCTGTGACGCGAACAGCACCAGGGTTTCTTCGTCCGCATCGGTGAATTCCTGGCCTCCCTCCTTGTCGTCGAGGAAGAAGCTACCGACGTGCAGGCCCCGGTGGTACATCGGGGTCGCCTGCAAGGTCCTGGAACGCCAGGTGACCGGCGCCAGACCCAGTGACTCGAGGTAGCGGGGCAGGTCCGCCACTCTCAGCGGCTTGGAGAGACTGCGCAGGTGTTCGTAAAGCCGCTGCCCCTCGGGCCAATCCAACACCCGGTCGAGTTCCTCTTTCGAAAGACCGGAGGAGATGAGGTCCTGCAGTCGTCCCCGGTCGTCCATGGTCATGATGAATCCGTACCGGGCACCCGTCAGCGCTCGGGCGCTGTCGACGATCTCCTGCAGAACGGTATCGAGGTCCAGGCTTGCGCTGACGCGCAGGATCGCCGCGGTCAGCCTGGAGATGCGCTCCTGGAGCGCATCGTTCCTGCGCCTCAGCTCGTCGATGCGGCTCAACGTTGCTTCCCCGGCGAAATACACGATATCGCCACAATACCTCGCTGTATCGCCACGACAGGTTCACAGCCCAGGTCGTTATATTGTGAATAGGCCCATCGCATAGTGAACCTGATGCGGCCCTGCGGTTTTCCGATCCTCGAAGGCGCCCCATGATCCCGCTGTATCACGAGTCGCGCGCCCTTCGGGAGACGGTCGAGCGGCTGCTGGCGGATGTCCCGCTGGAACCCACGGCGTCTCGTCGTGAGTTTGGTTCGCTCCTCGCCAACGCCGATGTCGGCATCATCGGTTTCCGCCGATGCTCCGCAACAGATGTGCAGTGGCTCCGAACGGTGTCTCGTCCGGGACTCCTCGCCCCCTCGTGCGTTGTGATCACCCCGTTGTCGATCGGCCGGCTTCAGCGGCTCCGCGGGATCGAATCCGAGCGGCTTCACGTGGTGTGGGCCGAAGAAGTGGACGACCGCCTGATCGACGTGTTGGCGGAGATCGAACCCTGGCATGACGATCCGCTCCGGCTCCTGGGACAACGGATGCTCGCTGCGGGCGCGCCCCACCGGTCGGTTGTCGCGGCCATCGAGCGCATCTGCAATGTCTCCGGCGGACGCTCGCTTCACCCTCCAGTGAATTCGGTCACCGAGCTGGCCTCTGGCGTCGGCCTTTCGGCAGACTCGTTCCGCCGCTACTGGCGGGAAGGGACGCCCCTCACCTGCGGCCCCAAACGACTGCTGAACTGGGCGGTGCTCCTGTGGGCGGTCCGACAGCGACCCCGGGTCAGGTGGGACACCATCGCCAAACAGGCGGGAATCGGCAGACGTACGCTGGAGCGTTACGGCCAGCAGTTGGCCAGCTGCACGCTCGCCGAGGCGGGTCGGGACCCGCGCCTCCTCAAGCGCCGGTTCCGCGAATGGGCCGCAAGCGTCTCCGAGCACATGACGGAACCCGCGCCGACGCCCGGCGGGCAGGCGCGACGCCGCGATCAGGCTCATTTATAGTCGCGTCCTCAGGTCCATGTGCACAGACATCGATGACTCATGATTAAAGGTCAAGGTGGCGAGTGCGCTGGTACGCTCGCAACGTCAGAAACCGACAGGATTACGACAATATCACGCAGATCTTGACAGATCGACTGATCGTGCCTCTGATTCCGGGTCATTTTCCGTAATACCCTATTATTCAGTAGGGTCAGTTCAAGCTCACTTACAGGAAAAGCGCCCGCCCCCATGCCCATCTCCCCCGTCATCGTCATTCCCGGAATCACCGCTTCGGACCTCCACGACGAGTACGAACTGCCGCCCGAGGCCGTCTGGACCACGATGCTCAAGCGCCGCTACGATCGCGTCACGCTCCACCCGGAGGACCAGCGCTACGAGCTGCGCGAGCCGGCCCGGGTCATGCCGCGCGGCCCCTTCCCCCTCATCTACGAGGACCTGGTCGAGGAACTGCGCGACGGGCTCTCGGAGGACCAGCCGGGTCCCGTGCCGGTGTTCCCGTTCGGCTACGACTGGCGCATGCCGCTGGACTGGATCGAGGAGCGGCTGGCCGCCTTCGTGCGCGAGGTCATCGACAGGACGCTGCTCATGAAGCACTACCGGGACGACGAGGCGTTTCGCGCCAATCCGGCCGTGTCTCTGATCGGCCATTCGATGGGCGGGCTGATCATCGCGGGGTACGTCGAGAGTCTTGTCGCCGGGCGCATCGGGAGTCTCACGAGCCACCGCCCCCTCGTCGACAAGGTCGTGACGATGGGGACGCCGTTCCGGGGCTCGTACGAGGCCATCCTCAAGATCGCCACCGGGACCAGCGAACTCGGGGACGACTCGGGAAGGGCGCGGGAGCGGCGCATGGCCCGGATGACGCCCGCCCTCTACCACTTGCTGCCGGAGTCCGCAGGGCTGATCGCGTCGCACGGCGGCATGGCGGTGAACTTCTTCCGGCCGGAAGCGTGGCAACCGAACGTGGTCCGGACCATAGACCGGCAGGTAGGCGACTGGGACGTGTCCGGCGAGGAGCTCTTCCGGAAGATGCTCGACGAGGGACGGGCGCACCGCGAGCGCATCTCGGGGCTGGAGCTGCCTGATGCCGGCGACGCCTGGCTCGCCATCGCCGGTGTCGATTCGAAGACCCGCGTCGGGCTCAGGGTGGTGCCCGGCGAAGACGACGCGCCGCGCTTCGACCTCCGGGGCGCGGAACGACGCAACGAGTGGGACTCGGACATCGCGGGCGATCGGCGCGACACAGGTGACGGCACGGTCCCGCTCGAGGGCGCGATCCCGCCCTTCCTGGCGGAGTCGCGCGTGGTGTGCGTCACTCCCGGCGACTTCGGTTACTGGGAGATCCGCGACCGCGCGCTGTCCGCCGCCGCGGGTTTCCACGGGCTGATGCCCAGGATGAACATGCTGCACCGGCGGAGCACCTAAGGCGCGAATCTCGGCAGTAAATCTTCTAAAGTCATACAGGACTGCACGATCTGCGTTTCCTGCCGTTCTACCATATCGGACCCCCGCGTGGCCGAACGGCGGGAAAATCGCCATCAAGTGGCGGGAAATGCCGAGCATCGCGAACGGATCCTTCCGGCATTGAGACGACGGCGCGGAGCTGCTGTCAATGGGCATCGAAACCTGAACACGCGCGGGTATCGTTAGTCGGACACTCTGAGAAACGTATCGAGGAGCGAGCGACGCGACCGGAGCCCGCGATGAAGAGCTCAGAGCGGCCGCAAGGGCGAATGCTAAGACCTCCAGCTCGTGAGCACAGCGGGCACCTGCTCGCGTGCCGATTTAGAAATGTCCTCCCCTTAGCGAAGTAGAAATGTCCTCTTTCGGAAGGTGTTCGGCCAGGAGCGGAACGAGGTCCGGGAGAGGAGCGGATGGAGTTGAGTCTGAGGGAGAGGGATCGCATTGCGGTGCTGAGGCAGGTGGACGAGGAGACGCTGACCGCAGCGGCGGGCGCGGCGCGCATCGGGGTGACGCGGCGCCAGTTCCGCCGGTTGGGTCGGAGGTTCGAGGCGGAGGGCGACGCGGCCGTGATTCACGGGCTGCGCGGGCGGCGGTCGAACCGGGCTCTGCCCCGGGAGGTCCGGGAGCGGGCGCTGGAGGTTGCGGGGGATGCGCTGTACCGGGACTTCGGGCCGACGCCGCTCGCCGAGCACCTGGAGCGGAGCTTCGGGGTGCGGGTGAGTGCGGACACGCTACGGGGCTGGATGTTGGAGGTCGGACTGTGGAGGCGGCGGCAAGGAGGAGCGCACCGACACGATCATCGCGCGGGGACTGGGCGAGTTGGGCGTCGAAGTGATCCTGGCCGGCTCGCCCCAGGCGAAGGGGCGGGTCGAGCGGAGCTTCGGCACCGCGCAGGACCGGCTGGTCAAGGAGATGCGGGTCGCGGGGATCGACACCCTCAGCGGGGCGAACCGCTTCTTGGCCGAGCGCTGGGCGCCGTTCTGGAACGAGCGCTTCGCCGTCGAGCCGCGCGATGCCGCGGACGCGCACCGACCGCTGCCGCCCGGCATCGATCTCGAGGCGCTGTTCGCCGAGACGGAAACCCGATAGGTGGCCCGCGACTTCACGATCCGCTTCAGGAACCGGTACTGGCAGGTTCCGGAGCGGGGAGCCCGGGGCCTGCGCCCCGGCGCCGAGGTGGTCGTCGAGCGCCGGCTGGACGGCGAACTCCGCGTCCGTTTCGGCAACCGGTACCTGGTCGTCGAGCCCCTGGGCCGCACGCCGCCTCCCGCCGACGCCCGGAAGGCCATGGCGCGCAAGGAACGCCGCGAAGCGTGAGCCCAGACCGGCGGAATGCGCGCGGCGGTGCTTCCGCCGCTTCGACGCCGGTCGCCCCGGCCTCCGGGACGGCCTCCGACCGTCCCTCGCGCCGGGAAACCGGAACCGGTACAACCCGCCAGATCGCGCCCATCGGAAACAACCAACCAACTTGCGCGCTGGGCGAACACAACCCATGCCTCACGACATCGCGATTCCCGCGACTACCCTTGCGACGCCGGGGGCTTCCCGACCGACCTCGGTATCGTATCGCCCGTCCACGTGCTTCGTTGGAGCCCTTACGTTCCTTCCCGGTCGTCCTGTCCTCCAGCACCCGGTACCTCACTGAGTCGTCTCGGGAAGCCGTTTGTCCCAAGTGGTGCAATCCCGTCAACGTGATAACGGGTAGGATACACGATGAAGCGACCCCTCGAAGCTGAACGCGAGTTTCGTCAAGAGAATCCGGCGCCCGGGCCGATACGGGGATGGACGCGGTGGCTACGGGCTGTCACTGCTGGTTAAACCCACATCAACCGAGACGTGATGGAGGAATGGGGGAACTACGTACGTCAACCCGGTTGACAGCCTGGGGCGCCGGGGCGGGGCGCCGTGTGAGCTTCCCCAGTCGGACGAGCGGTGAAAAATGCAGGTAAACAATATGATAACGTCCCAGCATCTGTAATCGTATCCTGCTGTAATTTAGCGTGTTATGAGGACCAGAGTGCCGGTGAGTATATCCGGTCCTCCGCAGTGGTCGGCAACGTGGTTGCGGCCGACGCGATGATGAGCGGCGGCGACGGCCAGCCCGAGACGCTGGTCGGCGTGACGGTCACGCTCGACGGCGAGCACGCCATGGGCGAGACCATGGAGACCGCCGAAGACGGCGGCTTCGCGTTCACCGGGCTTCGGGCCGGCACCTACACCGTCACCATCAGCGACTATCCGGAGGATGTGTCGTTCGAAACGGTGAGCCTCGAGATCGAGGTCGAGGTGGGCGAGGTCGGTCAGGCCGACTTCACGGGCCACTTCATCCGCACCTCCGCGGTCGAGGGCCAGGTGGTCATCGAGGGCGAGGGCCTTGCCGGGGTGACAGTCACCCTGAGCGGCGGTCCGGCCGACGAGAGCTACACGATGATGACCGACGCCGACGGCATGTACCGGTTCGAGGACCTGCGCCCCGGCGACTACACGGTCTCGATTTCGGACTTCGACACCCGCGACTACGAGTTCGCGGCCACGTCGCAGGACGTGAACGTGGATCTCGACGAGACCGGCACGGTGTCGTTCACGGGCGTCCTGCTCCGGACCTCCGGTATCGCGGGCCGGGTGAGCGTCGAGGGCATAGGCCTCGGTGATGTCGCAGTCACGCTTTCGGGCGCGGCCGACGACACCACGATGACCGACGAGAGCGGCCAGTATGCCTTCGCGGGCTTGGCGGCGGGCGACTACACGGTCTCGATCGCGGTTGACGATCCGGCCTACGCCTTCGACTCGATGAGCTCGGACGTCACCGTCGGCGACGACGATTCACAGATCGTGAACTTCGAGGGCGCCCATGACACGTCGGCGAGCCTCACGGCGATGCTGTTCATCGACGAGGGGTCCGACGGCAGGAACGACATGCACGACGAAGGCGAGACCGCCTTCCCGTCGGCTGCCATGGTGCAGGCGCTGCAGGGGCTGGGCGTGCCGGTGCCGGCATCGCTCCCCGTGCCGGTGACCCTGGTGGGCCCGGAAGTCAATCAGATGACGTCGGGCGTGCTGAGCCTCGCGACCGGCCAGGTCTCGTTCACGGGTCTGCGCGCGGGTACGTACCAGTTGAGGGTTGGATCCCTTGCCACGTTGCTGCCCGCACTGCCGGCTGAGGCAGCCCTCATACTGCAGGACTACGAGTTCGGCGGACCCGCGGACGGCTACACGGTCGAAATCGGGGTCGGCGAGATGGCGACGCAAGCCGTTCCAGTCGACATCACGCACACGACGGTCCACTTCTCGGTGACGCTGAGAAGCGGCGAGGACGCCGGCGCCGCGGTTCCCGGCGCCGCCGTGACGCTCTACTCGGGTGACAGCAGGGTCGGCACCGGCTCAACCGGCGACGCCGGTGAGCCGGCCATGATCCGGTTCGCGCGTGCCGGCACCAGCGACAACATGGTCAACGCGGGGGTCGAGGTTGAGGGCCTCCACGTGGCCGAGGGCATGACGCCGGTGGTGTGGGATCCGACGAGCCCGCACACGGTGGGAACAAACGCCAACGACATCCTCAACCTGAACGTCGCGGTGGGCATCAGCGGCACGACGGTCGAGACCGCCTACGGTGGCGGAGAGCCGCTCGCCGGCTGGGCCATCAACGTCATGTCCGGCGAAGACGCGGCCGATGGCGCACCGGAGGATCTAGACGACGACGGCGTGGAGTCGTTCGAAGCCACGGTGGATGCCGGCGATCTGCCGGTGATGTACTCCTTCTCGGTCGCCGAAGACCAGGACGACGATCTGGACGGCGGCGAGTCGATCAAGACGGACACGGTCGACTATGAGCACAACGGACTCTCGCTGACCGGCGGAGAGGTCGCGCTCGAGGCGAGCTTCGCGACCCAGACCCTCAAGGTCTACGTGCACCATGAGCGGGACCAGGTCATGGGCTACACCGGCAACGTGCTGGGTGGCGACATGAGGGTGTCCGGAATGGTCGACGTCGAAGTCCGCTACATCGCGGAGAACGGCCGCTCCCGCTCTTTCACGAAGGACATGTGGGATGCGGCTAAGAACACCAAGGACGACAAGAAGGGCGGGCTGACGTTCAGCCACCTGCCGGCCGACATGGACGTGATCGCCATCGCGGCAGCGGCCGAGGACGAGAACGTCATGGTTCTCGATCCCGACGAGCTCGCAGCGTACACCGACGAAGACGGCGCGACGGGTGGCCACTTCGGCGAGATGGGCGGCTACAGTCCCTCGGTGACGCTCTGTCCGCTGCAGGAAACCGCGCCCCAGGACCACGACGAGTGCGCGTCGTTCGCGTTCGTCAACGTCTACGCGGTCGACGGCCAGGTCTGGAAGAACGGCGTCGAGCGCGACAAGCACGACGGCTTCGATACGCACGAGATCGACGAGGATCCCAAGGATCCGGTGGCCGTCAAGGGCATCGAGGTCGACATGGCTCCGGTCATGGGGAAGAACCTCGTGGACGAGGGCAACACCCACAACTCGACCGACAAGGACGGTGACGCCACCATAGAGTTCGACTTCGAGGACATGGCCGACGGTGTCTACTCGGTCACCGTGCCGGACGGCTGGGTCGCGACGGCCGGGATGGGTGGCGACAAGCTGCCCAAGGAGTTCCTACTCTCGGATGTGGTCGACGAGGACGGCAACCTCAACATCGACGTGACGCCCACGACGGGTGTCCTCTACGGAATCGTCACCGACAGCAAGGGCCAGTCCGTGGACAGCGTGACCGTCGACGTGAACGGCTCGACGGACATGACCGACGAGTTCGGTCGCTTCATCGTGGAGGGCTTCGGCGCCGGTAAGGACAAGGACGGCGATCCCGCGAGGATCGTAACGCTCACCGGCGAGGGAATCTCCGAGAAGAAAGACACGCTCTCCGGATTCGATGCGAACACGCTGGCCATGAAGGACTTCGAGGTCGAAGGCGCCGCCGACATCGCAACGATCAGTGGCACCGTCACGAAGTCCGGCGGCGGCGGAGTCGCGGGTGTGCGGATCAAGGTGAGCGGTTCCAAGCTGGTCGGCTTGCCCACCTCGGGTAAGAACAAGGGCAAGCTGATTACGGGCTCCGACGGCAGCTACGTAGCGAAGGTGGTGGCTCTTGCAGCTGGCGGAACCGTCGAAGTGAGCGCATCGGCAGATGGAATGTCGTTCCAGCCTCCTTCACACGATGTCTCGGCTGTGAAGGACTCGAGGATCTCTGGAATCGACTTCACCGCGTTCGACCACGCCACGATCACCGGCAGGGTACTCGACAGCGATGGCGGCCCGGTTGAGCGCGTCAAGGTCGAGGCGACGCTGGTCGGTGCATCCAGCGCCGCGGATTCCTACACCACCCGCAGGACGGGGACGTTCAGGCTCAGCGTACCGTTCGGCACCTACGATATCGAGGTTGCCGATGGCCAAGGCTACGATGTCGAATACCCGAATGGCGTCCGGCGGGTAACCGTCGCTCCGGGCCAGACGTTGGCATATGGCGACATCACGGCGGACATTTCGGCCAACGGCCGGCCACCGAGATTCACCAGCAGCGCCAGCTTCAGCGTCGGAGAAGGCAAGCGTACGATCGGCACCGTCGAGGCGGTGGACGACGACGAGGACGACGAGGTCACCGGATACGACGTTTCCGGCGGCGCTGACGCCGAGATGTTCGCTGTCACCGCGAAGGGCGTCCTGAGTTGGGCTGGGACACCTCCCGACTTCGACGACGACGAGGACGACCCGGACAACAAGTACGAGGTCGAGGTCGACGCGACGAGCGGTGAAGGCGCCAGACAGATGTCGGCTACCCAGGATATCACGGTCACCGTGACCGCAAGCGGAAACCTGGTCGTGACGCTGGATGTGGATCCGGACAAGATCTCCGAGAACGGCGGCGAGAGCACCGTAACGGCGTCGCTCGACCGTGCGGCCGAGAGCTCCTTCTACGTGATCGTGGACGTGGGCGCCAGCACTGATGTCCGGCTCGGAAGCAACAAGAGGCTGTTCATCGCCGAGGGCGACGACGAGAGCAGCGGAAGCGCGGTGACGATCACGGCGATCAACGACAACGCGTATACCGGCGAGCGGAAAGTAACCGTGGGCGGAACTCCAGAGCCTGCGAGCAGCGACATCGATGTCGAGACCGTTGAGCTCAGCATCACGGATGACGATGTCCCGCCCGGGCAGTTCAGATTGAACCTCGCGAAGGGTCGGATCGACGAGTCGGACGACACTGGAACCGCCGACGCCTCCGAGAACGTGGACACCCTGACAGCTACGCTGGTCGGTGGGACAACGTTCGACGAGGAAGTCACGATTGCGGTGACGATCGAGGCTGGCGATCCCGCAGTTGCCACGCTAGCCGGCACGACGCTGACATTCACTGCTGGTGCAAGAACATCCACGGGCGAGGTCACGATCACGGCAGCTACCAACGACGCCGATGACGGCAACGCGGTGGTGACCGTGAGCGGTGTGGTAAGTGTTGGCGGCACTGCTCTGGACGAGGATCATGACAGCCAGCCCGCCGATGTCTCGCTGGTCATCCGCGACGATGACGAAGCGCCGAGTGCGCCGACGAGTGTCAGTGCCACGTTTAACGCAGATAGCACCTCGATCTCGTTGACGTGGAAGGCTCCGGCGAACGACGGCTCGGTGAACGGAGACGACGAGCCGACCGTCACGTACAACATCCGCCACGACAGGACCGGTGTCTTTGGAGCCACAAGCCCGGCGTGGACGGACGCCACGGCGAGCGCCGATGCCCAGGGAGTCTTCACGGAGACGCTGACGCCCGTCGCCAACCCCGACGACCTCGAGTACTCGGTGGAGATTCGAACATCGACTTCGGCAGGTATGAGTTCCGCCGTGAGAGTCGTTGTTGGGCCACCGTCCTCCTAACCCCAACCCGGGTTAGTTCCCGGCAGCAGTGAAGAGCGCCCCCGCCCGGTTCGCCCGGGCGGGGGCGAGCTTCATGCACGAACAACGACCACGCATCCCGCGTGGTCGCGGATAACCAGGCAAGCGACTGGCAGGCATACGACTATCCCGTCGCCCCAAGAGGCGGAAAGATGACTCCGAACAAGCGCAGGACACCCGTGCGATTCCTTCTGGCCGCGGCGGTGGCGTGTGCGGTCTTGACGCCATCCAATAGCGTGCGTGCACAGGAGCCGTCTTTCGGCGGTTGGGAGAGAGCCGGCCGGCCGGTCGCGGCGCACTCGGCCGTCCGTCCCACGATCACGATGCGGCATCGATGGACCGGAGACGCGCAGGAGGAGTTCCGGCTCGACATCCGGTTCTCGCAGGACGTGACCGGCTTCACGCTCTCGGACATCGACGTCTTTGGCGCGGATCCCGACTCCGACGGCCTGCGTTCCGTAGGCACCTCCGAACGGAGCTATTACGTCACGATGATCACGCGGGCCAACTATGACGGTCCGGTGATCATCCAGATCCCGGCGAACGCGGCAGACAACGCCACCAACGAGGGGAACCGAGACGCGTTGTACGAGTTCCGCGCGGACACCCAGCTCCCCGAAGCCATCGATGCCGAGGTCGACGGCAGTGAACTCACCGTCAACTTCGACGAGGATCTCGACGAAAGCGCGGTCCCTCCGACCGGCAACTTCGAGGTGTACGTCACCCGGGACGGCGACCGCGACGACGAGCGGGTGTCGCGGGTCGACGTCGATGCGTCGGAGGTGATCCTGACGCTGGCTCGTGCGGTCCGCCACGGCGACGATGTCGAACTGATCTACGACGACGTGGGCACGAGAGCGCTCAGGGACGAAGCCGGCAATCTCGCGGAACCCTTTGATTTGCGGGTAGCGAACGAAACCGCCGAGGGGGAGGCCCCCGGTAGGCCGCGGAATCTCACGGCGGCAGCCTCGAGCGGAACGGCGATCGACCTGGACTGGGATGAGCCGCTGGACGAGGGCAGCAGCGCGATCATCGGCTACCAAATCGAGGTGTCGAGCAACGGAGGCGTCACATGGTCGGATCAGGTGCCCAATACCCGGCGCACCACGACCAGCTACCGGCACACGGGCCTCGCGCCGAACACGACGCTCCACTACAGGGTCTCCGCGATCAACTCCTTCGATACGGGAGATCCCTCGAACATTGCGAGCGCGACGACGGAGATTCCGGTTCCGGGCAAGCCCGGGCGATTCACGGCCCGGGCCCGGGGCACGTCGGTCATCGAGCTGGACTGGACGGCGCCGCCGTCCAGCAGCGCGGCCCCGATCACCGGCTACCGGATCGAGGTGTCCCGCACCGGACGCAGTCCCTGGACGGTGCTCGAGCGGGACACGGATTCCAGGGCCACGTCCTACACGCACAGTGGCCTCAGCCCAGGGACCAAGCGCTACTACCGGGTCGCGGCGATCAACAGCGCGGGCAGGGGCGCGTGGTCGGACATCGACAGCGCGGAGACCGGCGCCACCAAACCCGGCGCACCCACGGGCCTCAAGGTGACTCCGAGCGCCGTGGCGGGAAGCACCCAGCTCTTCCTCACCTGGACGCGCCCGACGACAACCGGCGGAGCTTCGATCACGGGCTACCGGATCGAGATGTCGCCGACCGGCGTGGCGGGCTGGACCCTGGTGGCCAGCACCCCGAGCACGGCCACCACCTACCTGCACACGCGTCTGGCCGCCGGCACGACCCGGTACTACCGCGTGGCCGCGGTCAACCGGGTGGGCAGAAGCGACTGGACGGACGTCGTCCCGGGCATCACCGACCCGGCGGCGCCCGGGCAGCCACTGAACGTGCGCGCGCGTGCGACCGGACCCATGAGCGTCACCCTCACCTGGCAGGTGCCGGCCACCGACGGCGGCGCGCGGATCACCGGCTACTCGGTCCGGCAGCGCGGGCCCCACGACGGGACGTGGATCATCATCCGCCCCAATACGGGTTCGACGGAGACGACGTTTACGGCCACCGGTCTCCGGCCGGCGACGGCGTATCGCTACCAGGTGGCGGCGATCAACTCGGCCGGCAGGGGCGCGTGGTCGTTCGAGACGGCGACGACCACCCACCCGGACGTGCCCTCAGCGCCGTTCAACCTGACGGCCCGGGCGATCGGCACCTCGCGAATCGACCTGTCATGGAGCGCGCCCCGGAACACGGGCGGCGCGCCGGTCCTCGGCTACCGGATCGAGGGCTCCGACGACGGGGGCGGCACCTGGCGCATCCTCCGCCGCAACACGGGCTCGACGGCGACCACCTTCTCGGACCTGCACCTGCAGCCCGCGACCACGCGCCATTACCGTGTCGCGGCAATCAACACCGCGGGAACGGGGCCGTTTTCGAACTCCGCGCGCGCGACCACCGACGCGACCCTGCCGAGCCTGCCACAGGGTCTCGACGCGGAGGCGGACGGCACCTCGCGGATCAAGCTCTCGTGGCGGGCGCCCACGAGCGACGGGGGAGCGCGCATCACCGGCTACCGCATCGAGGTCTCCGAAGACGGGGGCGGACGCTGGGAGGACCTGGTGGCCAACACGCGGACGACGACCACCACCTACGCGCACACGGGGCTTGAGCCGGCCACGACGCGTCACTACCGGGTCTCGGCCATCAACCGCATCGGGGTGGGCCGGGCATCGCGGGTGGCAAGCGCGACCACCGACGCGACCGTGCCCGACGCACCCACCGGGCTGGTGGCCACCGCGGTCACGCCCACGCAGATCGACCTCGCCTGGGTCGCGCCCGTCTACGATGGCGGCGCACCCATCACCGGCTACCGAATCGAGGTATCCGAGACCGGCGCCGTCTGGGCGGCCCTCGTGATCAGTACGGGGACCGTGAGCACTACCTTCTCGCATACCGGCCTGCAGCCGGGGAGCACGCGCCACTACCGCGTCGCGGCGATCAACCGGGCGGGCGCCGGTGCGCCGTCGGCGAGCGCTTCGGCCGCGACCGACGATCCCGTGCAGCGCGCGGGACGGCTGAACACGCGCGTGCTGCCGCACGTGGCGTCCGCGATGACGTCGAGCACGGTCTCGGCGATCGCCCGCCGGGTCGATGCGGTGGCCAGCGGGATGGGGATGCAGCAGCGCGTGGAGACGAACGGGCTCTCGTCGATGGCCGCGAACCTGTCCCGGCCGGGCGCGGGTGGCCTCGGCGTCGGCCAAGGCGACCAGGCCGGGCTGGCCGCCCTCTTCGGCGGTACCTCCTTTACGATGCCCTTCGGCGCCTCCGACGCGCCGCAGCAGCAGTCCGCCACCGGCACGCAGCTGGCGAGCTGGGGTGCGGGCGAGTACCACCACCTCGGCGAACCCGGCCAGAGCGCCCTCGATTGGAAGGGCAACATGGTGAGCGCCCACGCCGGCATCGACGCGCGCGTGGGACCCGACATCCTGGCGGGTGTCGCGGGCTCGTATTCCTCGGGCAGCTTCGACTTCACCGACAAGACCGGCGCCAGCCCGGTGCGGGGCACCTACGGCGCCACCATGGCCAGCGTGCATCCCTACATGGCATGGTTCTCCGGCGGGGGCGCCGCCTCGGTTTGGGGCTCGGCCGGGCTCGGCCGGGGCGACATCGAGGTCGACGACGCGCGCGAGGGACTGCGCACCAGCCCCGCGAGCCTGCTGACGGGGGCGGGGGGCGCGAGCTACCGGCTGCTCACGCGCGACGCGGGCGGCGTGCGCCTCAAGGCCGAGGGC
>JAJEBS010000136.1 GCA_022822425.1 Gemmatimonadota bacterium | reverse complement strand
AGATCACGAGCTACAACAACTTCTACGAGTTCGGCACCGACAAGCGCGACCCGTCCCGCAATTCCGGGGACTTCAAGCCGGAGCCGTGGACGGTGGAGGTGAACGGGCACTGCGCCAGGCCCGGCACCTACGCGCTCGAGGATCTGCTCGCCCCGCACACCGAGGAGGACCGCATCTACCGGCTCCGCTGCGTCGAGGCCTGGTCGATGGTGATCCCGTGGCGGGGCATTCCGCTCGCCGACGTGATCTCGCGCCTGGAGCCCACCGGGTCGGCCAACTACGTCCAGATGAAGACCATCGTCCGGCCCGAGGAAATGCCCGGCCAGCGCCGGCGTGTCATCCCCATCCTCCCCTGGCCCTACCTCGAAGGCCTTCGCATGGACGAGGCCATGAACCCGCTCACCCTGCTGGTCACCGGGGTCTATGGGCGCAGCCTGCTGAACCAGAACGGGGCTCCGCTACGGCTGATGGCGCCCTGGAAGTACGGGTTCAAGAACGTGAAGAGCATCGTCGAGATCTCTTTCGTGGAGGAGATGCCGCGCAACACCTGGCACGTCCAGACGCCGCACGAGTACGGCTTCTTCGCCAACGTGAACCCCGAGGTGGACCACCCGCGCTGGAGTCAGGCGCGCGAGCGGCGCATCGGCAAGCTCCTGCGGCAGCCGACCCTCATGTTCAACGGATACGGCGACCAGGTGGCGCACATGTACGCGGGGATGGACCTGGTCAGGTGGTACTAGGCACCCGGATCCGGCGGCGCCCGATCGGCCGGGCGCGCTGAGGCGGACGACCAAGCGCCGAGCGACGGCATCCCGATGCACCCCAGAACCCGCGCCCGGGTGGTCAGCGCGCTCATCTGGGCCGTCTGTCTGGCGCCCCTGTCATGGCTCGCCCTCCGCGTCGCCGAGGACGGGCTGGGCGCCAACCCCATCGAGGAGTTCACCCACTGGGGCGGCACCTCGACGCTGATCCTGCTGCTGCTGACACTGGCCGTGACCCCGCTTCGGCGCTGGGCGGGCTGGAACCTGGTGCGCTACCGGCGGCGGCTCGGGCTGGCCGCGTTCTTCTACGGGCTGACCCACTTCATGACGTACGTCGCCCTCGATCAGTTCTTCGCCTTCGAGTACGTCCTCGAGGACATCGCCGAGCGGCCGTACATCACAGCGGGCTTTGCCGCCTTCGTGCTGCTCATCCCCCTGGCGGTCACCTCGACCCGGGGGTGGATCCGCCGCCTGGGCAGACGCTGGCAGCGCCTTCACCGCATCGTGTACGTGGCCGCCGGTCTCGGGGTGCTCCACTACTTCTGGAAGGTGAAGGCGGACACCCTCTGGCCGGCGGTGGCCGCGGTGGTGCTGGCGATCCTGCTTGCGGCGCGTCTCAAGCCGAAGGGGGCGAGGCGACGCAAGTCGAAGCCGGCAGGGCCGGGGTGACGGCCGACGCCCCGCGCGGCCAGGCCCGCTCCCCACATGCACGGAGGCACTCCATGCGCCGCAAGACCCTTATCGTTCTCGCCGCAGCCTCGTGCGGGCTGATTCCGACTCCGATGCTCGCCCAGTCGACTGCCGAGGCGGACGCGGAAGCCGTCCTGCAGGTGGTGGAGGACCTCTTCGACGCCATGCGCGCCAGGGACGGAGAGACGCTGGAGCGCATCTTCCACCCGAACACCCGGCTGATCACGGCGGGCACCAATGCCGACGGCGTCCCCGAGGTCACCGAGATCCCGATATCCCGGTTCGTCTCCTCGGTGCTCGCGTCCTCGAGTTACCTCGACGAACGCATCTACAACCCCGTGGTTCAGGTCGACAACAACCTGGGAACCGTGTGGGTGGAGTACGACTTCTTCGCCGACGGGGAGTTCAGCCACTGCGGCGCGGACGCCTTCATGATGGGCAGAAGCGGCGACGGATGGCAGATCGTGCAGATCGCGCACACCATGGTGCGCGAGGGCTGCCCGGATCGGGGCGGCTGACGCGCCCACCCCGCTACCCCCCTTCCCGTCCCAGCAGCCGGTCCGGCTCGGGCACGATGCGCGTGGCCCGGAAAGCCGCCAGGCGGTAGAGCGTCTCGTTCCCCGCGGCGCGAACCCGGTACTCGGCGTCCACCGGCGCCATTTGCAGAGCAAGGAGGGTATCGCCGCTCTCGCTCAGAGCCACGAAGCGCCGTACGTCCTCGGTCGGGAACTCCGGATCTTCCTCTTCCACGAAGCCGATGGCACGCAGCTCGTCCACCTCGTCCAGCATGTTTGCGACCGAGGCTGAATCCGGCACCGCACCCGACTCCCTGACGGTCCACCCCGCCTCCCCGCGCTCGACCACGATCACTTCGCCTTCGCGCTCCACCTCCATGGCCTCGATCTCGTCCACATCCACGCGTGCGATGAGCTTGTCGCGCCAGTCGGTGAGGGTGCGGGTGAAGGAGCCGCGCAGGTCACCCCGAACGGTGTAGACTTCGTCGGAGCCGGGCAGCCGGGCGTAGGCGGTCTGGAAGGCCGATCCTACCCGGCCCAGCGCCACGATGCGGCTCTCGCCGCCGAGGAGGCGGAACTCGAGCATCCAGGCGTCGCGGCCGGTCACCCCCAGACGTTCGTGGTTGTCCGGGTTGGCCGCGGCCAGCGCCCCCACTTCGACCTCCGCGAGCGCCGTGAACATGCGCGCCACCGCGGCCGAGTCGGCTTCGTACCCGTTCGCCGTCCATTCACCGGCGACCCGCGCCACCTCGATCTCCCGGTCCGCGCCGCTGAAGGTGGCGCTCTCCAGCGTGCGCTCGTCGATGCCCGCCAGTTCCGCCGCCAGCTCGACTGCGCCGGGGGAGAGGTCCGGACTGCGGCCGCCGGCCAGCCGGATGACCCCGTACAGGACCAGCAGTCCCGCGAGCGCGATGACAAGTCTATGCAGTACGTTCTTGCTCATGCGTCCATCTCGTTCCAGCGGCGCTCGGCCCGGGACCGCCTGCCCGTGACCCGCAAGGCGCCGGCGAGGCAGAAGAAGAGGGGGATGCCCGCCAGGTTGCCCCACTTGAGCGCGTTCTTGGCGAAGTCCGACTCCAGGGCCAGCGGTGGCGGCGTGCGGTCCTTGGAGCGGATGCTGATGAGAGCCTCGTCCTGCGCCAGCCAGTCGACCGAGTTGGCGGCGAAGAGCAGGTTCTGGCGGCTCGACCGGACGAACTGCTCGTCCAGGAAGTCCATGTCGGCGACCACGACCATGCGGCCGGCCCGTTCCGGATCATCCCCGCCCTCTTCCCCTTCCTCAGGGGGAAGCGCGAAATCCACCGCCGCCGCCACGACCTCGACGCCCAGACCGGCCTCGTCGGGGTAGGCCTGCATGTCCGGCGCGATGGGGCTGCCCGGTGCCTGCACCCCTCCCGCCTCGGTGGTGGTCCAGAGCGGCGTGACGCGCGCCGAGTCGGTCACGATCAGCGAGCTGGCCCATCCGACGGAGAGGTTGTTGAGATCGCGGGTCACCGGATGATCGGCGCCCCGGAAAAGGATGGGCCAGAGCGGGTAGGAGCGCACCACCGCGAAGATCCCCTGACGCCCCATCTGCACCCGCTCCGCGGAGGCCAGGTCGAAGACGATGCCCCCGTCGTATCTCATGCCGCGCTCTTCCAGGAAGGTCTCCAGCCCCGATGTCACCGGCGACGCCATCGGCGACTGCGGGTCGATCTGCGTCCCCTCCACCAGGAGCATCGCGGCACCGCCGCCGTCCACGTACTCCGCGAGCCGCTCCAGGGCGAGCGGCGACATGGGCTCCGTCGGCCCCGCCAACACCAGAACGTCGATGGAATCCGGATCCAGCGGGGGAACCGTGTCGCCGTCGAGCGCGACGCTTCCGATCGAGTAGCGCTCGCCGAGTTCCTGCTGCAGCGCCGGCATCTCGAAGGCCTGCCTGGCGCCGAACCCCGAGGCGAAACGCAGGCGCGGGCGCGCGTCGGTGGTCATGGACACGACCGCCGTGGCCATGCGCAGTTCGAGGTCGTCGGTTCGGTCGATGATGGGGATGATCTCACGCTGGTCCGCGTACTGCATGGCCAGCCCGAAGTATCCCCGGCGCACCTCGAACTCGTCGTCGCGCAGGACGTTGAAGTCGAGTTCCGGGATCCCCATGCCGCTGGCTTCGGAACGCCCTTCGTCGCTGTCGCCCGGGTCGATCCTCTCGACCACCAGCCGCCCACCGCCCGCGCGCCGGAAGTCCGCGAGCAGATCCTCGACGTCGCGCCGGGTGAGCTGCACCTCCGGGGGAAGCTCGTCGGACACGAAGAGCTTGAAGGTGACGATGTCGTTGAGGTTCCCCAGCACCTCGCGGGTTCCCTCGGCGAGGGTGTAGAGGTTGCCGCGGGTCAGGTCCAGGCGCCCGCGGATGTAGCCGCCGAGCAGGTTCAGCACCACGACCAGGGCCGCGATCGCGATGGTGCCCACGCGCAGGCGGCGATAGTCGCCGCGGCCATGACTGAGCCGGTCCCGGCTCACCATCCCGATCGCCAGCACGAGGAAGAGGGCGGCGGTGGAGAGGAAGTAGAGGACGTCGCGCAGGTCGATCACGCCGCGGGCGACGTTCTCGAAGTGCCCGATCACGGAGAGGCGCGCCGCCGCGCCGCCGATCATCGGCGTCAGCCCGATCTGCACGAACGGCAGGCCGATGAGCACAAGCACCAGGCTGACGGCGATGGCCAGCATGAACGACGTGATCTGGTTGCGGGTCATGCTCGACGCCCACAGGCCGATGGCCACGAACTGGGCCGCGAGCAGCGACGCACCCACGTACTGCGCGGCAATGAGTCCGGGATCGGCTTCGGACGCCATCAGCACCCCGATCGACATCGGCAGCGTGCCGGCGAGCGCGACGAGAGCGAAGATCCAGTTGCCCAGGAACTTGCCGAGGACGGTCTCGACCTCGTTGAAGGGATGAGCCAGCAGCCACTCCAGCGTCCCGCTGCGCCGCTCCTCCGCGAGCGAACGCATGGTCGCGGCCGGAATCAGGACCGCGAACAGCCAGGGCAGCAGATCGAACAGGGGACGCAGGGTGGCGATGTTGGAGGCGTACAGAGTGCGGAACTCGATGAAGATGCCGAGGGCCAGGAAGGCGACGATCAGGATGTAGGCCGTGGCCTGATCGAAGAAGCCCGCGAGCTCGCGGCGCGCGATGGTTGACACGCCCCCGAGGCCGGCAGGAATGCGGGAGAGGTTCATTCTTCCACCTCCTCCGCCAGCGCCGCGGAGACGTCTTCGTCCGCCGATGAAGCCGTCGCGCCGGCCTCGGTAGCGATCTCATCCCCCGCCCCTTCATCGATGTCTTCCCCCTTCGCGCCGTCTCCACCGTTGGCGGTGAGGGACCGGAAGACCCGCTCCAGGTTGGCCTGCTCCCGGTGCAGCTCCCAGAGCGCCCATCCGCGGCGGGTGGCGACCTGGAAGATCGTGGGGCGCAGCTCGGCGCCGGACGCCACCTCCAGGCGCACGCGGGTGCGGCCGTCGCGCGTGTCCGCGGTCGCGGAGGAAACCCCCTCCAGGGCGGCAAGCGTCTCGGATACGTCCTCTCCCTCGGCTTCGACCAGGTAGTACGCCCCGCCGGCGCGGTCGGCGGCCAGATCGGCCACGGTGCCATCGGCGACCAGCCGCCCGCCCGAGATGATGAGCAGCCGCTGACAGGTGGCCTCGACCTCCTGCATGACGTGGGTGCTGAGCAGGACCGTGCGCTCGGCGCCCAGTGCGTTGATCAGCTTGCGAATCTCCACCCGCTGGTTGGGATCGAGGCCCTCGGTGGGCTCGTCGAGCACCAGAATCTCCGGGCGATGCAGGATCGCAGCCGCCAGCCCGATGCGCTGCCGGTAGCCCTTGGAGCACTCCCCGATCGGGCGGAAGAACACCGCCTCGAGCGCGGTCTCCTCTACCGCGTCGCGGACGGCGCGCCGGGCATCCGCGCCCCGAATTCTGCGGATCTCGGCCACGTACTCGAGATACTCCGCCACCAGCATTTCGTCGTACAGCGGATTCGCCTCGGGCAGGTACCCCACGCGCCGCTTGGCTTCCCTGAGGTCGGTCTCGATGGGCACGCCGTCGAACTGCACCACGCCCGAGTCGGGCTGGAGGGTGCCGGTCAGCATGCGCATTGTGGTCGTCTTGCCGGCCGCGTTCGGTCCCAGAAAACCCACCACCTCGCCCCGGTCCACCTCGAACGACACGTCGTTGACGGCCAGGAGGGGGCCGAAGCGCTTGGTCACCCCTTGTACGGCGATCATTCCGTCCTCCTTCCGCGTTGTCTCTCCGCGCCCGGCGGCCGCATACGAGAAGAGCCGCGCGAGAAACCGTCATCGCGCGGCCCGGGCAGCCCGTGCAGTCCCGCGCGCGAGCAACTCATTGGTCTCCCCCGTTTTCGCGCGGGGGCGAACGATTCTACAATGGGATGCGGATGATGTCCAGAAGGTTTTCTCTCCAGGTCCGGCGCTTCACGGCCGGCCTGCCAGCGACCGCAGCAAGAAGGCAATCGACGAATGAACGGAAACCATCGCTCGATCCGCGGCGGACGACGCAGGGCACGTGGTCGGGCCGCATGTGCCGCCCTCTCGTTTGCCGCAATCGCGTGCGGGGGTTCGACCGCGTCATGCGCGCCTCGGCCGCATCCGGGTGATCCGGTTTGAAAGAGATGAACCGGCCTCTGGTCTCGGCACGCTGGGACGCGGAATATCGCAGGGGAAGATTCGCCGAGGAGCCTCCTCTCCCTTTCGCGGATGAAATCCTTGCCACTCTACGCGCTGCCGGCTCGCCAGCCGAGAACAGGGGGCTCTACATAGGCTGCGGCAACGGCCGCAACTACCTTCCGCTCGTGAGGTCGGGACTACGGCTCCACGGTCTGGACCTGTCCGCCGAGGCACTTCGCCAGTTGGCCATTCGACAGCGCACACGATCCCCGCGACTGATCTGCGCCGACTTCCGGACATTCGCCAGCCGACGCCGTTTCGGCTACCTGATCGCCCTTCAGGTGTTTCAGCATGGCGTTGCCGCCGATGTGGCCAGGTATTTCTCGGGAGTCAGGTCCCTCCTTGCTCCGGATGGCCTCTTC
>JAJEBS010000096.1 GCA_022822425.1 Gemmatimonadota bacterium | reverse complement strand
GCGAGCGCAGGATGAGCCGCGAGGAACGCGCGGTCCGGCGCCGTGCCCGGGACGAAGCGCGCCGGATCCTGCTCGAAGCCCGCCGCGAAGTCGAGAGCGCCATCGCCGAAGTGCGCGCCGGCCGGGCCGGTGACGAGGAGGAGGTCGCCCGCGCCGCGCGCCGGCGGGTCGAGGCGGCCGCCGAGCACCACCGCCGCCGCCCCGGCGACGATCCCCGGCCCGCCCCCGCCACCCTCATCCGCCCCGGCGACCCGGTGCGTCTCGCGAACGGGGGCGCGACCGCCACGGTGGTGGAGGTCCGCCCCGGCCGCGCGCTGGTGGAAGCCCGGGGCGGGCTCAGGCTGGAGGTGCCGCTCGACGGACTCGTGTCCGCCCCGGGCGAGGCCCGCGAGGAGAGGCGGCCGGCGGGCCGCTCGTTCTTTCCCTCCGACCCGCCCCCCCTCGACTCCGACCTGCGCGGGATGCGCGTCGAAGAGGCCGCTGTCCGCCTGCAGAACATCCTCGACCGGGCGGTGGTGGCGGACGTGCCCGAGCTGCGCCTCATCCACGGCAAGGGCACCGGCGCCCTGCGCGCCCTCGTCGCCGAGCTGCTGGAGGAAGATCCGCGGGTGCGGGAGTACCGTGCCGGCGGTGTGGGAGAGGGGGGGACCGGGGTAACCGTGGTGACCCTCGCGTGATTCCCGACGACCAGGTCGAGGAGGTGCGGGTCCGCTCCGACATCGTCGCCGTGATCGGCGAACACGTTCCGCTCAAGAGGGCCGGCAAGGATTACCGCGCGCTCTGCCCCTTCCACGAGGAGAAGACGCCGAGCTTCTACGTGGTGCCCGCGAAGGGCTTCTACAAGTGTTTCGGCTGCGGGGAATCCGGCGACCTCTTTTCGTTCATCATGAAGCGGATGGGACTCGACTTCACGGAGGCGGTAAAGTATGCGGGCCGCAAGGCGGGGATCGCGGTGCGCGAAGTGAAGGCGCGCCCGGAATACCAGGATCCCAACCGTCCCCTGTACGAGGCCAACGCCTTCGCGCGCGAGTATTACCGGGAGCAGCTCGCCGACGAGGAAACCGGCCGGCTCGCCCGGGACTACCTGGGGGAGCGGGGCATCGACGCGGAGACCGCGGAGCGCTTCGGCATCGGCTTCGCACCGGACGAATGGCGCGGCCTGCGCACCGCCGCCGCGCGCCACGGCATCGACGACGCCATCCTGCTGGATGCGGGCCTGGTGACCACCAGCGAGCGCTCCGAGGAGCCCTACGATCGATTCCGGAGCCGCATCGTCTTCCCGATCGAGGGCTTGACGGGCAGGGTCATCGCCTTCGGGGGCAGGCTGTTCGGCGCGGGGAAGGGAGCCAAGTACCTGAATTCTCCGGAGACCCCGGTCTATCACAAGGGCGAGGAACTGTACGGGCTGGGTCGGGCGCGGCACGAGATCCGCAAGGAGGGGGCGGTGCTGCTGGTGGAGGGCTACACCGATGTCGTCTCCCTGGTGGCGCACGAGGTTCCCAACGTCGTCGCCTCCCTGGGAACCGCTCTGACCTCGGTGCAGGCCCGTCTGCTGGCGCGGTTCGCGTCGAAAGCGTTTCTCCTCTACGACAGCGACATGGCAGGCTTGAGGGCCACCTTCCGCGCCGCCGACGTCCTGCTGGGGGCGGGGATCCACCCCTCCGTCGTGACGCTGCCCGGGGGAGAGGATCCGGATTCGGTGGCGCGCCGGGAGGGGCGGGAGGCGCTGATGGGATATGTCGAGGATGCGGTCGACGTGCTCGACCGGAAGCTGCAGATCCTGACCGGGCGCGACCGCCTGTCCTCGATCGACGGCATCCGCGACGCCGTGGACCGCCTTCTTCCGACCCTGCGCGCGACAACCGATCCGGCGCTGCGCGACATCTACATCTCGAGGGTGGCGGCGGAAACCGGAGTGCGGCGCGAGACGCTTGAGGAGGAGATTGCGCGGACGCCCGCCGTGCCGCGCCGCGGGAGCGTCCCCGCTCCCCGGCCCGGGGTTCGGCGTGTACGGACACCGCTCATGGGCGCCGAGCGCCAGCTCCTGCGGGTGCTGGTCAACGACCGCCGGCTCATCGACCGGGCGAGCGAGGCGCTGGGCCCGGAGGACTTTGTCCACCCGGCCAACCGCGCCATATTCCGAGCGCTGACCGAGAACCCGGAACTGGACCGGGCCCCGGAGGAAATGGAGGCGATGGCCGCCGATCGCCTTGCGGCCCTGCTCGCCGGCAGCGAAGAAGTCGGTCATGCGGCTCGCGTGCTCGACGACTCGGCGCGCAGGATGCGTGGCGCACCGCTGGCGGAGCGGGCGCGTGAGCTGAGAGAGACGATCGCCAGCGAGCGGGACCAGGAGCGGAAGCGGCAACTGATCTCCGAACTGGAGCAACTGCAACGGAAGAAGCGCGAAATCGATCCATCGCACTGGACCCCGGCGGTTCGGCATCGCCCGGGCCCCGGCGACGGAACCGCATCTGCTCAGGAGAGACCATAGCCGTGCCGACCTATGCATCGCTGCAGGAGCTACAGAAGATCGACGCCGAAATCGACCGCGCTACCTCCCGTATCGAGGGATTCGTCCCGTTGCTGGAGGAACTCGACTCGCGGGGGCGCGAACTGCAGGCCAGGATCGAACGCGCCCGCACCCGGCTGAGGGAACTGAGCGTCGCGGAGCGCCGACTCGAGCGGACGGCCGAGGAGAAACGGAATCGGCTGAGGATGCTGCGCGATCGGCTCCTGCAGGTGCACAACCTTCGCCAGGAGGCGGCCGTGCGGGCGGAAATGGACCTTCTGAACCGCTCCGTGGACGGAGACGAGCAGGAGGCTCTGACCTATCTGGACCAGATCCGCAAGCGGGAGGAGGAGGCCGGGCAACTGGAGCGGGAACTGGCGCACGAGCAGGAAAAGGCCGGTCCCCGAAGGCGGGAGATCGAGCTCGAGCGGGAAGACGCGGAGCGTTCGCTTGCTTCGCTGCAGCTCCACAGGGAAGCCTGCGCCGCCGGACTCGATCGCCGGGAGCGGGAGGTATACGAGGGCCTGCGCTCCAGCCGGAAGGGAGCCATCGTGATGCCCATAACGGCCGACGGGGCGTGTGGGCGGTGTTTTTCCATGGTCCCGCTGCAGCTGCAGGCGGAAGTCAGAGGCGGAAGCACCCTGCGCCGGTGCGAGGCCTGCGGGATCATCTTCGCTCCCCCCGACGGCGAGTAGCAGCCCGTGGGCGAACTGCTGCCGGCCCGGCGCACCGCTGCCCCCGGTGCGCGCGCGGATTCATCCGAAGGTGGCCCGCCCGGGTGAACGCGCCGGTGCCGGGGATGCTCCCGCCGGCTCCCGCGCCCCGCTGGAGCGTCGCCCCCGCGCCCCCCGCGCGCGATATCGCAGAACTGCGCAGGCAACTCCACCTTCCCCGGGCGATGTGCGTGGTGCTCGCAGTGCGTGGCTTCGGGCAGCCCGCGGCGGCCCGCTCCTACCTGCGCCCGTCGCTGGAGGGCCTGCCCGATCCGGCGTCGCTCACCGATGCCGTGCCCGCGTGCGAGCGCATGCTGAACGCGGTCCAGCGGGGCGAGACCATCCTGGTGCACGGCGACTACGACGTCGACGGCATCGCGGCCGCGGCGCTGCTGACGCGCTGCCTGCGCGCGCTCGGGGGGCGGGTCGTCCCTTTCGTGCCCCATCGCCTGCGCGACGGGTATGACTTCGGCCTCGCTGGACTCGAGGCCGCGCGCGCCGCCGGAGCGACCCTCCTGGTGACCGCCGATTCGGGCACGCGCGCCCACGCCGCGGTGGAACAGGCCCGGCGGGCCTCTCTGGACGTCATCATCACCGATCACCACACCCCCGGCCGGACTCTCCCGCGCTCATTCGCGCTGGTGAACCCGCGCAGGGAGGACTGCAGCTACCCCAACCAGGACCTTTCAGGGACCGGCGTAGCGTTCGAACTCGCGCGCCTGCTGGGTCGCATCACCGGCTCCGAGGCCATCGGGCCGGTGCCGCACGTGGAGCTGGTCGCGCTCGCCACGATCGCCGATCTGGTGCCCCTCTCGCACCACAACCGCGTCCTGGTGCGTCACGGCCTGAACGCCCTGCACGATACCGACAACGCCGGGCTGCGCGCGCTCATGCGGGTGGCGCGCATGCGCGGCCCGGTCACCTCCGGCCATGTCGGCTTCACCCTGGCGCCCCGGATCAACGCGGCGGGCCGGGTGGGGGAATCGCGGCGGGCACTCGACCTCCTGCTCACGGACGACCAGGGAGAGGCGGCACGGCTCGCGGGCGCGCTGGAATCGTACAATGCCGAGCGCAGGCAGACGGAGGCGCGCGTCCTGCGGGAGGCACTGGCACGACTGGCTCCATCCTACGATCCGGGCCGCGACTACGGCCTCGTGCTGGCGTCGGACGACTGGCACCCGGGTGTGATCGGCATCGTGGCGTCCCGGCTGGTGGACCGCCTCCACCGGCCGACCGTCCTCGTCGCGGTGGACGGTGACTCGGCGCGCGGAAGCGCCCGCTCCATTCCCGGCTTCGACATCCTGGCCGCGATCACGACGGGCCGGCGCCATCTCGACCGCTTCGGCGGACACCGGCAGGCAGCGGGGATGAACCTCGCGTCCGAGCGTATCGATGCCTTCCGGGCGTCGTTCAACGAGGCCGCCGAGCGGGAGCTCGCCGATCGCGATTTGCGCCCGCACCTGGTCGCCGACGCGGAGATCCGCCTCGATGAGGTCACGGAGCCGCTGGTGCGCTACCTGCGGCACATGGGCCCGCACGGAATCGGCAATCCGCGCCCCCTGTTCCTGGCGCGCGGGGTCAGGCTGGACGGGCCCGTGAAGACGTTGAAGGGCGCCCACCTGAGGATGCGTCTGCGCGATCGTACCGGGCGGCTGGATGCGATCGGTTTCCGGATGGCCGGTCGGGTCGAGCCCGGGGCGCTGGCTCCGGGACCGGTTGACGCGGTGTTTCGTCTCAAGCTCGACAAATACCGCGGGGTCCCGCTCATCCAGGCGGAGCTCGCGGGCATCGGCCCCTCTCCGCCTCCTTCCGCCGCTCGGGCGCGACCGCCGGTCGAGTCGCCGGCATGAGAATCATTGCCGGACGCTGGCGCGGGCACCGGTTGAAGCCGCTGCGCGGCCGGGGCGTGCGCCCGACCTCCGACCGCGTGCGCGAGGCGTGGATGGCGGCGCTCGGCGCCGATGTGGAAGGGGCTGTGGTAGTGGATCTGTTCGCGGGTTCGGGCGCGCTCGGGCTCGAGGCGCTGAGCCGGGGCGCCAGTCACGTCACCTTCGTGGATCTCTCGCGGAGCGCGCTACGGGTTCTTCGGGACAACATCGAACTCCTGGGGGCGGGAACCGCCACGCGCGTGGTGCGCGCCGACGCGCTCGCGTACACGAAGCGCATGCAGCGGGAGGAGATCGATCTGGTGCTCGCCGATCCTCCCTACGGACGTGGTCTGGCGGGGCGGCTCCTCGACCTCTACGACAAACGTCCGTTTGCGGGCATCCTCTGGGTGGAGCATCGTTCCCGGGAAGAGCTGCCGGGTTGTCCCGGGCTTCGGCTGCGCCAACGAGTGTACGGAGACACCACGCTGACCATTGCGGAGGCGGACGCATGAGCGGTGCCGGCAACCTGATCGCCATCTATCCGGGGTCTTTCGATCCCGTCACGCTGGGGCACGAGGACATCGTCCGGCGCACGCTGTGCGTGGCCGACCGGGTCGTCGTCGCGGTGGCGCACAGCTCGACCCAGTCGAAGCGCCAGTTGTTCAGCGTCGATGAACGGGTGCGCCTCCTGCAGGAAGTGTTTCGGGATGAGGCGCGTGTGGAATGCACCTCTTTCGAGGGCCTGCTGGTGGACTTCGCCCGCGGCCGCGGGGCGCGCTTCATGATTCGCGGTCTTCGGGCCGTGTCGGACTTCGAGTACGAATTCCAGATGGCCCAGATGAATCGGCAGCTGTGGCCGGGCGCCGAGACCCTCTTCCTCATGCCCGACGTGTCGTACGCGTTCCTTTCCTCCTCTCTGGTTCGCGAAGTCGCCGTCCTGGGTGGGGATATCTCCAGGTTCGTCTCGCCCCTCGTGGCCCGCGGGATCCGACGGAAACTCGAGAACCGGCGGGGGGCGCAGCAGTGATGGCGCCGACCCGCCACGCGGAGCGCCTTGCCCGCCCCGGCAGCCTTCATGTAAACTGCCCCGCACCTCGCCCGACCTTCCACACCGTCGGCGGATCCAGCACGGATTCCATCAGATAAACGCGGAGCCCGGCATGCCCTTCATCGTAGAACAATCCGGTGCGATCACCATCATCAGCGTAACCGGCCACCTCATCGTTGCAAACCGCCAGGAGCTCAAGCACGTCGTGCTCGAGCGGCTGCGCACCGGGGACCGGGAGTTCCTCGTCGACTTTGCCGAAACCGGCTACATCGATTCGTCCGGACTGGGGGTACTTGTGTCCCTGTCCAAAAAGGTGCGGGAGCAGGGCGGGGAACTCCGGCTGGCCGCGCTCAACGAAGACCTGCGCACCCTCTTCCAGCTCACCAAGCTCGACACCCTTTTCACCATCGTGGATTCCCGCGAAGAGGGCCTCCGGGACAACTGAGTTTCGTTCGAGGGCGCTCCATGCCCGGCGGTGGCCCATGGACCCGGAGCTGATCTTCCACCTCCCGAGCGACGTCCTCCGCATCGAGGACGCCGTCGAGAAGGTGGTCGCGCGCTGCCATCGCATCATCGAGCGCGAGCGAAGGGCCAGCCGGGTGCGCATGAACCTTCGCGTGGCGCTTGCGGAAGCGCTCTCCAACGCAATGCTGTATGGCAACGGCGCCGATCGGTCGAAACACGTGCGCGTTGAACTGACGATCACGGCAGGGGCCATCATCACCCGGGTGACGGATGAAGGTCCCGGCTTCGACTACGAGGATCTTCCGGATCCGACCACCCGGGAAGGCCTCCTGAAGCCGGACGGACGCGGGATCTTTCTGATGCGCAAACTGCTGGATGAGGTCTCCTTCAACGAGCGGGGGAACTCCGTCACCCTGCTGCTGAGACGCGATCAGGTACGACGCGAATGAGCGAGCCCGGCGCTCCGCGGCTTCCGCGGCCGGCCCGCGCAATGCTGGACGAGTTTGCCGGGAGCTTCCCGTGGCGGCTGGGCGTGCGCGATCCGGTCTCCGGACGCCGTGTGTATCCGGAGGAGGCCGGGACCGACCTGCCGGCCACGGAACAGGACAAGGCCCTGACGCGCCGACTCGGCACCCGCGACGGGCGTAGCCTGGAACTGGTGATCCGTCCCGCGGATCCTGTTCTGGCGCCGGCCGCCGATCTCCTCGGCTCGCAACTGGTTCGGGTCCTGGACGCGGAACAGGAAATCAGCTTCCTCAGCGGCGAGTTGTCCGCGCGCTACGAGGAAATCAACCTGCTCTACTCGATCAGCGAGATCCTGGGCTCGATCCTGGAGCTGGGAGAAGCCGCACGCATCATCCTCAGCGAGGTATGCGACGTTCTGGGCGCCCGCCGCGGCTCGCTGTGGGTCTACGATGCCGGGGACGGATTGCTGCACCAGGTCGCGGCCGAAGGGATTGCCGGACTGGACGGGCCGCTCGATCCCGCCGGCGACATGCTCACCGCACGCGTGTTCCGGGAACGGGAGGCGGTCATCAGCACCGGGGACGACGGCAGCCATCCCGCCACCGCCCCCAACCTCCGCTCCGAATCGGCCCTCCTGGTGCCCATCCAGTACGCGCCGCAGGCGGGGCAGGCGCGCACGGTGGGCGTCATCAACCTGTTCGGGCGCAGGGGAAGCGGCACCTTCTCGGCCGGGGACCGCAAGCTGCTCACCGCCATCGCCAGCCAGATCGGCGCGGCGCTCGAGAATCATCGGCTCTTCCGCGAGAGCCGCGCGCGGGACCGGATGGCGCACGAGATGGAGTTGGCCCACAACCTTCAGATGCGGTTGCTTCAGTCGGTCGACCAGCTGGGGCTGAGCCAGGTGGCGGCGCGGGTTCAGCCGGCGGAGCAGGTAGGGGGCGACTTCTACCACTTCATCAAACTCTCCGGGGGCCGGCTCGGCGTCATGATCGGCGATGTGTCGAGTCACGGCTTCCCGGCAGCACTCATCATGGCGCTGGCCCTCTCGGCCGCATCCATCTTCGCGGGCGAAACGGAGAGTCCGGCCGAGGTGCTCCGCCACGTGGACGATGCGCTGCGCGACGAGCTCGAGAACACCGAGATGTACCTCACCCTTTTCTGCGGCGTGCTGGACCCGGACGCGGGCGAGCTGGTGTACTCCAATGCGGGCCACCCTCACGCCTTCGTCTTCCGGCCGGCCGACGGGGAGCGGCGCCTGATCGCCACCGACCCGCCGGTCGGGATCGCCGGACCCGGCGCGTATTCGGAGGTCGGCGTACCCTGGGCCGCGGGGGAGGATCTGCTGTTTCTGTTTACCGACGGCCTGTCGGACTCGCTGGCCACCAGCGGTTCGCGCAGCGGGGAGGAGGCGGTGCTTGCGGAGGCGCGAGAGCAGGTCGACCGGGGTCCGGCCGCCATCGTGGACTCGCTCTTCCGGCTCGCCGCCGAACCGACGCGCGCGATCCCCGCCGACGACCGCACCGCCATCGCCCTGAGGCTCTGAGACGTGCGGCCGAAGCGTTCCCTCGGCCAGAACTTCCTGGTGGACCCCAACCTTCAGCGGGCCATCGTCCGGTCGCTCGACGTTCAGCCCGGCGACGAGGTGCTGGAGATCGGGCCCGGGACCGGCGCGCTCACCCGTCACCTGCTGGGCCTGCCGCGCCGTCTGATGCTCGTGGAGCTGGACCGGGAGCTGGCGGACCGCCTCGGCGAGGAACTGGGCGGGCGCCCCGAGGTCACGCTGGTTCGGGGGGACATTCTCGACACCGACATCGCGGAGTTGGCCGACGACATCTCCGCGCTCAAGGTGATCGGCAACATTCCCTACAACCTGACTTCGCCGATCGTCTTTCGTCTTCTCGAACGCCCGCGACCGGCCGAGATCGTCATCATGGTGCAGAGGGAAGTCGGTGAGCGCATGCTCGCGGCCCCGGGCTCCCGGACCTACGGCGCCCTGTCGGTGGGCGTCCGGATCGTGGCGCGGGTTGAGCGTGTCCTGCGCGTGCGACGAACGGCGTTTCGCCCCGTCCCGCGGGTGGATTCGGTGGTGGTGCGCATACGTCCCTTCCACCCTCCGGAGATTTCCGCAGCGCAGGAGAAGGCCGTGCGCGTCCTTACCCGGGCGGCCTTTCAGCGCCGGCGCAAGCAGTTCCAGCGGATTCTCCGGGACGCACCCGCCTATCGGCTCGACCGGGGCGCCGTGGCGGAAGTGGAGAAACGCAGCGGGCTCGACCTGACGCTCCGTCCCGAGGCGCTGGCGCCCGAGGACTTCGTGCGGCTGGCGGAGGTGGTGGAGCGTTCATGAGCGCGTCCCGGAGATCATGGGTGGAGACGGTCGCAGGCCTGCTCGGCGACGGACCGCTGCACCCCGACGAGCTCGCCCGGCGGGCGACCCGGCTGCACGCGTTCGACCGGGCGTCACCGGCGCTCATGGCGTCGCTGCTGGGGCCCGATCCCAGGTTTCGTCTGGACCCGGAGGGCCGCTGGCAGCTGACCCCGGGCCTCGGCGGGGTACGTTCATCGCTCGGCTTTCTGGACTACGCCGTGGTCGACGTGGAGACGACCGGAGGCCCGTACGAGGCGGGTCACCGCATCATCGAACTGGCCATCGTCGAGCTGCGGGAAGGGGTTGTAACCCGGGAATTCCAGAGTCTGGTCAACCCCGAACGGGACATCGGGGCTTCGGTAACCCGCCTGACCGGCATCAGCGGAACCAGGGTCGCGAAGGCGCCCCGGTTCCACGACATCGCCGGCGAAGTCCGCAACCAGCTCGAGAACCATGTCTTCGTGGCCCACAACGCCGACCACGACTGGGCCTTCGTCGGTGGTCAGCTGCGCGAGGCGCTGGGAGACGCTCCGCGCCTGCAGAGGCTCTGCACCGAGCAACTGTCGCGCCGGCTGCTGGCGTCCCAGCGGCGTCATCATCTCGACGCCCTGTGCGGCCGCTACGGCGTCGAGGTGCACGGGCGCCATCGGGCCCTGGGCGACGCGCGCGCGGCGGCCGAGATCCTGAGGTGCCTTCTGGAGGAAACGGAGCGGCGGGGCGTCCGCGACCTTCGGGCGCTGCGCGAACTCCTCGCCAGACCGGAGGGACGTGACCCGGTCGACGGATTGGTCTAGATTTTCACCCATGAACGACGATTCCCGAACCCCGGTCATCCTTGGATCCGCCCGTACCCCGATCGGCCGTTTCCTGGGCGGTCTCTCCCCGCTTTCCGGCCCCGCGCTCGGCGCCGTCACCGTGCGTGCGGCCGTGGAGCGCTCCGGCGTCGACCCGTCGGCCATCGACGAGGTCGTCATGGGAAACGTGGTCTCGGCCGGAGAGGGGCAGGCCCCCGCCCGCCAGGCGGCCGTGAACGCAGGCCTCCCCGCGACCATCCCTTCCGTCACCGTGAACAAGGTGTGCGGTTCCGGGCTGAAGGCGGTGATGCTGGCGGCGCAGGCGATCCGGGCGGGAGACGCGCGCGCCGTCGTGGCGGGCGGCTTCGAGTCGATGTCCAACGTACCCTACTATCTGCGCGGGCATCGCGGAGGCGTGAAGTTCGGAGATCAGGAGGTCAGCGACGGCCTCATTCACGACGGCCTCTGGTGCTCCTTCGAGGGTCGCCACATGGGTGGCCATGCGGAATACACGGCGACCCGGGCGGGCATCACGCGCGAGAGGGCCGACGAGTTCGCGCTGGCGTCGCACCACAAGGCGGTGGACGCGATCGACCGGGGGCGGTTTCAGTCCGAGATCGTACCGGTGGAGGTGCCGGGCCGCCGGGCCTCGACCGTGGTCGATACCGACGAGAGCCCTCGGCGCGACACTTCGCTGGAGGCGCTGGCGCGGCTCCGCCCCGCCTTTTCCCGCGATGCTCCCGAAGAGGTCCATCAGCTCGTGGTCACCGCCGGAAACGCCCCGGGGCTGAACGATGGCGGTGCCGCCCTGGTGGTCGCGTCCATGGAATTCGCCCGGGCGCACGGCCTGCCGGTGGCCGCCCGCGTCACTGCCTACGCTTCGGCGGGGACCGAACCGCGCGACCTTTTCTTCGCCCCCATCGTCGCCGTCCGCAAGGTGGTGGAAACGGAGGGCAAGGCGGCGAACGACTACGACCTGGTAGAGATCAACGAGGCCTTTGCGGTGCAGGCCCTGGCGGACATCGACGCCCTGGGCCTCGACGCGGACCGGGTGAACGTGAACGGCGGCGCCGTCGCGCTGGGGCATCCCATCGGCGCTTCGGGGGCCCGCATCCTGGTCACGCTCGTGCATGCGATGGAAGACCGGGACGCCGCGACGGGTCTCGCCACCCTCTGCCTCGGGGGCGGGAACGCGGTCGCGCTGGCGGTGGAGCGCGCCTGACCGTTCGAAGACCGGGTGCGGGCGGATCAGGCCCGCCCGTCCTCCGACCCGCGGGGAGCCGGGAGGCGGCACGAAACCTGCTGACATAGCGCAAACACGGGAGGATCAGGATGCGGACTGGAGAGTTGAGCCAGGGACGGGGAGTTCTGGTGCGTATGGCGTCGCTCGCCAGCGGTCGGCGGACGCTGACCGCGGCGCTCTTCGTCCTGCTCACTGCCGCCGGCGCCCACGTCGCGGTGCCGGTGCCCTGGACGCCGGTCCCGATGACGCTGCAGCCGCTCTTCGTGCTCCTTTCCG
>JAJEBS010000176.1 GCA_022822425.1 Gemmatimonadota bacterium | reverse complement strand
GGGGAGTCGCCACTGACGGCGGGTAATCTCCGCAGGAGAGGGTGGTCCCAAGGGCGAGAGCGGCAGCAAGGGCCGGAGAGCAATGGCGACGAAGGATCATGTCGAGTCTGACGTGGGTCGACCGAGGAGACGATAGTATACCTTCGCAATCGGGGAGACGCCACGCAGCCTGGTTGGTTCCTAATGCAACGTGGCACGTCAATAACAGACCGCAAAACGTCAGAAGCGGACAATCAGGTCAGGGAATGGTCTGCCGCGGCGGCGACACAGTCGAGGATATGGCGTGTCTGATATTGGCGTAAAGGCGCCTGTTTTTGACGTTGCGGAACCGAACTGCATGCCTTCTATTGCGTCGGAGCATCGTTTCAGCAACCCGCCGTTTGCCCGGAAGAGGAGGGGAAGTCTCGCCGTGCAGGCCCTTTCGATCGCGTTGGTGTTGTCGGCAATCTCTCTGGTCGCAGCACCGGTCGTCGCGCAAGAGGACTGCTCCTACCCGGACGACTGGGACGACTTCCAGTGGTTTCGCGGCTCCCTCGAGCGGCACGGAATGACGGATGATTGGAAGCCGTGGATGTTGCATGGCGCGGCGTACCTCACCGGCAACCCCGCGATCATCCGGCTCCTGCTGGATGCTGGCGCGGACGCGAACGCCGTGGATGACGGCGGACGGACGCCGCTTCATGAGGTCGCGAAGAATAACCCGGTGGTTGCCGTCCACCTCCTCGCTGCCGGAGCAGATCCCAACGCCCTGGACAACGACGGCTACACGCCGCTGCATCACTCCGCCGCCCGCGGCGAGAACGGGCGGGTCATCGCGCGGCTGCTGGCTGCCGGCTCGGATGTCCGGGCCGAGAGCAACGACGGGCGGACCCCTCTGCACTCGGCTCTGCGTTACGACGCTGTCCGTGACGTTGTCTCAGCGCTGATCCAGGGAGGGGGCGCAGAAGGCTTGACGCCGCTTCAGCTTGGGGCTCTGCAAGGCGATACGGCGGCAGTGACCTCTCTTCTGGCCGAGGAAGCGGATCCGAACGCGGTCGATGGCTATGGCAGGAGTGCCCTGCACTTCGCGGTTCCGCTCGGCGGATCGGATGTCGTTTCAGTCCTTCTCGCGGCGGAAGCCGATCCGAACGCACCGACCGTGAACGGCCTGAACAGTCTTCACTTGGCGGCACGGCAGGCTGGCCCAGCGGTGGTTTCCGCACTTCTCGTAGCAGGAGCCGACCCCAACGCAGTCGCTGGCGAAGAAGAGGTGGCCGGGACACCGCTGCACGTGGCAACCTTGTGGAGCGACCAGCCTTCGATTGCCCTAATGCTTCTGTACGAAGGCGCAGATCCGGGCGCGAGGGACGAGAACGAGAACCGTCCGGTCGATCGTGGGCGGGTCAACGGAGCCATGATCGGCAGCGCGGCTTACCCGCGGCTGGTGGCGACTCGACCTACTCGGTTGGTGACGGGACGCGCGGTCACCGGGAATCTCCAGGCCGGAGACGGAGTCGGGTGGAGCTTCGGCTACTACGACGAATGGACCTATTCCGCGACTGCGGGCCAGCGTGTCGTGATTACCATGGACTCCGAAGATGTGGACGCCTACCTGGAAGTGCTGCGGGAAGACGGTACCCAGGTCGCGTGGGACGATGACAGAGGCACCGACCGCAGCAGGTCGGAGTGCTCCGACGTGACGTCTGCACGGCGTCTGGACATATTTCGGCGAGAACGGTCGTGGCGACTAATTGGGGCAACGGTAGACGCGTGGGAGGATTCGAGAGCGCGGTTGTGCTGAACGAGCTCTCCGAAGCATCCATATGGCGTTCATAGTGACCATCACGCGCCCTCCGACTGGCCACCTCCAAAGGTGGCCTCCGCGTCCGTCATCGCAGCGATCAGTCGGGCCGAAGTTGTCATCCAACCTAACGAACGCCATCCACTGGCTGTCAAGCGACGCCCGCAAACCTCGTTACATTGGGTTGCGGAGGGCTCCCATTCTTACACAGGCAAGCCGCATGAACAAGAACACCGGTCTTCTCGAAACGTGGTCGCCCTTGTGCCTTGCGTGGGTATCGGCCCTGTGGCTTCTTTGCGGGTTCCCTCTGTCGCCGATACCGGCGGTTGCTCAGGCGGTTGATGAGGAATGCACGGAAATCGGGACAGCGGGACAGCACATCATCGTCGACCGCCTGGAAGAGCACGCAGAGGGGGAACAACCTCCCGATTCTGTCCTGCCGGGGTCTGCATCCATTCGCCGGTGTTTCCAATTATCCGCAAGCAATGAACCCATCACCGTGTTTGTCGATATGCGATCTGAGGAGTTCGACTCGTACGTCGAGGTGAGGGACAGCACGGGGTTGGTAGCGTCTGACGACGACTCCGGCGTCGGGCTGAATGCTTGGTTGCGCTTTACCGCTGAAGCAAATACTACTTATATAATATACGTCACAAGCTTTTCCCGCGGTCAGGTAGGCCAATTCACGCTGCGCGTGGAGCAACAAGAATGTACACCGATACAGCGAGGAGAGACCAAGGCTGGTGTTCTTCACGACTTGATGCCCGAGATCTGCTTTCACCTGCCAATGACCAATGGCTCCGACCCTCTGCTGATTGAGATGCAGTCTGAAGAACTGGACTCCTACATGGAAATAGAAGACGCATCCGGGCTGGTGGCGTTCGACGATGACTCCGGGGGTGGACTAAACTCCTTGCTACGCTTCGGAGGCGTGGCGAACGAAGCTTACAGGGTTTTTGCGATGAGCCTCTCTGGAGAGCAGGCGGGCCGTTTCACATTACGTGTGTCGGATGCTGCACCAACCGAAGTTGCCGACACGCCTAGTGCCGACGCCGATGCTCAAGATGACGCCGTCGCATCCGCGCTCATCAGCGTGCCGGGCCCGCGCGCATTCTTGCGGGCACCCGACAACGACAAGCGGCTATCCTCGATAGACTTCTGTAGTCGATATCCCGACCTGGCCGGCAGAGAAGATTCGGCTGGCAGAGAAGATTCGCTTCATCCCAGCCACTTTGTGCAGATCCTCGAGAGAACATGGGACGGTGACCATCTACCGCTATTCATGCACGGGGATCCCGACAACGACACAACCCTGGAAGCTCGATACGAAGTGGACGAGAGATCCACTATCGTCGTGCGATTCAATCGCCAGCACCTGATGACCCACGCTGGTAACTTCAATTTTGAGGTCGGCGTGGAGGCGACCGCGCAGTCTGAAGACGAGACGCCACCGGTAGAGGTTCTGGGGTACCAGGAACTCGGCTCGAGACGGGACCCCGCGATTGTGGCGATTGCCGGGGCTACGGGTCTCGTCGGGCAATTGTGTGATGTTGCCCTCAAATATGGCCCAAACGACGAAACTCCGCCGTTGGCGAAGTTCATGAAGCTCGCGAGCGCGTTAGACACACTGAACTTTCCAGGAGCCAATCCGGATTCCCTGAGGAACGAATGGATGATCGAGGCCGCAGAGTTGGGCTCTACTCTAGCCGGCCTCACGAGTTGGGCGGGCGCGTTGGAGAGGCTGGGTGGCTTATCCGATGTCGAGTTGCAGCCTGTCGCCCGCCTCGGAAACACTACGCCCGCAGCTATAAGAGAGTCGATCGGTGAGTTGAGCAGTGCTGCGGACTCACTCCGGCGCTTTCGACGGGCAGACGACTACATCGATGACGCCCACAGGGCGGATGAAGTCATTCATAACCTGACCGACACTTTTGGGCTCCTCGAAGCGTTCCTCGGTCGAATTGATCTAGCCTTTCCCAGAGAAAAACCGCCGAATGAGACAATCACAGAGCAGCTACTCGAGAACCTTCGGGATGCCGAAATCCCTCTTCTCGCTCAAGGGATTGACGAAGGAAGTAGCGTAACGTTGACCGTTTGGAGCGATACCGATGGCGCCCAAGTCCCGAGGGCCATGCGCCTCCAGTTCGGCGTACGGCGTTTCGGTGTCGACCCCGTGCCGGCGATCCGAGATTCGTTCATGTTCGCGAATCGGATGGGTGCCATGGGGGATTTTGCGGCGGACGGTGTTGGGGAGCTTGGCAATCCGCGCCAAGCCAGAGCCCTTCCGACGGCGGGTACATCTGTGTTCTGGTCGATCTACCCGCGCGGAAACAGCGTCCTCGCTAGGGCTACCCGGCTCTTCGAACCTGGCTTCGGAATCAACATCTCGTTCCCTCAGTTCGGGACGGCCGCCTCCGATCCATCCACCGGGGTGGGCGTTGGCCTGTTGGCGCTGCTGAGAGACGGCTTGGTCCAAGTAACAGTGGGCCACAACGTAAGCGTCCGCGAGAATCCCTGGTACTACGGCTTCGGGTTCAGTTTCGTCAGGATCGGTCAGGAGCTTGGGGCAACGAATTAGGGGGAGAAGTGCCGTCGTTTCGCCTGATGAGGCGACAAAGAGCAATCGCCCCTTCTAGGCTTCTCCCTCTCTTAGGCACGGTAGCGTCGGAGTGACGTTCACCCCCCCATCCACCCATCCTCCACCACGGCGACCGTCTGCGACAACTCCTCCCCGTCAACGGTAAGGGTCACCCGATACAACCCCGGCCCCGCCACCGGCGCCTGCGGCCCACCGAACCCGCCGCCGGTCTGACCCTCCGGCACATTCCCCCGCAGATCCCACTGCACCCGGTTGATCCCCTCGTACCCGGTGGCCTCCAGATCCCGGAACACGTCCCCGGTCGCCACCTCGGTAACCGTCAGACTCACATCGTCCGCGTCGGTGTCATCCCCCAACCAGTAATGAATCGCCGTCCCCGGCCGCGCGTTGTCCCCGACCAGCACCTTGTCGCCCGTCACTGAGCGCGAACGCATCCGGTTCTGCTTCCACGCCACCGCCTCCCGCGGCGCGAACAGGTGCGCGTCGGCCTCCATCACCTCGGGGGTCAGTTGCTGCAGCGGCGTGATGTCGTCCATGACCATCACGCTGCGGCCGTGCGTGGCCACCACCAGGTCGTTGTCGCGCGGATGCACCAGCACGTCGTCGACGCGCACCACCGGGAGTCCGGTCATGAAGCGGTGCCAGCTCCCGCCCTCGTCGAGCGAGACGAAGAACTCGAACTCGGTTCCGGCATAGAGCAGGTTTCGGTTGCGCGGATCCTGGCGCACGGTGTTGACGTTGCCATATTCCGGCAGGTTGGACGTGATATTCTCCCAGCTGGCGCCATAGTCGCGCGTGACATAGACGTAGGGCGCCAGATCGCCGCTCTTGTGGCCGTCCACGGAGGCGTAGGCGGTGCCCGCGTCGAAATACGAAGCCTCGATCCGCGAGATATAGTAGCCCTTCGTCCCCCCGGGGATGTTCTCCCCGACCTCCGTCCAGCTGGCGCCGCCGTCCCGGCTCATCTGGAGGTTGCCGTCATCGGTGCCCATCCACAGGAGCCCCGGCACCAGCGGCGACTCGGCGATCGACACGGCCGCGCCCCAGGCGCTCACGCCGTCGTTGCGCGAGAGGATGCACTCCTGCCCGCGTGCCATCTGGTTGCAGCGGGGCAGGGCGTTGGCCTGGCCCATGAGCTCGATCATGTCGCGGTCCGTGTTCCTCGACAGGTCCGGGCTCATCGTCCAGGTTTCGCCCCGGTCCATCGACGTGAAGAAGCGGTTCCCGCCCGCGTGCACGACCTCGGGATTGTGGGGCGAGAGGATGAAGGGCGTGTTCCAGTTCCAGCGGATCTCGGTGCCGCGATCCGGCATGGGCACGATGTTCGACGAGGGATTGTTCTCACTCGGCGCGCGCGGTCGGATGCTGACCTGCTCGCCGGTCGCGAGGCTCAGGCGCCGGATGTTGCCGTTCTGGGACTCGGAATAGACGACGGTGTGGTCGGTGGGATCGACGGCGGTGTAGAAGCCGTCCCCGCCCCCGACGCGGTACCAGTCCTCGGAAAGGATCTCGCCGGTCCGGACCGCGCTCGGGCCGCACCAGCTGCCGTTATCCTGGAGCCCGGTGCACACGTAGTACGGGCGCCGCATGTCGACGGACGCGTGATAGGGCTGGCCCACGGCCCAGCGCCGGAGCGACTCCCAGGTTTCGCCCTGGTCGTAGCTGACGTCGACCCCGCCGTCGTTGCCCGCGATCACGTGATCGCTGTCCCCGGGGTTGATCCAGAGCGCGTGCTGGTCCACGTGCCCGTAGCCGTCCAGCTGCTCGAACGTGCGCGCCCCGTCGCGCGACTTGTAGATGCGCAGATCGACGATGTAGACGATGTCCGGGTCCGCCGGGTCGACCCGGATCTGGCTGAAGTACATCGGGCGCCCGTTCTCGTTCGACCGGAATTCCCAGCTCATGCCCTTGTCGCTCGAGCGCCAGATACCGTTGTACTGGGGGTCGGGGAGCAGCGCGTCCTCGTCGTCCAGGCGCTCCCACTCGGCCCGCTCCTCCTCCGTGAGAGGCTCTTCCTTGTCCGCCGCGACCTCGATCTGGGCATAGAGGACGTCCGGATCGGCCGGGGTCATCGCCAGCGCGACCCGCCCCATGGTGCCGCGCGGGAGGCCGTTGCCGCTCAGTCGGCTCCAGTTCTCGCCGCCGTCGTCCGAGCGCCAGATGCCGCTTCCGGGCCCTCCGCCCACGAAACAGCACGCCGTCCGGCGCCGCTGATAGGTGGCCGCGAAGAGCGTGTTGGGGTTCGAGGGATCGATGACCAGGTCGGTGGCGCCGGTGTTCTCGTCGACGCTGAGGACATGGCTCCAGGACCGGCCTCCGTCGGTTGTCTTGAAGACGCCGCGCTCCGGGTTCGCGCCGAAGAGGTGGCCGTTGGCCGCGACCCAGACCACGTCCGCGTCGTCGGGATGCGCGATCACGCGCGCGATGGATTGAGTTTCGCGCAGCCCCACGTGCGTGAAGGTCTTGCCGCCGTCCTCGGACTTGTAGACGCCGTCCCCGAACGAGGAACTCTGCCGGTTGTTGGCCTCGCCGGTCCCGACCCAGAGGATGTCCGGGTTCGATGGCGCTACCGCGAGCGCGCCGATGGAGTGGGTTCCGTAGCTGTCGAAGATCGACTCGAAGGTGGTCCCGTTGTTGCTCGTCTTCCACAGCCCGCCGGTCGCAAAGCCCACGTAGTAGATGCGCGTGTCGTCCGGGTTCACCGCCAGGTCGTCGACCCGCCCGCCCTGCCCGTACGGCCCGATGGACCGCCACGAGAAGGGCCGCAGCAGCGGGTGGTCGGAGGCGTTGACGGGGGCGTCGGCGTCCTGGGCCGTGCCGTGACCCGGCAGCAGGAGCAACGGCGCAACCAGCGCGAAGCAGACGGCCAGTAAGCGTGCGGACAGAATTGGGGTGCCGGACATGACGACCTCTCGCGGCAAAGGCGGAACGGCGGGGTAGAAGCGTCCTGCCAGTTTACGCGCGCGGTGGGGTTCCGGCCATGGAGGACGGGCTCATCAGCCGGCGAATGCTGTCATCCGCTGAGTCGGCCACCGTGTTGCCGCAGCAGCGCTGCGATCTGCGTCTGCCCCGAGGACTCCGCCCAATCCAGCGCGGTCCTGCCGGTGTCATCCAGGACGTTCGGATCCGCGCCGGCGCGAAGCAGGGCTTCCAGTGCCGCCAGATTCGCCATCCCGGCTCTGGCTGCCCAGTGCAAGGCGGTCATCCCGTCTTCTCCATGTTTCTCGTCCAGGTCCGCCCCCGCCGCGATGAGGACGTCCGTGACTTCCGTAGTCCTGTTGAAGACGGCGCGGTGCAAGGCACCGGAAAGCCCGGCGCCGGCATCCACGAGGATTCGCATGATCTCCGGGTTCTCGTTCCTCGCCCCATGCTGGGCCACCCACCTCAGCTCGGCGCCTGATCGCAGCAGGAGTTCGACCATCGCCGGATTGTCGTTGGAGGCGGCGGCCAGGAACAATGGGGTACTGGTCCCGCCAATGCCGCCTTCGGCGTTGACATCGGCGCCCGCGCGAATCAACACTTCTGCCACGTCGGGATTCGGATTGAAAAGCGCTGCGAGGTGAAGTGGCGTCACTCCGGGGTAGATTCCGTTGACGTCGCCGGGTGCGCGGCACAGATCGGATGTTCGAGATCCACCGTTCAGCAGAGCCTGGATCACCGCGGGGTTCTCGTTTTCAACAACAGCAAAGCACAAGACGGTCGCGTCGTCGTTGTTTCTGGCGTCTGGGCGGGCTCCCGCGTTGATGAGAGCCTGGATCACCGCGGGATCGTCACTGAACCCGCCGGCAAGATGAAGGGGCGTGTTTCCGTCGGGGTCTCGGGCCCTCAGGCTCTCGCCCGCCTCTACGCAAACGGCGATCAGCGACGGCGTTGCGTTTCTGAAGAACGCGCCCGTGTTCCAGCCGGGCGGGCAGGTAGCCTGATTCGCATCCGGACCCGCGGGGTCCTCGCCGCCACCGCCGCACCCGGCCAGCAGTCCAAGGAGAACAAGGATTGTCATGTAGCCGAGCGGGCCCGGTGGCGCTCGGAAGCAGGTCCTCCGTGCAGGGCGCCGGGAGAAGCCGTGAGCCATGCGTCTCTCCTTGCTTTCGGTCCGATTCCCCAGCGAACGGGGCGACGCAGGCATGTGCGGCGAGAGGACATTCCACATCCCCTGAATATACGGTATTTTTTGTGTATGAAGCGTGGCCAATGGAACGAATATCTGTGGCGTTATCGTGTATTTGACCCATGATCGGGGGATGAACCTTCCCATGGCGCCGGGGTGCCGGCTTGCAAGCGCCAGGTTGGTGACATCCACCCCCCCGCGCGGGAAGATGAGGCCCACGACCTGGATCAGGTCCTTCAGTCTACGGATCGCTTCGCATCCCTGCGCGGCGGATGGTATCTTCGCCGCAACCGACCTCGGCCCTTCCGAGCGCACGGACACTGGCCCGGCGGCGGGCATCGGGCCCGATGACATAACTCGAACGATACGACCGCGAGAGCCGACCTTGCCCCTCCGCATCCCTCTCATCGCGCTCGCGCTGCTGGCGCTGGTCGTTCTGGTCCTGCGCCTGCCGTCGGCGGAGGAGTCGGCAGCGTATCCGGACGCCAGCCGCGAGATCCGCCACGTGATTCCGTGGCGCGCGGGCGGCGGCACCGACACCGCCATGCGCGGCTTCATGAGGTGGTTCGAGGAGGAGATCGGCGTCGGGGTGGTCACCGAGAACGTGCCGGGAGGGTTGAGTTCGGTCGGCCTTACCATCGTGCAGAACGCCCCCGCGGACGGGTACACGCTCGGAACCATGACCTACGATGCGCTCAGCGTCCAGCTGCTTGGCCTCGCGCCGGTGGACTGGAGGGCACTCGAGCCGGTGTGCATGGTGACCGAGCATCCCAGCGCCCTGATCGTTCCCGCGGATCGGTGGGCGCATCTGGCGGACTTCGAGACGGATGCGCGGGCCAATCCGGGCGCCATCGCGGTCGGAAACGTGGGGCAGAAGGGGGTCTGGCATCAGCACGCGGCGGCGATGGAGCAGGCCCTGGGTGCAAGCCTGCGGCACATCCCCTACGAGGGCGGCTCGGGCCCGCAGATCGGCGCGATTCTAGGAGATGAAGTGGATGCCATCGTCTCCAGCCTTCCGGGAGCGATGTCCTACGTGCGCAGCGGGGAGCTGAGGGTGCTCGCGCTGATGGCGCCGGTGCGGAGTCCCCTGGTGCCGGACGTGCCGACGTTTGGCGAGCTGGGCTACGACCTTCAGTACGGAAGCTTCCGGATGTTGATGGCGCCGCCCGGCACGCCCGACGATCGCCTCGCGAGCCTGGAGCGCGCCTGTCGGGCCGCCGCCGAGTCGCCCGAGTTCCAGGAGTGGGCCCGGGCCGGGGCCGTGGGAGCGACATGGCGCGGGCGAGACTCCGTGCGCGGCTACCTGGAGGACCTGGCGCCGCGCGTCGAGGGGCTTCTCGCCGCCCTGGAGGGTGCGTGAACGGCGGCCAGGCCCTGGTCGGCGTCCTCGAGCACCTGGGCGTCGACACCATATTCGGCCTGTGCGGCGACACCTCGCTGCCGTGGTACGAGGCGCTGGCCGCATCGCCCGGCATCCGGCACGTCCTGACCCGCGACGAACGCAGCGCCGCCTTCATGGCCGACGCCTACGCCCGCCTGAGCGGCAGGGTAGGGGTGTGCGAGGGGCCGAGCGGCGGCGGAGCCACCTACATCCTCCCCGGGGTCGCCGAGGCGAACGAATCGTCGGTGCCGATGGTGTGCCTCACCTCCGACATCGCCACCACCGAGCGGGGCGTGGGCACCCTGACCGATCTCGACCAGGCCGCGCTGTTCGCCCCCGTGACCCGGCGGGTGTTCTCCCCCGCCACCCCCCGGGACCGGCCCGGCATGACGCGCGCCGCCGTCCGGGACGCCACCACCGGCCGCCTGGGCGCCTGCCAGATCGCCCTCCCCCTCGACACCCAGGCAGGTTCGGTCCCCGCTTCGGCCGTTCACGGGGACGCCTGCTACGGTCGCTACCCCGCCGAGCGGATCGCCCCCGACCCCGACCAGGTGCGTGCCGTCGCCCGCGAGCTCGCCCGCAGCCGCCGCCCCCTGATCGTGGCCGGCGCCGGCGTGCTGCGCTCGCGGGCCTGGAACGAAGTGCGCGAGCTTGCCCGCGCACTCGGGGCCTTCGTGGCCACCTCCATTTCCGGCAAGGGGAGCATCGCCGAAACCGACCCCCTCTCCCTCGGCGTGATCGGCAGCAACGGCGGCCTGCCCTGGCGCCACGACCTGGTGCGCAAGGCCGACGTGGTCTTCTACGTGGGGTGCGGCACCGGCTCCGTGACCACCGAGAAGTGGACCCTCCCGCGCCCGGGCGACGCGCGCTTCGTCCAGCTGGACGTCGACGCGGGCGTCCTGGGGCGCAGCTACCCGCTGGCTGCGGGCATGGGGGCCGACGCGCGCGAGGGCCTCGCCGCCCTCACCGCCGAACTGCACGCCCGGGCCGACGCCATCCCCCGCCTCGACCCCGCCGAAATCGCCGCCGCCCGTCGCGCCCACCGCGACCGCGTCGCCGGGCTGTTCGCCTCGGACGAGCTACCCATCCGCCCCGAGCGCCTGCTCGCCGAACTGCTGCCGCGCCTCCCGGAGCGCGCCGTCATCCTCGCCGACCCGGGCACCCCCTGCCCGTATTTCTCCGCCTGGTGGCGTCTCCCCCGGGCCGGCCGCTGGTTCGTCAGCCCGCGCGCCTTCGGGGCCCTCGGGTACGCGCTTCCCGCCGTGGTAGGCGCGCACTACGCCCGACCCGACGCCGGCCGCGTCATCGGCGTCATGGGCGACGGCAGCTTCGGCATCTCCGCCGGCGAACTCGAGACCCTCGTGCGGCTCGACCTCCCGGTCACGCTCATCGTCTGCAACAACGCCGGCTACGGCTGGATCAAGGCGGGCCAGAAGAGCCGCGGCAGCAGCTACTTCTCGGTCGACTTCAAGGACTCCGACCACGCGGCCATCGCCCGGGCCTACGGCCTGCAGGCGCGGCGCGTGGAAGATCCCGCCGAGCTGGGAGAAGCCGTTCAACAGGCGCTTACCGCCCCCGGCCCGTTCCTCCTGGATGTCGTCACCCAGCCGCTGGAGGAAGCAAACGCCCCGGTCTCGAAATGGATTGCGTGAGGGCGCTGATCGCGTGAAACAGAGAGGGGTCGAGTCCGGCAGGGCAAAGCGCGTTTCGGATTCCGAAGCCCCCTCTCCCCGAACCGATCTCATTTCCGGCGGCAGCCTCTTCGTCGCCGCCCTCGCCTACGGCTTCGGGGCCAGCGGGCTCGCCTCCTCGGGTGATGCGGACGTCGCGCTCGTCCCGATCGGCCTGGCCTCCGCCCTCGCGCTTCTGTCGGCCGGCATCGCGGTTTCCGGATGGCGCAAGCTGCGTTGCGAGCGCGCTGCCCGCGCGAACATTCAGGACACCGTCCCGACCTCCACGGGCCCCGGTTCCGCCCTCGGCCGGCTCTGGACCCGCCGCGCCGGTCCCGCCCGCGCGTGGACCGTCATCGGCCTCACCGTCCTCTACGCCGGCCTCTTCCAGACCCTGGGCTACGTCCTCGCGACCCTGCTCTACACCGGGGCGGTCGCTGAGCGCTTCGGCGCCCGGCGACGAACGATCCTCGCAGTCGTCCCCTGCGTGACGCTCCTCACCTTCCTCCTCTTCCGCGTGATCCTCGGCGCGCGCCTGCCGGCAGGCCTGCTCGGATGAGCCTCGAAGTCCTCCTCGACCCGATCCTCCTGCTGTCCCTCGCGGCCGGATCGCTCCTCGGCATCGCCATCGGCGCCATCCCCGGCCTCACCGCCACGCTGGCCATCGCCCTGCTGCTGCCGCTGACCTACCAGCTCTCGGCCGCCAACGCGATCGTGATGATGGTCGGGATCTTCACCGGAGGCCTCTACGGCGGCTCGATCGCGGCCATCGCGCTCCGAATTCCCGGAGCGCCCGCCAACGCGATGACCATGCTCGACGGGCACGCGATGGCGCTCCAGGGCCGGACCGGCACCGCGATCGGCATCGCAACCTTCAGCTCCGTAGTGGGCGGCCTGGCCGGGGGTCTGGTGCTGGTGCTCTTCAGCCCGCAGCTGGCGCGCATCGCACTCCGCTTTCAGTCGCCCGAGATGTTCGCGTTGGTGGTGCTGGCGCTGGTCGCGGTCGCGACCGTCTCGCGCGAGTCGCTTGCCAGGGGGATGGCAGCCACCGTCATCGGCCTGATGCTCTCGACGGTCGGCATCGACCCGCTGGTGCCGGTGCCGCGCTTCACCCTGGGCTCGGTGAACCTGCTGGTCGGTCTGCCGCTGATTCCGGTCGTGATCGGCATCTTCGCATTCACCGAGTTGTTCCGTCAGGCGGGCCGGCCCCCGTCCCGGGCCCACGAGCATTCTTCCGACCGCTCTGATGGCGCATTCGCGTGGTGGCGCGAGGTCCAGCGCGTGGGATGGAAGCCGTTCGTGAAGAACTCGGTGATCGGGACATCGGTGGGAGCCCTGCCCGGCGCCGGCGGCGCCATGGCCGCCTTTCTCGCCTATAGCGAAGCCCGCCGCAGCTCGCGGCACCCCGAACGCTTCGGCAAGGGCGCGCCCGAGGGCATCGTCGCCCCCGAGGTCGCCAACAACGCCGTGACCGGAGGCGCCTTGATTCCGCTGCTGGCACTCGGAATCCCCGGCGACTCGGTGACGGCCGTCATCCTCGGCGGCCTCGTGATCCACGGCATCACGCCCGGCCCCCAGCTCTTCACCGAGTCCGCGGACCTCATCGCCCCGCTCTTCGCCGCCTTCTTCGCCAGCTACCTGCTGATCCTGGTGTTCGGCCTGACACTGCTTCCACTGTACGCGCGCATTACGCGCGTGCCGCGAAGCATCCTTTTCTCGGCCATCGCCCCGCTCGCCGTTGTCGCGGCCTTCACCTCGGAGCGGACGACGTTCGCCATCTACGTCGCCGTGGGCATCGGCATCCTGGGCTACATCCTGCGACGCTTCGGCTACCCGGTGATTCCCGTGCTGCTCGGGCTCATCCTGGGCCCGATGCTCGAGTCCAACTTCCGACGCGCCCTGATTCTGTCGGAAGGAGATCCCCTCATCTTCATCTCATCGCCCATCAGCGTCGGGCTGCTCCTGGCCGCCGCCGGCTTCCTTCTCTACGTCGTGCAGGGGCAGCGGAGGACGAAGGCTGGTTTGAGCGACCAGGGGTAAGGCGAACGGACTCCGAGAGAATAGTCCGCTATCACGTTGCCCGCATTTCGTCTCCGTCCAGAGCTGCGATTCCGGTCAAAGCGATGGGGGGTCGATCGGGGAACTCGGCCACCAGGCGCAGAGTTCCTCCCATGGCTTCGACATAGCCACTCAGCGTGGACAGGAGCAGGTCACTGCGCCGTTCGATTCGCGACACGTTCTCCTGGTTGATGCCAAGCTCCATTGCTACCCGTACCTGAGTCTTATGACGTGCCTTTCGGAGGTCCCTTAGGGACATCTCTTCGGCAATCAACGCCTTGGCCCGTTTCTCAACCTTCTCGCGGCGTTCCACGGGGAGGTTGTCCAGTCTTTCCGCCAGAGTGCTCATGACCTTCTCCTCTCACGGTCCAGTCGGGCGAGGTGTCCGCTGAACCGTTCGTCTGCCTTCCTGATCAACCGTTTGTAGAAGCGCCTTGCGCTGATACCAGACTTATCCGCAGCCACGAGCAGGATGGCCTTCCTCTCGGGATCAAAGGCGAACGCGACTCGCCAGACGCCACCCGCAGCGTGGAAGCGGAGTTCCTTCATGTTTGCGTGTCGGGAACCGTTCAGAGTGTCCACTCGTGGCCGGCCCAGCGTCGGCCCGAACACTTGAAGGAGCTTGGCCTGCGCGAGCAGCTCATCCTGGACCGCGGTGGAGAGCGCATCGAATTCCGGATCAAAGGCTGGATGAAAACGGACTTGCCATTTCATCATCCAGTATGATCCATAGATCTTATGCTGTCAAGCGCATATCTCCAAGCGGTTTGGACGCTGAAGGATTAAACCCGCCTCGCCAGCTTCACTACCCCGCCGGATCCGGCGCCCTCTCCCGGTGGAACTCCGTCACCGCCTGGTACGCCGCGATCACCGCCAGCAGCCGTTCCTCGCCGAACGGCGGTGCCCCGAGCGTGGCCCCGCGCGGCACCCGCGCGCCTGTGGTTTCGTCGGTGTCGAAGCCGATGGGCGTGCACGCGAGCGGCAGCCCTACCCCGTCGAACGAACCGCCCGCGCTCGTGACCACGACGTCGCACTGGTTGAAGAGCTGCGTGACCATGCGATGGCGCAGGAGGTTTCGCGCCTGCTGAACCTTCACGTAGGTGTCGGCGCTCTGCAGCATGCCGTTGAGGAAGCGCGGCAGGCGGTCGGCGAAGTTGCGCACGTCCTCTCTCAGATGATCGATGAAGAACGCGGTGGGATCGCCGTGGGACCCGCCCAGCGGCGGTGAGGTGAGCTCCTCCCAGTCGTCCGGGAGGGTCACATCGGGCACGATCTGCACCCCCGGCGTACGCTCGAGTTCGGCCAGGAAGTCACGCCGCAGCTCGTTCACGCGCTCGTTGTCTCCGTCGAGATACTCGGGCCACACGCCCACTCGGGTCGTCCAGCGCACGCGCGGCCGATCGCCCCCGAACGGCGTCGCCGCCAGAGCGTAGTTGGGCGGTCGCGGCAGCCCGAGCGTCCGCGGATCGTTTGCGTCCGGCTGGGCGCACACCTGGAGCAGGATGGCGGCGTCCATGGCATCGCGCGCCATCACGCCGACGTGATCGCGCGTGTAGCTGAGCGGGATGATGCCGTGCAGGGAGATGCGCCCGAAGGTGGGCTTGACGGCGGTCAGCCCCTGCGCGGTGGAGGGGCCGATGACCGAGCCCCCGGTCTGCGTTCCCAGGCCGGCGGCCGCGAGGCGGGCCGCCACGGCCGTCCCCGTACCCGACGAGGACCCGGACGGGCTGTAGCGCACGTCGTCCGGGGTCCAGGCGTTGCGCGTGGTCGGCGTGGTGGTCCCGTACACGCGCGCCCTGCCCCCGGCCAGGTTGCCCATCTGTGCCTTGCCCACGACGAGGCCGCCCGCCGCGCGCATCAGCGAGACGCAGGTGGCGTCGTAGTCCGGCTGGAAACCCTCGAACACCAGCGATCCGCCCTCGGTCAGCAGATCCGCCGTATAGCAGTTGTCCTTGGGCGCGAGGCACATGCCCCGCAGCGGGGCGCGGCGCTCATCGTCGGGCGTCCGGGCCAGCTGCGCGAGGAGCGTCTCGCGCGACGGACGGTCGGCGTAGGCCTGGTACGTTCCCTCGAAGGCCTCGATGCGGTCGACGTACGCCTCGACCAGTTCCCGCGGATCGAGGGCGCCCGTGCGGATCAGGGTCATCGACTCCGACATGGTGAGCCGCGTGAGGTCGTCGACCTCCTGCGGGCGAATGTCCGCCCCGAAGGCCTCCGGTGTCGCCGCCGGCCCACGAGGGCTCGCAACCGCCGGCGTGCGCGAGAGCAGGGTACCGGTCGCGGCCGCCGACGAGACCCACGCCATCCGCTCCAGGAACCATCGCCGGGACACCCGCTCGTCCTGGGGTGCGGAAGCCACGCGGGCTCCGGTGCCCACCGCGCGGCCGGCGCCGCCCCCGCTCACGATCCTCCCTCCTCGGTCCACGCCACCAGGGGTGCCGGAAAGGCGTTGGGCAGGTTGAACTGGGGATCGATGTGGAAGTTGGCGGCCTCGACGTCCTGCCGGAGGATCGAGCGGCCGTTCTCGAGCAGCCGCTCCTGATCCATCGGCGCATCCTCGTCCGATTCCGGCAGCACCGAGATGTCGATCCCGAGGAGCCGATAGCGCGTCAGGATGTAGGCGTTGAGTTCGTCATCCGTGGGTTCGGGCGTCTGGGGTCGATGCCTCATGGTTCTCTCCTCCTCACCATCCAATCACATAGTCGCTCTTCGCCGGGCTCACGCCGCCGTACATCACGCCGGTCTCCGGGTCGATCATCACCATCTTCACCGCTCCGGCCCCGGACGCCGTCTGCCGGTAGGGCTGCTGCAGCGGGCTCACCTCCACGCGGTGCCCGAGGGCCGCCAGCGCCTCGCCCGCCCCCTCGTAAAGCACCTCCGGCATCGTCAGCATGCCGCGCATGCGCCCCGGATACATCGACGCGCGGAAGGCCGTGCTGGTCACCGTGGGCGCCTCCACCGCCTGCTGCACGTTCATGCCGAAGTGCACCACGGCCAGAAACGCCTGCAGCATCGCCTGCGGCTGGTTGTCGCCCCCGGGGGTGTTCCACGCCAGGTACGGCTGCCCGTCTTTCAGCGCAAGCGCCGGATTGATGGTGTGGCGGGTGCGCTTGCCCGGCTCGAGCACGTTCACGTCGTCGAGCTCGAGGCCGTAGTAGGGCATGCGGTTGTTGAGGAAGTAGCCGCCGCCCGGCACCACCATCCCGCTGCCGAAGCTCGAGTTCACGCTGTGCGTCACCGAGACCAGGTTCCCGAAGCGGTCCGCGATGGAGAACGACGAGGTCTCCCCGTCTTCGCGGTAGAGAACCTCGGGCCGCGAGACGTCCTGCGCGCCGCTTTCATACTCGACGCCGTCTCCATCCGCCACCGCGGCCATCCGCCGTGGATCGCCGGCCGGCGCCACGCTCATCGCCCGGTCCATGCGAATCAGCCCGCGCCGCGCCGCCGCGTAATCCTTCGACAGCAGTTCCTCGGTGGGCACGTCGCTGAAGCGCGGATCGGCCACGTATCGGTTCCTGTCGGCGAAGCCCAGCTTCATCGCCTCTGTAACCACATGCACGTATTCCGCGGAGTTGTGGCCCATCGCCTCCAGGTCGAAGCCCTCGAGGATGTTCAGCGCCATCAGCATGACGATGCCCTGCGAGTTGGGCGCGCTCTGGTAGACGTCGAGCCCGGCGTAGCTAACCTGGATTGGATCCGCCTCCTCCGCCTCGTAGCCCGCCAGGTCTTCATAGCGAAGCAGCCCGCCCTGCTCCTCGTAGAAGTCGGCGCTCATGCGCGCCAGCCGCCCCCTGTAGAAGGCGTCCGCGCCCTCGCGCGCGATCTCTTCCAGCGATCTCGCCAGATCCTCCTGCACGTAGAGGTCGCCCACTCCGAGCAATCTCCCACCCGGCATCAGCAGCTCCCGCGACTCGGGGTAGGGGGAGATCTTCTCCACCGAGCGCTCGTGATGCCCCGCAACCCAGAAGTCGAGGGGATGCCCCTGGCGCGCGGCGCGGATCGCGGGGGCCAGCACCTGTTCCCGGGGCAGGCTGCCGTAGCGCGAGTGCGCCAGCTCGAAGGCGCCCACCGCCCCGGGGACGTCCGTCGACAGCGGCCCGGCGCTCGGGATCCCGCCGTGCTCCTCGTAGAACTCCCGCGTCGCGAGCGCGGGCGCGTGCCCGGTTCCATTGACGAAGAGGACGCGGTCCTCCGCGGCGAGGTACGCGACCATGAAGGCGTCGCCCCCGATCCCCGCCTGGTGCTGTTCCACGACGGTCGTCATGTAGAAGACCGCCGACGCGGCGTCGAAGGCGTTGCCGCCCGCGCGCAGCACCTCTTCGGCGGCCAGAGCCTCCAGCGGATGCTCCGCCGCGACCATGGCCTCGGTGCCCAGAATGACCGGGCGCCAGACGGGCCGGTCGGATGTCTCCTGGGCGTCCGCGGGAGGCGGCGCCGCAGCGGAAAGCAGCAGTAACGCGATCGCGGGGAGGGCGTGCCGGGCGTACCGGCCGGAGGTGCGGTGGATTGCGTTCATGGCGTCGCCTCCCGGCGGGATTTCGGCGTTGACAGGCCGGAGGATGGGCGGATAGTTTCGCACTGCATGAAGTAGCGCGCGCGGGGCGTGCTCGCTAGAGTTCCGTCTGTCCGGGAACTGCGCCCGGTCGAATCCCGACACAAGGAAGGCTTCGGTGGCCAACGACCAATTCGGACTCCTGACCCTCTTCGCCGACGGCGGATTCATGATGTATCCGCTGGTTCTTTGCTCGCTTATCGCGCTCGGCGTGATCATCGCCAAGGCCTGGACCCTGTGGGCGGCCCACAAGGACACCGCGAAGGTCCTGGCGGAGGTCGACGAACTGGCTCGTGCGGGCGAGATCGACGCGGCCATCGCGGCGGCGGGCTCCAAGCGGGGGCCGGCGTCGGCCATCCTCATGGCCGGGCTGCGCCGCATCAAGGGGCGCGAGGTGGGCGAGGGCGAGATCGAGCAGGCCGTCAGCACCGTCGGCACCATAGAGCTCGGCTTCCTCGAGCGCGGCCTGGTGGTGCTCGCGACCATCGCCAACGTGGCGCCCCTCATGGGCTTCCTGGGCACGGTGGCGGGCATGATCCTCGCCTTCGCGTCGATCGAGGCTGCGGGCAGCGTGGATCCGGCGCTCGTCGCCGGCGGGATCAAGGTCGCGCTGCTCACCACCGCATCCGGGCTCGCGATTGCGATTCCGGTCAACATCGGGTACAACTTCTTCGTCACGCGCATCGACAAGCTGATCGTCGACATGGAGCAGGGAACGCAGGCGATCCTGAACGTCACCTGGGATCTGGAGAACGCCGGCCAGTTGACCGTGGTCCCCAGGGATCCGATCACCGCGCTCTCCCCGCCCCCGCCGAGTCTCTCCTGACGCGGGCGTGACGGGAACGATACGGCGAACGAATTGGTAACTTAAGGATTACGGAACAGCCACCAGCGGCGGGAGAATCGAAGATGGCCGTACTGCAGAACAAGAAATCCAAGGTCAGCGACGAGGTTCCCACCTCCTCGATGGCGGACATCGCCTTCCTCCTCCTCATCTTCTTTCTGGTGACCACGGTCTTCCCGAAGGACAGCGGGCTCGCGGTGGTGCTTCCCGAGTCCGCCGAAGAGGTCCAGGTGAGCCAGCGCAACATCCTGCACCTCTCGGTCCTTCCCAACGGCCTGGTGGACGTGAAGCGGGGCGAGAGCACGCAGATTCAGCAGGTGCGCGCCAACGATGTGGAAGCCATCTGGCGCCAGGGGGTCACCGAGAACCCCAACCTGATCGCCGCGGTCAAGACCCACCCGAACGCACCCTACAGGTTCATGGTGGATGTCCTCGACGCCCTGCAGACCGCCGGGGCGGAACGTATTTCCCTGCAGCTGCTGGAGGATTAGCCGATGGCTATCAAGGCGGGCGGATTTTCGCGCAAATCGAAGGCTTCCGACGAGATTCCCTCTTCGTCGCTGGCCGATATCGCCTTTCTGCTACTCATCTTCTTCATGGTCACGACCGTCTTCCGCACCAGCAAGGAGCGGCCCATCGAGTGGGCGGCCGCGGCGGCCAGCGAGAAGATCGATGAGAAGCGGGAAGACATCATGCATGTGTGGGTTGAGCGCAACGGCGACGTCTGGGTCAACGACCGCAGCATCACCATGTCCACGCTGTCCAACATCGTGGCGCCGGCATACGCGGCCTCGGACCGGCGCCTGGTGATTTCCTTGCGCGCGGACACGGACGTGCCTTATCAGTTCGTGAACCAGGTCCAGGAGGAACTGCAGGAAGCAAACGTGATCC
>JAJEBS010000006.1 GCA_022822425.1 Gemmatimonadota bacterium | reverse complement strand
TGTTCCCACGGCCATACACGGACGGCCCGCGCCGCTAGCTCTTGGGATCTGCGAAGCAGCGTAGCCTCGTCCCAAACAGGCTCCGCAGCCAGTTTCTTGGTCAGGCTGACCGGGCTCCTCCGGTACCATTCCTTCTTCGTCTCGAACGACTGGTGCTCCCCCGGCGCGTCGTTGGCACCACCGACGAGGGCCAAGTTGGCGAGTCGGAAGCGCCATGCCAAGTGCTTTTCCTCGGCGTCGGGACCAAGCATTTCGCGCCAATCATCGGTCAGCCGATACGGCATCACGCGCTCGGTCCAGAGGGCTGCGCAGCTCGGTGCGTCGTCCCCGTCATCGTCCTTCATCAGCGCGCACATTACTGCCAAGCGAGCCTGCTTCCCAAACCACATTTCTCGAGTATGAACCCCGTGGCCAAGGTCCTCGTCGCTGGGCACGCCCACATCCTGCCGACGGAGTTTACGGACGCGTTTCATCCAGTCGTCCAAGTAGGTCTCGCGCTCAACCGGTTCTGTCGCGGCCAGACGTGCAAAGGCGGTGTTGAGACCAGCCGTCCGGCCGGTGAGCCAGAGACGGGTGATCCAAGTGCCGACCGTTTCGAACATCGATCCGGCCTGCTTCGCGGTCGCGACCGGGGCTCCGTCGGCAGGGTCCAGTTCATGCAGCAGGCGCAGGGTGAACGGTCGGTGGGTGTGAAGCCCCATCGCGCGCAGGTGGCGGAGTGAGGACTCGATCCCATCGTCAGGATGTGGTCCCGCGGTGCCGGTGAGGATGCCATATAGATGGGCGAGGTGCGCGAGGCGGCGGAACAGCTCCGGTCGGCGGTCTTGATCGTCCCAACGTTTCTCAATCGCCCAGCGGCGGAAGACCTCGTAGGTCTGGTGGATCGCAGTGATCGAGCCGGTGCGCCAGCGCATCACGTCGCGTAGGAAGAGATCGACCGGCTTCGAGTCATGCTGGGCGTGGAGGGCGTGCTCGATCTTCAGCCAGTGTTTCTCATACAGCTCCTGCTGCCTGGCGTCAGGGAAGCCCATGAGCAGCCAGTTCTTGACCTTCTCGCTCTCTTCCAGAGCCTTTCCGGTTGCGTTCAGGCTCTCGAATATCTGCTGGGGATCGTCGTTTTCGACCACCCCGAGACTGACGACTCGGAAGCGCTCCAGTCCGGCCATCAGGGTGTCGGCCCCGTAGCGGTCTACCAGTTCGCGAACCACTCGCCAGGCCTTCGTGACCGCCCCTTTGCCTTTCGGCTCGCCCCCCAGAATCCGAACGTACTCCTCCTCGTCGCCGTCCTGAAGACAGAGCTTCCGGAGCCTCCCGGATGCCTTCTTCTTCCGGTTCCACAGCAGATCGCGGATACCTGCCCTGGTCCACTCACCGTACTGGTCGCCCTCATCCATCTGGTCGGAGACGCAGGCGAGCAGGAGGCTCACCGTGGTCAACCGCTGCTGGCCGTCCACGACGCGCTCGGTAGTGGGTACCCCAGCGGGCTGTCCGGGAGGACAAAAGGTGATCAGGGAGCCACCGTAGTGTGCCCTCTTTGAGTTGGCGGCAGCCGCGATCGACACTAGGTCTTCGGCCAGCCGCGTCACATCCGACGCGCTCCAGCAGTAGCGACGCTGCCACCTAGGAACGTGGTATTGGACCTTGCCGCCCAGCAGCTCCAGGAATCCCACTTCAACGGCTTGCACTACGAGCCTCCGGTCCAGGGCCACAGCTTCAGCGCTTCCTCCGCCAGCTCCTTGGCGCGCTGCCTGATGGCGGCCTCGTCCCAATTGGGGAGTTTGTGGAGTCGCCGGGTAATCAATACCGAGCTCGCCTCGTACAATGGCTTCTTCTTATCGAACAAATGGCGGGCGAGTGCAGAATTCCATTCTGGGCCGCAGAGAGTCAGATTCCCGAGGCGGTGGAGATGCCGCCCGTGAATGTCCTCCGCCCGTTCGCCTAGGTCGCTGCGCCAATCCTCGGTCAGCTTCTGCGGCATGATGTGCTCCACCGTGAGCTTTCCGCATGACGGCGCCTCCCCCCGCTGCTGATGGTACATGATCGCACACAGCACGGCCCTTGTGGCCCTAGTGTCCTTGCCCCCGTACTTCGGCGTCAGCCGGATTCCGTCGGTCACGGCCGAGTCGGTTGGAACTGCAATGCGCTCGGGGACTTCCGCGATCCGCCGCCTCCAGAATCGCGCGGTATCGGACTCGTCGGCCGGGACGGTCACGCCAGCCAGTCCGACGAACGCCTTCCCCAAGCCGGTGAACGAGTGGCCAGCAAGCCAAAGCCGGGTGATCCAACTGCTCACCGCATCGAGGGTGGGGACGAGCCACTTCGAGTCATGACCGGAAGCTCCTGCCCGTTGTGCGTCAGACAGAAGGCGCAGGGTGAAGGGGCGGTGGGCGTCAATCCCCATCGCGCGCAGGTGGTCGAGCCGGCGCTTGACCCTTCCCGAGGGTCCGGGGGCGGTGCCGGTGAGCTGTCCGTACAGGGCGGCCAGATGGGCCAGCGTGGCACAGAGTTCGGGACGGTTTTCCGGATTGTCGCAGCCCTTTCGAATCGCCCACCGACGGAATTCGTCGTACGTCCGGTGCCCGGCGACCATGCTGACGGTCCACCACCGCATCACGTCGCGGAGGAAAACATCGATCCGCTCCCGATGGTGGCGGGCATCCAGCGCCTTCTCGATGGCCTTTTTCCAGTGCTCCTCGTGCAGCTTTTCCTGGACTCCCTCCGCCAGGCCCATCAGCAGCCAGTTCTTGACCTTCTCGCCCTCCGTCAGCGGCTTGCCGGTGGCGTTCAGGCTCTCGAAGATCTGCTGCGCGTCGTCGCGGTCGTCCAGCCCGATTGTGATTACGCGAAGGCGATGGAGGCCATTGATGAGGGGCTGGACGTTCTCGGAGTTGACGCGCTTCCTGACGATCCTCCACGCGCTGGCCACATGCCCGTCTCCGGATCCGGGAGAGTCGCTCTCGATGATCCGGCGGTATTCATCCTCGTCGCCGTCCTGCAGCCGGAGCTTGCGCCGCCTGTCCTCCTGCTTCCTCGGATTGAATAGCAGGTCATCCCGGATGTCTTCGCCGGTCAACTCGCCGCCCGTCCCGTTGGCGTCCAAGGTCTCGGCGATGCAGGCGAGCAGTATGCTCACGGTGGTGAGGCGCTGCTGACCGTCCACGACGCGATGGACCTTCATCCCCCCGGCGCTACTCTCCAGCACTGTGATCATCGTGCCGCCGTAATGGGGTCGCTCCTGATTCTGGGCGTCCGCGATCGCCAGCATGTCGTCGATCAGGCGATGGATCTCCGTCTCGCCCCATACGTAGCGGCGCTGCCATCGCGGCACGAGATACTGGACCTTGTCCTCGATGAGGTCGAGAAAGCGGGTTGCCTTTGCCTTCATGCTGGACGTTTCGATGTGTTCGCGGGAGATGGCCGGGAGAGGGCTGGCGGTGAGACTACGAGGTGTCATCTACCGCAGCCACTCTTGGGGTGGGCCGTAAAATGTAACCGCCCTCCGGTCGCTGCAACTCACGTCGCTCGCATGCAGATGGATTCTCTGAGGCGTCGGGCCGTCGGCTGAGGCTCACCGTTCCAGACCTGGCGGCGAGGAGAGCGCGGGGGCGGGAGTCCCGCCATTCACGTCCGGTTTTCTCGCTTTCGCGGCACGGTCCAGCAAGGTCCAGTACAACGGCAGAAAACGCAGATCGTGCAGTCCCAGTTTGACTTACGTGATCTCCTGCCGTGATTCAGGCCTCATGTGCTCCGCCGCAACGTCAGGCTTTGGCGGCCCCGCCTCGGTTCGGATCCAGTGCCCTCAGTTCGGATCCCAGAACAGCCGCATGTTCCACGGCTCCGATCCCAGTCCTTGCGCCGACTGCGCGGCCGACAGATTGGAGTTGTTCACCGACTCCTCGCTCTGCGGATACGGCAGCCGCACCGGGATGAGACCGTTGTTCAGGTTGTCCGGACCCGCCACCAGGCCGGGAAAATCGGCGCGCCTGAAGTAGGCCCACGCCTCCGGTCCCTGATCGTACAGCGCGAACCACATCTGCTGGGCGATCTGCCCCAGCTGCGTGTCCATGTCCGAAGCGAAGGCCACCATCGGCTGCGCCAGATACGCGTCGATGTCGTCCGACGAGATGCCGTAGGTCTCCATCGACGCCCGGATGCCCGCCTCGTAGAGAGCCCGCGCATCGCCACCGGCATACCCTCTCACCGCCGCCTCCGCCTGCAGCAGCGCCACTTCGGCGTACGACTGGATCCAGGTCGGCGTGTTGGGCCGCAGGAACCACTTTCCGACCCGCGACACCTGCTCGAACTCGATCCCGTGGCTGTCGCTCATGCCGTTGGGCATGCCGCGGAACTCCCCCGTCTCCCTGGCGGCATCGGCGTAGATGGAGAGCCGGGGGTCGTTGTGTTCGATGAGGGCATCGACCATCGCCGCGCTGATGCGGAAGTCGCCCGGACGGGCGATGAACGCGGGGGCCATCGGGTTCTCGTTGGGCGGAGAGCCGATCCACGTCAGCTTGGCCTCGTCGTCCCTGCTCTGGAAGACGCCCGCCGAGATCGCGCTCGAGGCCTCCGACGCGCTCATGAGGCGCATCGCCATGCGCAGCCGCAGCGAGTTGGCGAACCGCTGCCACTTGTACATGTCGCCCTCGTAGATGAGGTCCGGATTGCCGACCGTCCCGCGGAACACATCGGGGAAGAGGCCGCTCATGGGAGCGATCTGGGAGCTGGCTGCCGAAAGCTCGGCGAGCAGCGCGCTGTAGATGGACTGCGCGTCGTCGTATGTCGGCGTGATGTTATTCGCGGCGAGCCCGCCCAGCGCCTCCGAATACGGGATGTCTCCCCAGAGGTCCACCATGTTGTGGAACATCCACGCGCGCAGGATTCGCCCGACCGCTTCCTGGTTCGCCTCGCCTCTCTCGGCGGCCTTCTGGACGACCCCGTCGAAGTCCACCAGGGCCCCCGTGTAGAGGGTGGCCCAGAGACCGTCCGAGAAGCTGCCGTCGATCTCGTAGCGATCGATGGAGCCGTACTGGAGGCGCGCGTAATGCTGCACCCAGACCGAGGCCGTGCCCCGGTCGAAGCCGGTCCCCAGCAGGCTGGTCACGGCGCCTACGATGCCCGCGGGCAGCAGGTACTGAACGCCCACGTCGGTGGGCGCGTTGGGGTTGGTGTTGATCCCCGTGAAGTCCTCCGTGCAACCGGAGGCCCCCAGGCCGATCGCCACGATCAGACCGGCCGCGAGGCTCCTGTGTGTCATTCTCTTCGTATTCATTCTCGGTCTCCCGCTCGGTTCAGATGTCTTCGGCATCATCATCGCTTTCTTCCGTCGAGACATGCTCGTCGCCTCAATGCACGACGGAGATGTTGATCCCGAAGGTCCGCGGCGTCGGGAACTGCTTGTCTTCGATGCCGGCGAGATTCGCTTCCGTGACGCTGCCCTCGATGGCCGCGGTCTCCGGATCGATGTGCGGAATGGCCGTCCACAGCCACAGGTTGCGGCCCACGAAGGTGATGCGGGCCTGCGACACCGGGAGCGCGTCGAGGTACGCGGGCGGCAGGTCGAAGGCGATCGCAACTTCGCGCAGCTTGGTGTATTTGTTGTCGAAGAGCCACTCGGTGTCCACGTCGTCCAGGCGTGTGCCCAACGTCCGCGGCGACACCGCCACCGTGTTCGCCGATCCATTCTCGGTGACCCCGGGGAACACGACCGGGCCCCGGCCGGTGACGCGGTCCGGATCCCAGTCTCTCGGGGTCGGGTTGGCCGATTCGTACAGCACGCCGGTGCGATAGCCGAGGCGGCAGGATCCGCAGAAGATCTGCCCGCCGCGGCGCGTGTCGACCTGGGCGCTCACGGTGAAGGAGCCGTAGGAGAGCGTGCTGCGCACGCCGCCGATCCAGTCCGGCTGATAGGACCCGATGATCTCGGAGGACCCCCGGATCGGAAGACCGTTGGAGCCGACGATGATGTTGCCGGCCCCGTCCCGCCTCCACACCGGGCCGAAGAACACCCCGTACGGATGGCCGGGCCGGGCTTCCACCGCGCCCCGGATGCCGCCCGCGCGCCCGATCACGATCGACTCGAGGCCGGGAGCGAGTTCAAGCACCTCGGAGTCGTTCTTGCCGAAGTTGAACGACATGTCCCACGCCAGCCCGCCGGGCTGGTTCACAAGATCGACGGTCAGCAGCGCCTCGATGCCCTTGTTGCGTACCGAGCCCGCGTTCAGCACCTGGCGGTTGTAGCCGCTGGCCTCCGACACGTCCACCGCGAGGATCTGGTCGTTGGTGGTCGAGTTGTAGTAGGTGAGGTCGAGCGCGGCGCGATCGAACCAGAAGCGCAGGTCCGCGCCGATCTCCCAGGACCGGGTCTCCTCGGGCCTCAGGTCGGCGTTGGGGATGGTGTTGCTGGTCGTGTAGCCGGGGATGTTGCCGAACTTGTCGACCTCGGAGTAGACCGAGGTGAGCTGGTACGGATCCGCGTCGTTCCCCACCTTCGCCCAGCTCGCCCGCAGCTTCCCGTAGGAGAGGAAGTCGGAGTCCATGTTGAGCGCGTCGGTGAAGACCAGGCTCCCCGAGTACGACGGATAGAAGTAGGAGCGGTTGTCCTCGGGCAGCGTCGAGGACCAGTCGTTGCGGGCCGTGACGTCGATGAAGGCGAAGTCGCGGTACCCGACGGTGAACAGGCCGTAGAGGCTGTTCACGTGCTTCTTCTCGATGACGTAGTTGAGCAGAGGGGGCGCCGCCGAATTGCTCACGTTGTAGATGTCCGGGACGTTGAGCTTGCGGCTTCCCGCCTCCTGCAGGTCGAAGTCGTTGCGGCGCATGTTGGCCCCGCCGCTGACGTTGAGCGAGAAGTCGGTGGTCAGCTGCCGGTTCGCGGTGACCAGCGCCTCCAGGTTGGTCTCCTGGTGGAACGACGCCGCCTCCACGAAGCCGCCCTCGGGCGTGTCCTGCGAGTAGAAGGGGTAGACCTCCTTGTTGGACTGCTCGAACCAGTCCGTGCCCAGGCGCACGCGCGCGTTCAGCCAGTCACCCGCCAGCTGGTAGTTGCCGGTGACCTGGCCGAGGACGCGGTTGCGCCGGTCGTCGTTGTTCCTGTAGTGCTGAACCCAGTAGACGTTGTCGTGATAGTTGTGGTTCCAGTTGGGAGTGAGCACGCCGGAGTTCGGATCCCACTCGGCGTTGGCGCGCTCCATGCGCTTCGCGTCGACCTGGCGCTGGAACCAGTTGAAGATGTGGATGGCGTAGTAGGAGCCGTTCCCGGGCGCGGGCCGGTTGTGCCCCTGGGTCTGCGTGTACTGGAAGGAGCCGTCCAGGTCGAAGCGCTCGGTCACCTGCACCCCGGCGTTCAGCGCCAGCTGGGTGCGCTCCAGTTCGTTTCGCGGCGCCATGCCGGTCGCATCCATGCGCAGCGCCGAGAAGCGCACGTTGGAGCGGTCGGTGGCGTGGGAGATGGCGAAGTTGGTCGTAAGGTTGTTCCCCGTCTGGAAGTACTCCCTCACGTTCATCGGGGAGGGCAGCCAGGGCTGCGGGACCCCGCCCGACCACCACTGGGGATAGAGGCGCCCGTCGAGGGCCGGGCCCCAGCTCTCGTCCACGCCGTCGTTCTCGCCGCCGCCCCGCCCGTCGACCCAGTTGTAGCCGTCGTCGGTGGCGCCGCCCCCGTAGATGTTCTGGTACTTGACCATGCGCAGCGGCGACTCCACCACGAAGTTGCTGCTCGCCGTGATGGTCGTGACGCCGAGCGCGCCCCGCCCCGACTTGGTGACGATCTCCACGACCCCGTTGGAGGCGCGCGACCCGTACAGCGCGGCCGCGTTGGCGCCCCGGAGCACCGTGATCGACTCGATGTTCGAGGGATCGATGTCCTGGGCCATGTTGCCGTAGTCGATGCCGCTCCGATTGCGCACCACCGCGCCCCGGGTGCCGCCGTTGGCGGCCGTCTCGCGCCGGCTGTTGTCGATGGGCACGCCGTCGACCACGATCAGCGGCTCGTTGTTGCCGGAGATGGAGGCAACCCCGCGCAGGACCATCTTCGAGGTCCCGCCCAGCACCGCCGGGGGCGTCACCACCAGCCCGGCCACCTTGCCCGCCAGGTTGCTGATCACGTTGTTGTCGCGCACCTCGACCAGCTCATCGCCGTCGATGCCCTGCACCGAATAGCCCAGGCTCCGCTCCTCGCGGGTAATGCCGAGCGCCGTGACCACCACTTCCTCGAGCAGCAGCGCCTCGCTGTCGAGCGCGAAGTCGGCCACGGCCGCCGCATCGGCGGTGACCGTAACCACTGCGGTCGCGGTCACATAGCCGAGTCGCTCGGCCTGGATCGTGACCTCCCCCACCGGCACGCCGGGGATGAGGTAGCGGCCGTCCGCGTTGGTCGTGCCTCCGATCCCCTGCCCCACGATCGACACCTGGACGGCGTCAAGGGGGCCCAGCGTACCCGCGTCCGTGATCACGCCGGTGACGCTGCCGGTCTGCGCCCGGAGGAGCGACGGGGCCGTCAGGAGCGCCATCGCCAGGAAGGCGATGGGCACTGTCCATACGTTGGAGTGCTTCATGATTGACCTCCTTGCAAAGTTCTAGCCGCCCCAGCGGTAGCCGAATCCCACGCTGAACGACGTGTCCAGCTGCGACTCGTCCAGGACGTGGTTCTGGTAGGTCCAGGTGGTGGCGTCCGCGAAGACGAACGCGTTCGATTCCAGGAGGAACCGGATGCCCGCGCCGAAGACGCCCGTGAACTCGGTGACGTCGTACGCGTAGCTGTTGATGTCCTGGCCCTGCCGGTCCACGACGACCAGCCCGCCGCCCGCCAGGACGTACGGCTCCATGCTGCCGCCGGTCATGAGCAGGACTTCGACACCGCCGCCGTAGTACTGCCGTCCGAGATCGACCGACTCGTTGATGCCGCCGGTGTTGTCGGTCCCGGACTTGGAGGTGAGGCTCACGTCTCCGCGGATCGAGATGCGCTCGTAGAGCTGAAGCGCCGCCCCGGCACCGAAGCGGACGCCCATCCCGTACGAGACCGCCCGATCCGCGTCGTAGCCCGCGGGGTTGTTGATGAGTCCGCCGTGGGCGGAGAGGGAGAAGCTGCTGACGGGTTCCTGCGCGTTGGCGGGAAGCGCCGCGAAGGCACCCGCAAGCACTGCGAGGACAAGTCTCCGTACACCTGACATGGAGCCCTCCTTACTGCTGGCGAGGCAGGGACCTGAGTAGCTGGGGGGGCCAGCGGGTCGAGCCTCGGGAAACGTCGGAAAACCCGCATTATGGGCTTAACGAGGTTCCTGCGTCAAGCTCAACTCGGGTGTCGTGCTGCCCGGAGTCGCACGCTATACTTGTCGGAGAGCGTGCCGGGAATGCGCTCCTCACACCACGCCGGGAAAGCGATGCTGCCCATCCTCCTGAGCGCGCTCGCCGCGGTGCCGGCGATGCAGCAAGCGCAGGCGGCGTATGCCGGGCTCGCAGGCGAGACCGAGGTGGCGGTGCCGCGCCTGGAGCAGGACGCCGACATCGACGGGTTCCTGGACGAGCCCGCGTGGCTCGCCGCCGCGGTGCTCACCGGCTTCTCCCAGTACGAGCCCGTGGACCAGAGGCCGGCCGCCGACACCACCCGGGTCCTGGTCTGGTACTCCCCGACCGGCATCTACTTCGGCATCAAGGCTTTCGACGCCTCGGGATCGGTCAACGCCACGCTCGCCGACCGGGACCGGATCGAGGGCGACGACTACGTCCAGCTCCTCCTCGACACCTTCGACGACCGGCGCCAGGCTTTCCTCTTCGGCGTCAACCCGTTCGGCATCCAGCAGGACGGCAACCGCACCGAGGGAGAGCAGGGGCGAGCCAGCCGGGGCGTCGAGGTGAGCGAGACCAACCTCACCCCGGACTACGTCTTCGACTCGAGGGGCCGGCTCACCGACTACGGCTACGAGGTCGAGATCCACATCCCCTTCGAGAGCATCAGCTACCAGGCTTCCGACGTGCAGAACTGGGGCATCAACGTCATCCGCAAGGTGCAGCACTCCGGATACACCGACACCTGGACGCCCACGCGGCGGGGCGCGGCATCGTTCCTCGCCCAGTCGGGGCGGCTGGTGGACCTGCGTGACCTCACCCGCGGCATGGTGGTCGATTTCACCCCCGCGGTGACGGCGGCGCTGAACGGCGCGCCCGACGGCGGCGATGCCTGGAGCTACGGCTCGGACACGGAGATGGGGGGCAACCTGCGCTGGGGCGTGAGCGCCAACCTGACCCTCGACGCCACCGTGAACCCCGACTTCTCCCACGTCGAAGCGGACGTCGGGCAGGTGTCGAGCAACGAGCGCTTCGCCCTCTTCTTTCCCGAGAAGCGGCCCTTCTTCCTCGAGGGCATCGACCGCTTCGACGCTCCGAATCGGCTCATCTACACGCGCCGGCTGCAGAATCCGGTGACGGGCGTCAAGCTCACCGGGAAGGTGGCCGGGATGAACATCGGCCTGCTCTCGGGCATCGACGGGGCGGTCCCCGGCAGCACGGGCGCGGATTCGAACCCGTACTTCAACGCGCTCAGGCTGCAGCGCGACGTCGGCGGGCAGTCCACGATCGGGATGGTCTACACGGACCGCGTCGTGGGGGGCGACTTCAACCGGGTGGCCGCCGCCGACACCCGCCTCGTCTTCGGGGGCGTCTACACGATGTCCCTGCAGGGAGGCGCAAGCTTCACCCGGTCGGGAGGAGCGACCACCGAGGCGCCCATCTGGGAGGCGGTCTTCCAGCGCACCGGACGCCGGCTGGTGCTCAACTATCGCATCAACGGCATCCACCCCGACTTCGAGACCCAGGCCGGCTTCGTCAACCGCCCCGGCGTGATCCACACCCGGACCAGCAACAGCGTGAACTTCTACGGGAGGCCGGGCGCCTTCATCGAGCGCTGGACTCCGGGGTTCAGCACCATGGGATGGTGGGGATACCACGGCTTTGGAAGCGATCCGCCCGAGGAGACCAAGACCTTCCTGTCGAGCACCTTCCAGCTGCGCGGCGGATGGTCGATGCGCGTGAGCCACGGATGGGAGAGCTACGCCTTCAAGCCCGAGTGGTACGCCGACTACGGGGTGGTTCGACCGGGACCGGCGGGCGCCGACACGGTGTTCTGGGACGCCCCGGACCGCATCACCGACGTGCGCGGGTGGATCACGAACGTCACGACGCCCGAGTTCTCCACGTTCTCGGCCAGGGTGGGCATCAACGTGTGGCAGGACGTGGGTTTCGCCGAGGCGCGGGGCGTCTGGCTGTTTCGCCCCAACGTGACCGTCAACTGGCGTCCCACGGACCAGTTCCGCCTGAACTTCCTCTACAACCAGCTCACCCTCGACCGCCGCTCCGACGGGTCCAACATGTCGATCCAGCGGATTCCCCGGCTCTCGCTCGAATACCAGATCTCGCGCTTCCTCTTCGTGCGCCTGGTGGGCCAGTACGACTCCTTCCGGCAGGATGCGCTGCGGGCCGGCGACACCGAGGAGCCCATCTTCCTCTTCGACGCGGCCACGGGCGCATGGATGTCCTCGCGCGCCACGGAGGACAACCAGTTCACGGGCGATGTGCTGCTCTCGTACCGCCCAACCCCCGGAACCGTCGTCTTCCTCGGCTACGGCGCCGCGCTGGACGAGCCTGAAGCGTTCCGGTTCCGGCGCATGGCGCGGGGCGAGGACCGCTTCTTCATGAAGCTGAGTTACCTGTTCCGGCGGTAGGCGGATGGCGCGGGAACCTGCGAGCCCGAGAATGGCGGACGAGCGGGCGCGCAGTTGTGTTTTTGAGCGCGCCCGTGGCCGAGCGTGTCCGTAGGAACAGGTGATTGTGTCAGCAGGATGGGAAGCGTGCGCGCTTCCCGACAGGAGGATTTCATGAACTGGTTCCGTTTCGCCGGAATCTCCCGGCGCAGGCCGGGAGCCATCGTTTTCGCAGGTTGCCTGGTAGTGGCCGCCGTCGCCGCGCTCACCACCGCATCGACCCGCCCCTCGCCTGCCATCCCGGAGGAGGAACTCGGGCGGCTGCTCTTCTGGGATCCGGTCCTGTCGGGCCCCATGGACGTATCCTGCGCCACCTGCCACCACCCCGATTTCGCGTACGCCGATGGGCGCGCGCTGTCGCTGGGTCCGGGGGCGGTGGGCCTGGGACCCGACCGGATAGACACCGCCGACGGCGCGATTCCCGTGGCACAGCGCAACTCGCCCACCCTGCTGAACGTCGCGTACAACGGGCTGGACCGGCAGCGCAGACGCCGCCGGGGCGGGCCGCGCTTTACCCCGCTGCCGGCGGACTTCGAGTCGGTCAATGCGGAACGGGCGCCCATGTTCTGGGACCGCCGGGCGCGGAGCCTGGAGACGCAGGCGCTGCTCCCGCTCACCATCCGCGAGGAGATGCGCGGCGATGCCTACCCGGAGGAGGCTGCGGTCGACTCGGTCGTGGCCCGCCTGCGCGCGATCCCCGAGTACGTGAGCCTCTTCCGCGACGTGTACGGCGCGGGTACCTCCATCGACGCCACACAGATCGCGGGGGCAATCGCCGCCTTCGAGCGCACCCTGGTGACGCGCAACAGCCCGTTCGACCGGTTTCTTGCGGGGGAGGAGGGCGCGCTCACCACCCAGCAGCGCCGGGGGCTCGACGAGTTCAACGAGGCCGACTGCTCGGATTGCCACCGGGGCCCGATGCTCTCCGACTTCAACATGCACGCCGAGGGGGTGGCCGAGAACCCGCTCCTGGCCGAGCCCGACGCAGGGGACGGACGCTTCCGCTTCCGCACCCCGACCCTCCGCAACGTCGCCGTCACCGCCCCCTACATGCACAACGGCATGCTGGGCACGCTGGAGGAGGTGCTCGCGTTCTACGACCGCGGTCGGTCGGAAAACCCCAACGTGTCCAACCGGCGCCGGCGGCGCGGCGACAACGACCGCCGGGACGAGACGCCGGCCACCCCCGGCAGACTCTCCGGCCGGTTTCGCGGTGTGGACGACATGACAGTGCAGCAGCAGGAGGACATCATCGCCTTCCTGGAGGCGCTGACGGATCCCGACTTTGACCGGACGATCCCGGCGCGGTTGCCGAGCGGCCTGCCCCCCGGGGGCAACATCTCGACGGCGGATGTCACGAATCGCTAGCCGCCGCCAATGCGGATGGCGCGTTCCGGCACTCGCTCTGCTCCCCATCGTGTTGCTGGGATGCCAGGGTGACGGCGCGTCGCCCGAGGCCCTTGCCACCGCCACGCGGGAAGCCCGGGCCGCCATCGAAGCCTATGTGGATGCGGTAAACGCGCTGGATGTCGACTCGGCAGGCAGCTTCTATTCGGCCGCGGACGACTTCAGGTGGCTTGAAGAGGGCGTGATCCGGTACCGGTCCGCCCGGGAGTCGCGCGAGTCGCTGGCCGGATTGGCGCAGATGGCGTCGTCGGCGACCCTCACCCTGTCGGACCTCACCGTGGCGGCCTTTGGCCCCGAGGCGGCGGTGGCGACGTGCAGCTTCGTGCAGGAGATCGGGATGGAAGGCGGGGCCGGCTTCTCCTTCTCGGGGGCGATGACGATCGTGCTCCGCAAGGAGGATGGCCGCTGGCTCTTCGTCTCCGGTCACACCTCGTCCTCACCGGCCAATTCACCAGCATATCAACAGTGAAGTTGTCATATATCACCAGTAGAAACCAGTAAGGGCACCACCATGGCGACATCCCATAGCGAAAGTCCGGTCCCGACAACACGCACATCCCGCCGCTCCGGCCATCTGACCCGGCGCGAGTGGCTGGCCGGAGCGGGAGCGGGTACGGCCGCCCTGCTGCTTGAACGCGACCCTCTTCGGGCGGCAGCGCCGTCCGGCCCGAGGGCACCCACGCAGCAGGCCGCCACAGTCGTGTTCACCAACACCACCGTCGCGAACCCCGATACCGTGCAGGACGACGTGGCGCTCGCGGTCGAGGGCAACCTCATCGCGGCCATCGGTCCCACCGACGAGGTGCTCGCAGCATATCCCGGCGCCGAGACCTACGACGGGCGCGGCAAGGCGCTCTTCCCCGGCCTCATCAACTGCCACGCCCACATGCGGGCGGTCGTGGCGCGCGGCTTCAACGAGGACTTCGGCTTCCCCAACACCGCCAACCTGGCCGTCTCGCCCGCGAGCCTCCTCCAGGGCGACGAAGGCAACCTCATGGTGCAGGTGGCCGCGCTCGAGGCCATCACCACCGGGACCACCACCATAGTCGAGTTCACCGGAAACGTGCAGCGCCAGGCCGGGGTGCTGGCCGACTCCGGCCTCCGTTGCGTCCTCGCCGAGGGGATCCGCGACACCGAGAACGTGCCGGGTCCGGTGTCCACCCATTCGATGGCCCGGTCGTTCAGCGGGACGCCTCGCTTCTCCGAAGCGCTCCTCGACGAGGGCATGCAGCGCATCAGCGACCTCTTCAGCACCTGGCACGGCGCCGAGGACGGCCGCATCTCGGTCTTCCCGGCGGCTTCGCTCACCGAAACCTCGTCGCCCGAGCTGCTGCGGGAGGTGCGCGACTTCGCCGAGACGCACGACGTCGGCTACACCATCCATCTGAACCAGAGCCGCGCCGAATACGAGTTCATGGTCATGCACCATGGCATGCGCCCGGCGGAGTACCTGGACCGCCACGACTTCCTCGGCCCGCGGCTTTTCGCCGCCCACGCCCGCTACGTGAACGATGCCGAGGTGGCGCTGCTGGGAAGGTCCGGCACCATCATCTCGCACCAGGCGGGGATGGCCGCGAACCGCGGCATCAGCCCCCCGATTCCGGCGCTGCGGACGGCCGGCTGCCCCATTGCGCTCGGCACCGACAACAACACCAACGACGTCTTCGAGGTGATGCGCACCTCCCTGCTCATGGAGCGCATCCGGCGCAACCGCGACGGGGACGAGGTGCCCGGTCTTCAGCCGCAGCCCGAGGACGTCCTGGCGGACGCAACCCAGGGCGGCGCGCTGGCGGTGCAGCAGCCGGACGCACTCGGGACGCTGGAAGTGGGCAAGAAGGCCGACCTGCTCGTGGTGGACACGTTGCGGCCGCACCTGGTGCCCGCGGGGCGCATCATCTCCGCGCTGGTCCACTGCGGCCACCCGGGCGACATCGAGTCGGTCATGGTGGACGGCCGCTTCGTCATGCGCGACCGCGAAGTCCTCACGATGGACGCGGACGCCATCCTGCGCGAAGCCGACGCGGTCGGCCGCAGGATCTGGGGCCAGGTGCTGGAGGCGAGCCCGCTGAACGTGCCGAGGCTTGCTCGCGGCTGAGAGCGGGGCCGCGATCCGACGGAATCGGGTTCAGCCCCTCAGGTGCTCGTTGAAGAACGCGATGGTCCGCTCCTGCGCAAGGCTGGCGGCTTCCTGGTCGTAGCGTGGCGTGGTGTCGTTGTGGAAGCCGTGGTTCGCGCCTTCATAGACATGGACCGCGAACTCCTTCCCATTTGCCTCGAGCGCCTCCTGGTACGCCGGGTACGCGGCGTTGATGCGCTCGTCCAGACCCGCGAGCTGGATCATGAGGGGCGCCTGTATCGAGGGCACGTCCCCCAGGGCCGGCGCCGACCCGTAGAACGGCACACCCGCGCCCAGATCCGGAAGCCGGACCGCGAGCTGATTGACGACCCCGCCGCCGTAACAGAACCCGACCGCCCCGACGCGCCCGGTGGTCGCCTGGTGGTCCCGCAGAAACCGGAACGCGGCCACCCAGTCCTCCATCATCACATCCCTGTCGAGCTGCCGCTGCATCTCCCGGCCCTCGTCGTCGTTGCCCGGATAGCCGCCCAGGGGCGTGAGCGCATCCGGCCCCAGCGCCACGAAATCGGCCGCGGCGAACCTGCGGACCACGTCTTCGACGTAGGGGTTGAGGCCGCGATTCTCGTGGATGACCAGGACCGCGGGCCTGGCCTCGGTCGCGCCGGCGGGCACGGCCATGTAGCCACGCATGGTCCCCGAGCCGTCCGGTGACGGATAGGTGACGTACTCCTGCTGGATCCGGCCGTCCTCCGGCTCCACCTGCCGTGCCCAAGCGTAGTTGGGACGAAGCGCCTCGAGTACCGCCAGGGCGGCCGCCCCGCCGCCCAGCACCCTCCCGGCTCCCTCCAGGAAGTCCCGGCGCTGAATGAACCCGTGCACGTAGCCATCGAAGAGGGCCAGCACCTCCTGAGGGAAATCGCTTGCCTGCTTTCTTGTGGTCATTGGAGTCCTCCGGAACTCGTGTGATGAAAGGTGGTGCGTTCGGGCCCCAGGTCGTGGCTGCCCCGACCGTGCCTGCCGCAGCTCACGCGCGATGACGGTCTCGGGAAATCTATCGCGACCAGGCTGCTTTGCGCACCGGCCTGCGGCAACGGTTCGGCTACCGGGAGCGCACTCACGCAGAGCCACGCCGAATACGAGTTCATGGTCATGCACCGGCGAGCGCTTCCGCGGAAACCTGGACCGGCGCGACCTCTTCGGCGCCGGCTGTTCGCGGCGCACGCAGACTGATCCCAGCTACTCGCGGCCAGCGCGATCCCGACCAGCGTGCAGCACCGAATGGCCGACGGACTCGCGGTTCTCGGCGCCGTCCCCAATCCACATGCGCGTGTCCCGTTCTGCCATTGACGGATCCGGGGCCCGTGATCTGGCGAACTCCGAGATCCCATCTTCCCCGGCCCGCCAGAGGCGCTGGCGGACGCGCTGACGGCATTCGCAGGCAGTTTCCTCCTTCGACGGTCTCTCAACCCCGTTTCGGCCACTACAGGGCATCCTGAGAGGCCGATTTCAGTGGCGTTATAATTTTACGTAAGTCTTTGTACAATCTCACGTTGAGAGGAATGATGATCGCATCTGTGGACTCTCTCTACGACACGCGCCGGAGGTTCGCCTCGTGGCCTGCGATGGTGCGGGAACCCACGGGCGCCCGCGCCGTGTCCACCGATGCCATCCCGGCTCTCTCCGGTTCCGGGCCCAACGATGACAACGACGAACTCCGCAGGCTGGGCGAGCGCATCGCCGAATTGGCGGCCCGCATCAACTCCGCGGAACCGCGACGCAGGCCGGCCGATCGAGAATGCCGTCGCACCGCGGAAACGTCGCGGCGCATGGCGTGCGACGCCGCAGTGGTGGCGATGGTCCACGCGAAGGACGGGTCGATGCTGAACGTGGGGCGCCGGACGCGCACCATTCCCCCGCATATCCGGTGGGCGCTGGAGGAGCGCGACCGGGGATGCCGATTCCCCGGGTGCGGCTGCCGGTTCACCGAGGCGCATCACGTGAAGCACTGGGCCGACGGGGGCGAGACGAGCCTCCGGAACACGTTGCTCCTCTGCCGGCGGCATCATCGGGCCGTTCACGAGGGGCGGGTCAAGGTATCCGTGAACGGTGACGGGACGGTGCTCTTCTTCACGCCCAAGGAGGATGCTGGTCGACGCGCCGAGAGCCCCCAAAGCGGCTCGGGGTGGCGCGAGACCGGGCTTGCCGCCGGTCCCATCGGTGCATCGCGGCGCCCCCCGAGTTGGCGGATGTCATACCCTCTCCAACGGAGCGGCGCTCTATCGCGACTCCGCCATCCCCTGGAGCATCGAGGCCGCGGCCCGCGAAGCGATGGAAGAGTCTTTGGAGTGAGTCTTGGTGCCGGTCCCCCTGCGGGTGAGAGGGTTGGAAGCGCGGCAGGGGCCGGAACGCGCGGCGGGACACCCCGCGGCCTCAGCCTACCAGCTGTAGCCGAGTCGCGTGTAGTAGAAGCCGCCGTTGAAGCCGAAGGGGGTGAACTGGCCGAAGCGGTTGCCGACGCCGGCCGCGGCGCCCGGATACTCCTCGGGATAGGTGTTGAGCAGGTTCTGGGCGCCGAAGGTGAGCGTCCAGCGCTCGGCCAGCTTTCGGGACGCCTCCACATCGAAGAGGACGCGGGCCGGGTAGTCGATGGTGTTTTCCGGATCCGACTCGTAGTAGGGCTGCTCGCCGTCGAAGTAGCCGCCCCAGTAGCTGGCGCGCACCAGGAAGCGGGATCCGCCGGCGAAGGCGTGATTCATGGCGAGGTTGCCGCGCACGCCGGGGAGTCCTTGCTCGAGTATGCGGATCCGGTGCGAGGTGAGGGTCTTGGGGTTGAAATCCGTCACCGTGGTCCGGGTCCAGTTCCACGCGCTGCTGAAGGTTGTGGTGGAGCCGCGCGCTCCCCGGACATCGTACGCGCTCACCAGGTCGATGCCGTCCGTCCGGGTCGCGAAGTCGTTGATGAAGAAGCGGAAGCGGGCGAGCACGCCGCCCGGCCGGATGATGTCCTGGACGATGAGCTGCTCGATCTCCGCCGGGGTGAGCTCCCGGTCGGCGCTGGTCGTCAGGCGGTCCGAAACCCTGATCTGGAAGAAGTCCAGCGAAAGACTGAACGGGCCATCGTCGTACACCGTCCCCAGGGCCAGATTGACGGACGTTTCCGGCTTGAGCGGCTCACCGCCGAATTCCCTCGCCAGGGGTGACGTCGACGGGATCGTGCCGTTGTTGGTAAGGTCCATGATGGCGGGATCGTAGATCGTGGAGATGTTGAACGCGTTCTGCTGTCCCGGCGATGGGGCGCGGAAGCCGGTGCTGACGCTGGCTCGCAGCCCCAGGCTCTCCGACGCACTCACGCGTGCCGTGAGCTTCCCGTTGACCGTCGTCCCGAAGTCCGAAAAGCGCTCGACGCGGCCCGCCGCACCGAACGTCCAGGCACCCTCGGGTTCGCGGACCTCCAGGTCGCCGTAGGCGGCGAAGTTGTTCCGGTTCCACGCTCCCTCGGTAAGGGGTCCGAAGCCCGTGAATCCGTTCGAGCCGGGGGTGAATCCCTGCGTCGCGAGCGGGCCCTCGGTCCACGACTCCGTGCTGCCCCGGATGATCTCGAAGCGCTCGTTGCGCCACTCCGCGCCACCGGCGAGGTTGGTCCGCTCATTGAGCGCGTAGGACAGGTCCGCGTTGAAGTTGATCTCCTGCTGGTCGTAGATCCCCGGGTTGAACCAGGGGGTGCAGGGTTGATCCGGCACGACGAAGGAGATCTCCCGGCTCGCGTCGGCACAGGGCTGATCCGGCCCCAGCGAAGCGTTCACCGTGTTGTACATGTAGAAGTCCAGGTTGGATCTTCCCCAGGACGCGCTCGCGTCCCAGTTCAAGTCGCCGCTCGCGCCCCTCAGCCCCGCCACCGCGGATGCGTCGAGGAGGAATGAGCCGAATTGCGGGGTGAATCCCCCGGGGAAGAGCTTCTGGAAGGTGAAGCAATCGGGATCGGCGAGGACCTGGTCGAGCGCCGACTGGTCGAGCACGACCCCGTCATCGTCGACCCGCACTTCGGGGCAGCCCGCCGATCCGTCCAGCACGCCGTCGTGTGCGTCGAGCATGTCGCCGATGAGGAGGATCCGCTGGCCATCGGCGTTCCTCGTCCCGAACACCCCGCTGCGCGTGCCCGGATTGCGGAAGTAGAAGCCGCCCTCGACCTGCTTGCTCACGTAGTTGCCGTGGGAATAGAACTGCATGTCGTCGTCGAACAGGTACCCCATGTTCGCCCACAGCTTGAGCTCGTTGGACACCTGGGGGGCGCCCCAGACCTGCGCCGGAGCGCGGACGCTCGAGTTGCCCGACGCCAGCAGCGCCAGGGCGTCGTTGCGCTGCGTGCTGCGGTCGGTGGGATTGGCGTTGCCGTACTCGCCGGTCAGGTTCAGGAAGCCGGTTTCCCCCAGCGGCATTCCCACGTTGCCGGACAGCGTGTACACCTCGCCATCCCCGGGGAACGTGCCTTCCTCGAACGGCTCGCTGGTCTTCCCCAAGGCGTACCCGCCGGTCTTGAATTCGATGGAGCCGCCGGAGCGGTCGTTCCTGAGGACGAAGTTCACGACGCCCGCGATCGCGTCGGAGCCGTACTGGGCGGAGGCGCCGTCGCGCAGGACCTCGGCCTGCTGCAGCACCAGCCCCGGGATGAGAGCGATGTCCGGGCCCTGCGAGCCATCGGAGAGACCGTTGCCGTACCAGGTGATGACCGCCCCGCGATGGCGCCGCTTCCCGTTGACGAGGACAAGGGTGTGGTCCGGGGCGAGGCCGCGCAGGTTCGCGGGCCGCACGAAGGTGGCCGCATCGCTGATGGGCTGAATGTTCACGTTGAACGACGGCACCACGTTGCGAAGCAGATTGGCGAAGTCGGTGTCGCCCTGCTGCATAATCTCGGGGACCGGAATCACGTCGACGGGAACGGGCGACTCCGTGACGGTGCGGGGCCGCGCGCGGCTTCCGACCGCGACCACGCCCTCGAGTTCGAGCACCGTCTCGGTGAGCACCACGTTCAGCGTGGTGGGCTGGCCATCCGCGATGGTCACCTGCCGCCGTTCGGTCTCGTAGCCGATCAGCACCACCACCACTTCGTGGATTCCCGCCGCGACCGGCTCGACCTGGTAGGTGCCGTCGGGACCGGTTATCGCCCCGATGTTCAGACCTGCGAGGCTGACCTGCGCCCCCGCGATGGCACTGCCCGCGCCGGCCAGGGTGACCGTGCCCCGAAGGGTGCCCTGCGCGGCGGCGGGACGCGCGTGCGCGAGGGCGAAAAATGCGGCGATGCCTGCTGCTGTTCTCAGCATTCGGGAGATTCCTTCCCTGGTCGTGTTACTGGCCGTGTTGCCTGGCTGTGTCGCACGGCCGTGGTGCCATGCCTTGCTGCCATTGCGAACCCGCCGGCATGGGGTTTTCATGACACGCCGAACCTGGCTTCCCAGTTGTCCAGAAGCGCGAAGTGGTCACCGTCGGCCACGGTGTAGTAGACTCTCTGCATCCCCTGTCGGCGTTCGGGTCCGAAGGACACGGATTCGCCGATTCCCAGGGGGAAGTTGCGGACGGTGAAGACGGCCTGCTCCAGTCGGGACTTGTCGGGACGCCCGCCCAGGCGCCGGAGGATTTCCGTCATCAGCTTCGCGTTGAGAAACCCCTCCAGGCTGACGAAGCCCCGGGCAAGGGGTTGATAGGGTTCGCCCTCGGCGAATCTATCGAGATCGTCCGGCAGTTGAGGGTCGTACTGAAACATCA